>DFBM01000085.1 GCA_002366645.1 Rhodobacterales bacterium UBA3080 | reverse complement strand
TTGTTCACGCAGGCTGCGCCTGCGGTGGTTCTGAACGGGACAAGTTTTGCGGTGTCTTCGCCGCAAAGCGGAGCGGAGGGGCATCAGCCCACACCGCTTGATGCAACTGACGCGCCTGTGTTTCAGGTGGTGTTTGCAGGTGGCACAGAAACGGCATGGGAAGAGAGCCTTAACGGACTGTCTGCCCGCGACATAGCGATGAACGTGTCGCTGCCCGAAATTGACGGCCGAATTCTGACCCGCGCGGTCAGCTTCAAGGGCGAGGCTTATTTCGACGAAGCAACCGAATGTCTGATCTCCAGCTATCGCGCGCACGGCGGACGGATCGCGTTTGTGGCGGAACTGGCAGCAAACTGGGCGCGTCTTGGCGCGACGCCCGAGCTGGGCCGCAAGGTTGCGCTGGTGCTGGCGAACTATCCCAACAAGGACGGCCGGCTGGCAAATGGCGTCGGACTGGATACACCCGCCGCGACGATTAACGTTTTAAATGCGCTTTCTGATGCCGGCTATACGACCGAGGATTTGCCGCAAGACAGCGCCGATTTGATGGCGCGCATTCAGGCGGGGCCGACCAACTGGCTGACCGACCGCGTGGCGCGTACCGGCGGCGAACGTCTGTCACTGTCGGAATATAATGCCGCCTATGCGAAGCTCCCGACTGAGACACGTCGTCGGATCGAGGAACAATGGGGTGTAGCCGACGCTGACCCATTTTGCGACAACGGCGAGTTTGCGCTTTCAATCCTGAATTTCGGCAATGTTGTTGTGGGGGTGCAGCCGGCGCGTGGCTACAACATCGATCCAACGGAGACCTACCACTCGCCCGACCTCGTGCCACCTCACAACTATCTGGCCTTCTATTTCTGGATGCGGAACCGGTTTGGTGCGAACGCGATTGTGCACATGGGCAAGCACGGAAATATGGAGTGGTTGCCGGGCAAGTCGCTGGCGCTATCAGACGAATGTTTTCCCGAAGTGGTTTTCGGCGCGACTCCGCATTTCTATCCATTCATCGTCAACGATCCGGGCGAAGGCACGCAGGCCAAGCGGCGGGCGCAAGCGGTGATCATCGACCATCTGACGCCACCCCTGACGCGAGCCGAAACGTATGGTCCGCTGAAGGATCTGGAGGCGCTGGTCGATGAATATTACGAGGCTGCCGGAGTGGATCCACGCCGCCTAGAGTTTTTGCGCAAGGAAATTCTGGGACTGACTGCGGCGACACGGATTGACGAGGATGCGGGGATAGATCCAGAGGCGGACGACGCGACGCGTCTGGCAGATCTCGACAACTACCTGTGCGAGCTGAAGGAAAGCCAGATCAGGGACGGATTGCACATTTTTGGCAGCTCGCCGGTTGGTCGGCTGGAGCGTGACCTTGTGCAAGCACTGGTGCGGGTGCCGCGCGGAAAAGGGGAAGGTGGCGACGCCTCGCTGATGCGGGCGCTGGCGGCGGATTTAAAACTGGATTTTGACCCGCTCGATTGCCGGATGGGCGACGCTTTTGAAGGGCCGCACCCCAAAGTGCTAAAGGCGGCCTCGGCCGATCCATGGCGTAGCCTTGGTGATACGATCGAGCGGCTGGAGTGGCTTTCGGGGCGTCTAGTCGAAGGGCTGGAGCCTGATCCACAATGGAAAGCGACGCGTGCGGTTGTCGAAGAAATTCACGCGCGGGTGCTGCCGGATGTGCGAAGCTGCGGGCAGGCAGAAATCGGGGCGCTCCTCAGAGGCCTGTCAGGCCGCTTCGTCGCACCCGGCCCTTCGGGCGCTCCCACCCGTGGACGTCTGGATACCTTGCCGACGGGGCGGAACTTCTATTCGGTCGACAGCCGTACCTTGCCTACGCCAGCAGCGTGGCAATTGGGGTGGAAATCGGCCTACGCCCTGATCGAACGGCATTTGCAGGACGAAGGCGACTGGCCGCGCGCCATGGTTCTGACAGCATGGGGCACGTCGAATATGCGGACGGGCGGCGACGATATTGCCCAGATGTTGGCGCTTATGGGCGTGAAGCCGCAATGGGACAATGCCAGCCGTCGGGTGACAGGATTCGAGATCATTCCACTGTCGGTTCTGGATCGCCCCCGTGTCGACGTTACGCTACGAATATCGGGTTTCTTCCGCGATGCTTTCCCTGCACAAATTGATCTGATCGATAGCGCCGTGCGCGCGGTGATGAAGATTGACGAACCCGAAGACATGAACCCGCTGGCGGGCCGCTATCGGCGCGAAGTCGACGAACTGGGTGAGGCCGCCGGATATCGTATTTTCGGCTCCAAACCGAGGGCGTATGGGGCGGGTCTGCAAGCGCTAATCGACGAGCGTATCTGGAATGATACCGCCGATCTCGCCGACGCATATTTGACGTGGGGCGGATACGCTTACGGCGGCGGGGCCGAGGGAGCAGGAGCACGCGAACACCTGGAAACCCGCCTGGGAGCAGCCGAAGCTGTGGTTCACAATCAGGATAATCGCGAGCACGACATCCTCGATTCTGATGACTATTACCAATTCGAAGGCGGCGTTGCGGCAGCTATCGAGCACCTTCAGGGCGAGGCGCCGAAGGTCTACCATAACGACCACTCGCGCCCTGAACGGCCGGTTATCCGCACCCTCGACGAAGAGATTGGGCGCGTCATTCGCTCGCGTGTCGTCAACCCGAAATGGATCGAGGGGGTGAAACGTCATGGGTATAAAGGCGCCTTCGAGATGGCCGCGACAGTGGATTATATGTTCGCTTTTGCTGCGACGACCAAGGCGGTGAAGAACCACCATTTCGATCTGGTCCACACGGCGTTTATCGAGGACGACGCGACGCGCGAATTCATGCAGGACGCCAACCCGGCGGCGCTGCGCGAAATGGCGGCGAAGTTTCAGGAAGCGATTGATCGCGGGCTTTGGCAACCTCGAAGCAACTCGGCAAGGGCGATGCTAGCGGATTTGTTGGAGTGAACCACCTCCGTCACGCACAGCTTTCAGAACCGGAACTGCGCGAGATATTCCTCGACATAGTCACCAATACCCCCTTCATACGCGACTCTCTCAGGCGCGCCCAAGAGCTCGCTCTGCCGAATTGGCGGTTGGTTTCGGGCGCGCTCTATAACGTGGTCTGGAACCATCTCACAGGCCGCCCACCAGAATACGGGGTCAAGGATATCGATCTGTTTTACTTCGATCCCGATACCAGTTGGGAGGCCGAGGACGCCATAATCAAAAACTCCACGGGGTTTCCCAAAGTACCGCCCGTCCAAATACGCAATCAGGCGCGGGTGCACATCTGGTACGGACAGCATTTTGGCCATGCCATCCCTCCCTTTCGATCGGTCGACGAAGCTATTGACGCCTTTGCATGCAAAACCCATAGCGTCGGTTTGCGTCTTGAGGAAAACGGTCACCCTGATCTTTACGCACCATACGGCTTGCGCGATATTTTCGCCTTCCGGATTACGCCTAACCCTTTGCGTCCGAACCGGCAAACCCATGAAACCAAAAGCAAACATGCGTTGGAATATTGGCCGGAGCTTACAGTCGCGCCGTGGCCGGACTAGGCTAACTGCGACAGAAGTGCATATTCCACATATTTATGATGTGAATACTTGATCTGCAATTCCATATCCCCTAGATGGCTAGCCATATGCAATAACACGAATGTGTTTCTAGGAGCTTTAAAAATGCTGACAATGCCAAAAAACATGCAGGAGCGCTATTCGCCGCTCTACTTCCTCGCCTCGGTTGGTGCCGGTGGCCTCGCAACGACCTTCTTTATGTATTTGATGTTCTGGGTCCCGCATCCGGGTCGCCCCGTTCCGGTCTTCGAAGACATCATGGCGTATTTCGCCAAAGCCGGCATAATCGGGCAGGGTATGGTTATCGTGGCTATGGCCGCCATCGCCTACTTTGTTTACCTGAACCTGCGCCTGCTGTTCTGGAACCTCAAAGAATTTGCGATCTTCAAAAAGACCGACGCTTACATCAACCACCAGAAAACCAACGCCCAGACGCAAGTCAAAGCACAGGCACTAGCGCTCGCTATGTCCATCAACGCGCTGTTCATCGCTGGTCTTGTGTTCGTTCCGGGCCTCTGGGGCATTGTTGAATACCTCTTTGTGCCTGCCATACTGGCGTTCCTCGCCGTTGGTATCCTCGGGTTCCGCAATCTTGCGCAGTTCCTTGGCCGCGTACTGGTTGAAGGCGGCTTTGATCGTGCGAACAACAACAGTTTCGCCCAGCTTCTGCCAGCTTTTGCCTTTGCCATGGTCGGTGTCGGCCTGGCCGCCCCTGCCGCAATGAGCACCATACCGGTTATTCAGGGCATCAGCCTGATTACCTCGACTTTCTTCTTCGTAACCTCGGTGATTCTTGCGATCATCGCACTGATCCTCGGCTTTGCGGCGATGATGAAACACGGTGCCGCCAAAGAAACCTCGCCAACTCTGCTGGTTGTGATCCCTATCGTAACCATCCTGTCGATCGTCCTGATCCGTCAAGACCACGGCTTGCACGTCAGCTTTGATCTTCACAGCGTATCGGCGGAAACCTTGATGATGCTGACCGTAGCCCTGTCCATCCAAGGCGTATTTGCCCTGCTTGGCGTTATGGTGCTGCGTCGCCAAGGCTACATGTCCCACTTCGTGACAGGCACGGTCAAATCCCCCGGATCTTTCGCCCTCGTTTGCCCGGGCGTGGCCTTCAGCGTGATCTTCCAGTTCTTCATCAACAAGGGCCTCGTTGCCGCGCACCTCGTAGACAAATACTCCCTTGTTTACTGGGCGCTGACAGCACTCGCCTTGATCGCACAGTTCGCGATGATCTGGCTGCTGGCCAAATTGAACAGCAAGCACTTCGGCTCCGATGTGCGCCAATCCCTGGTAGCTGCCGAGTAACCAATCAACAATCCAACAAAAGGGCGGGGCCGCAAAGCCTCGCCCTTTTTCGTATTGCGCGCGCCCGTGCTACCCGCCATGCTATCCGTCAAACAAAAGGGGAAGACCATGACCGAATCCGCAGATACCGAACGTCACAACATGAAAATGGCCAAGAAGAAGGCCGCCCGCGACAAAATCATGGCCTCCAAAACCGAGGAACGCGGGCTGGTCATCGTCCACACCGGCAAGGGCAAGGGTAAATCCTCCGCCGCTTTCGGCATGATCTTCCGCCACATCGCATGGGGTATGCCCTGCGCCGTGGTGCAATTCATCAAGGGCGGCATGGAAAGCGGCGAGAAAAAGCTGATTACCGAGCACTTCTCCGACCTCTGCCCGTTTTATGCAATGGGCGAGGGCTTCACATGGGAAACCCAAGACAAATCCCGCGACATCGAAATGGCACAAGCCGCATGGGAAAGGGCCAAAGAACTGATTTTGGACGAGAAGAATTCCATGGTCCTGCTAGACGAAATCAACATCGCTCTACGATACGACTACATCGACGTAGCCGACGTGGTGAAGTTCCTGAAAGAGGAAAAACCGCCGATGACCCACGTGGTTCTGACTGGCCGGAATGCGAAACCCGAGTTGCTGGAAATCGCCGACTTGGCCACCGAGATGGAACTGCTGGCGCATCCGTTCAGATCAGGTGTTAAGGCGCAAAGGGGCGTGGAGTATTAATCCGTAGGGTGCGTGGTTTCCACGCACCGCTCGTTTACACACAGGTATTAGGCAAACCTTCAGCTACCAACGCCTGCCAATCAGCACCGAGGACCTCTCGTGCAGACAATCCATTTGAATATTGTGGGTTGCCACGCTCTAGTTTCTTGACGATCAGATCATGCTGATCCGTAGTATACGTTGTAAGCCCCATGAAGCTATCATAGTAAAGGCTGGTTTCTGAATCAGATGCAGTATTCATAATTATGAACCGATCCCCACCCATATTTATCACTTCAATGGCGGCCCGTTTGAAAGCGGCATCTTGTGCCTCTGTTCGTCCACATTCCGTATTTGAAGAAACTTTGAATGTGTCCTGCGACATGGGCATCATGGTGGTTTCGGTGCACGCGGCGACCGATATCAATAACGCTGCCAACAAACTCATTTTAAACTTCACAACAACCGCATCATATTATTTTCAAATAGAAAGAAAATATATTTATTCATCGGTGTGTTGGAAAAGCAAGGCTATTCCAAAAAACGGCCTAGTTGTCGGCGATGCAACAACCCGTAGGATGCATGGCCTCCACGCACCGCTGAACACCTTTGCCCTCACATCATTGCGAGGGCAAAGCACACCCTGCATCCCGGCAAAATCAAACAGGAAGCCGCTATTTCACTCGCTTTTCACTTCAATCTTTTTCGCCTTCTTCAACGCTTCGGGGTCCTTCGGCAAAGTGATCGTCAGGACACCCTTCTTGAACGAGGCCGCGACCTTATTGGTGTCAACCTCCTCGGGAATGGATATCGAACGTTTGAAAGATCCATAGCGCCGTTCCGAGAGGAAATAATCGCTGTCTTTCTCGCCCTCCACATGTTCTTCCTTTTTCTCGCCGCTGATCGTTAGCAGCCTATCGGTCAATTGCACCTCGATGTCATTCTCGTCCATTCCGGGCAACTCGGCCTTCAACTCAATGCTCTTGCCCCGGTCGACAAAATCGATAGCTGGCGAGCGGAACCCCCAGTCAAACGGCGCGCCAATGGAATGGGCTGCACGTTTTCGCTTGGAACCGAAGGGCCAGCCTTCTTGAAACTCATCGAATAAATGATCGACCTTTTCGCGCAAGGTCGCAACCGTACCTGCATCGGAAGCAGGTGCGGTGGTTTCTTTGTTGCCGGATTTGACCTCAACTTTTTCTGATTGGTCTGCCATAATTATTTCTCCATTACACAAGTTTAAAAATACGTGGCGAGTATGTTCCAGATATCAGGGATTTCGGTTCTGTGCTTTGATGTAAATCAATCGGAAATATGTGCGAGTCATCAGCAGGCTAGTTGGTCAAACTGCCTACCGGCACCTCTCGTGAGATTAACCCGCTGTTAACCAACTACAAAATCGTACATACGCGTTGTGTACGGGTTGTGTACGCATTGTGTACCGGAAAATCTGGCCAAAACAGGTCGCAAACGGGCTTGCGCGAGCCAGCGCCGCCCCCTATGACTCGAACTACAGACGGTGCCCCGAAAAGGGGCTGAAAGCGCGTCTGGTGGAGGTCGACCCAAATAGGGGACCTAAACCGGAACTGTCACAGACTGATGCGTTTTCTTCCATGGTGGACCGATGAAACCGGAAGGAAAATACAATGCGAATTCTTATAGCCCTTGCAACAATCACAGCAACTCCAGCCTTGGCGCACACATCCGGCGCGCTGCACGTTCCCCACACTTCGTGGTTAGTAATTGTCGGTGCCGGTGTATTGGCTACGGCCGTCTACAACGCTGTTAAGCGCTGATATAATGGCTAAAATTGGTGTTATGGTCTGCGGGCACGGCTCCCGCAGCCAAGCTGCTGTCGACGAGTTCGCCCAAGTCGCCGCCGGCCTGAAACCTCATTTCCCCGAGTGGCCGGTGGACTATGGTTATCTTGAGTTCGCCAACCCCGTCATGCGGGATGGACTGGATAACCTGCGTAACGCGGGTTGCGATCATATCCTTGCGGTTCCGGGCATGCTGTTTGCGGCAATGCACGCCAAGAACGACATTCCGACGGTATTGAACACCTATGCCGCCAAACACGGAATCACGGTTGAATATGGCCGTGAGTTGGGCGTTGATCCCAAGATGATCGCCGCCGCCTCGGATCGTATCCAAGAGGCTGTAAACAAAGCAAATTCCGAGCATGGCGAGCTGCCGTTGCACGAGACTTGCCTAGTGGTTATCGGCCGTGGTGCCTCGGACCCTGATGCCAACGGTAACGTCTCGAAAGTGGCGCGTTTGCTGCAAGAGGGTATGGGTTTTGGCTGGACCGAGGTCGGCTATTCCGGTGTGACGTTTCCGCTGGTTGAGCCGTGCCTAGATCATGTTGCGAAGCTCGGTTACAAGCGCGTCATAGTCTTCCCGTATTTCCTCTTTGCCGGCGTGCTGATCGACCGGATTTACGGCTTCACGGACGAGGCTTCGGCTAAATACACCGACATCGATTTCGTCAAGGCGGGGTATCTGAACGACCATCCCAAAGTTATCGAGACTTTTGCTGACAGGGTCCGTGAAATCCTCGATGGTTCGAACAACATGAACTGCGGTATGTGCAAATACCGCGAGCAGGTGCTGGGATTTGAGGCCGAAGTCGGCTCGGTGCAGGAAAGCCACCACCACCATGTGGAAGGCCAAGGCGCCAATGCGCCGGGGGCGACAGTGGAGACGTGTGAGCTGTGCGATGATTTCTGTACCGGCGCGTGTCGTCTGGATATGGATCACCATCACCATCACCATCACCACGAACATACGCATAGCCACAGCCATACGCACGATCATGATCATCACCACCATGAGCATGACCACGTTCATCCGGAATACCCGCAAGCGGATCACCCGCACGGTCCGGAATCCGTACGCAAGCGCCTGAAAGGCTAGCGTAATGGACTACGAGAAATCTCCTCCGGCAATCTATGCCCAATCCTTTGCGACGGTGCGTGCGGAGGCGGATTTCTCGCGTTTACCAAAGGGTCTGCATCCTGTTGCGATCCGATTGATCCATGCATGTGGAATGATCGATATTGTAGACGATCTGACGTTTTCGCCGGATGTGCACGTTGCGGCTCGTCTTGCGATTGCAGCGGGTGCGCCGATACTTTGCGATGTCGAGATGGTCGGGGCTGGCGTTATCAGGCGGTACCTTTCGGGCAATGAGGTCATCGTTACGTTGAATGACCCCCGCACCGTTGGTTTGGCGGAAGAATTTGGAACAACACGTTCGGCCGCTGCGGTTGAACTTTGGGAACAGCATATCGAGGGCGCGGTTGTTGCGATTGGCAATGCGCCGACGACTTTATTCCATTTGCTGGAAAAGCTCGAGAAAGGCTGGCCGAAACCCGCTGCGATCCTCGGGTTTCCTGTGGGTTTTGTCGGGGCAGCGGAGAGCAAGGCTGAACTGGCTTCGGACCCGCGCGGAGTATCGTTTTTGAGTTTGCAAGGCCGGCGCGGGGGATCAGCGATGGCATCGGCGGCGGTGAACGCATTGGCGGCGGGTTTGCCGGAAGAATCGGCGGAATGAGTATTTTTGCAAAGAAGAAGGGCGGAATTTTATGAAACCTTGGCTTCATATTGTTGGCATTGGTGAGGATGGTCTGGCGGGGCTTACCCCTGCTACTCGAGCGGTCGTCGAGGCGGCCGAGGTAGTTGTCGGTGGGGCGCGGCATCATGTGTTGGCGGCAAATACGTCGGCGGAGATGTTGGCTTGGCCCTCGCCTTTTGATGCGCTGATTGGTGAATTGGAGGCACGACGTGGCAAGCGAGTTGTTGTGCTGGCAACGGGGGATCCGTTGTGGTTCTCTGTCGGAGCGCGGATCGGGCATTCAATTTCGGCTGGGGAAATCACCTATCACCCGCAGGTTTCTGCGTTTCAGTTGGCGGCAGCGCGGATGGGCTGGAGTATGGCTGACTTGGAGACCTTGACGGTCCATGGTCGACCGGTCGAGCAGATGATTGCGTTTATCCAGCCTGACGTACGGTTGCTTATTTTGACAACGGGCGAGGAAACGCCGACCCAAATTGCGGCGTTTCTGACAGCGCGCGGGTTTGGCCAAAGCCGTATGACGGTGCTGGCCGCGATGGGCGGCGAGGACGAGCGAAGGTTTGACGGTGTGGCGGCTGATTGGGCGCATGAAGTTCCGGCGTTTAATACGTTGGCGGTGGAATGTATTGCAGCACCTGATGCAGCGTTGATGCCGAGAGTGCCGGGCTTGTCGGATGACGTGTTTATTCACGACGGCACCATGACGAAACGCGAAGTCAGGGCGGCAACGTTGGCTAAGCTGATGCCGATGCGCGGGGCGTTGCTTTGGGATGTTGGCACAGGTTGTGGGTCCGTTGCAGTGGAGTGGATGCGAGCGGCGCGTTATGCACGAGCTGTCGGAATTGAACCGCGCGCTGATCGGCGCACTATGGCAGCGGGTAATGCGCAGGCGTTAGGGGTGCCTACGTTGCAGTTGGTTGACGGGTACGTGCCAGCGGCACTTGAAGGGCTGGCTGCGCCAGACGCGATTTTTATCGGGGGTGGCTTGTCACGCGAGACATTTACAGCCTGTTGGACGGCATTGCGGCCGCTGGGGCGGTTGGTCGCGAATGCGGTGACATTGGAGAGCGAGGTGCTGTTGGTGGCGCTTTATAAAGAGTTTGGGGGGGATTTGGTGCAGATTTCGATTAATCGTGCAGAGGCGCTTGGACCGCTTATGAGTTGGAAACCGTTGCGCCCAGTAACCCAATGGAGCTTGATCAAACGATGAACGGGACGCTGTATGGAATCGGTCTTGGCCCCGGGGATCCGGAGTTGATGACTTTAAAGGCTTACCGTTTGATCTCGGGGGCCGAGGTTGTGGCTTATCCTGCGTTGGAGGGCGGCGAAAGTTTTGCGCGTTCGATCGCAGCAGATGTAATTCCTGATGACGCGGTCGAGGTTAAAATCAACGTGCCGATGGCGGTAGAACGCGGCCCTGCGCAGGCGGCTTACGCTCTGGGAGCGGAGGATATAGCTACGCATCTTGAGGCGGGGCGGGACGTAGTTGTGCTGTGCGAGGGGGACCCTTTCTTTTATGGCTCGTTCATGTATTTGTATGCGCGCCTATCGGATCGTTTCGAGACCGAGGTTGTGCCGGGGGTGACTTCGGTGACAACTTGTGCGGCGGTATCTGGTCGACCGTTGACGGCTCGAAACGAAGTGTTAACGATAATTCCCGGACCGCTGGACGAAGACGCGATGCGTGACCGTATCGCCAGTGCCGAGGCGGTGGTGATCATGAAGGTCGGCCGTCACCTTGATAAAATTCGCCGTGTGCTCGATTCCTTGACCCTTACAGAAAACGCTGTCTATGTGGAGCGCGCCAGTCTGCCGCTTCAAAAGGTGTTTCCGTTGGAAGGCGCGCCTTGCGAGGCACCGTATTTCTCTATGATCCTTGTTACGAAAGGCCAAGATCCGTGGCTGAACTAAATCCTGTTGTTATCTGTCTTTCCCGTTCGGGTCAGGCGACTGCTTTTTGTGTTGCTGCGGCGCTGAACGCGCCAGTGCATGGACGTGAGGGGCGGTGCGATCGTGCGGATGCGTACTTCCCGAATGCGCTCGATCATGTGCGTATGTTGTTTCAGGCGGGGCATCCGGTGATCGGGGTTTGTGCCGCCGGAATTCTGGTGCGGGCTGTGGCGCCAGTGTTGACCAACAAGCGTTCCGAGCCGCCTGTGATTGCTATTCCGGATGACGGGTCTACGGTTATTCCCTTGCTGGGCGGGCATCATGGGGCAAACCGTTTAGCCAAGCAGATCGCAGAGGTTTTGGGTGGCCATGCTGCGGTTACGACGGCGGGCGACGTGGCGCTGGGTGTGGCGCTTGACGAGCCGCCTTTGGGGTGGAAGCTGGCGAACCCGCAAGATGCCAAGTCGGTGATGATGGCGATGCTGTCGGGTGAGAAGCCGATAATTTCAGGCGAGAATATTTGGGATCTGGAGGAGGGCGACGGGCCAGTGCGCTTGATTACTTCGGAGGCGCCTGCTGACGCAGGCGCGGAGACGCTCGTCTACCACCCGCAGCGATTTGCTTTGGGGCTTGGGTGTGCTCGTGGATGTGATGTGGACGAGATGTGGGATCTGGTTCAGGAAAGTTTGGCCTCTGCAAATATTGCCCCCGGTTCCGTGGCTTGCGTCGCATCGCTGGATCTGAAGGCTGATGAGCCCGCAATGATAGAGACGGCGCGCCGATTAGGGGTTCCTTACCAGATTTTTGACGCGGAGGCCTTGGAGCTTGAGGCACCGCGTTTGGCCAATCCTTCGGATGTGGTTTTCTCGGAGGTCGGATGCCACGGGGTCTCGGAAGGTGCCGCTTTGGCGGCTGCTGGGACGGAAGTGGTTCTGATCGTTGAAAAACGTAAGACCGCGAATGCGACTTCTGCCATCGCCCGTGCACCGGAAGTTATTACCGAACTTGCGGGACGGTCGCGCGGTAAGTTATCGATTGTCAGTATTGGGCCGGGACAGCATTCGTGGCGTACGCCTGAAGCTAGCCAGCTAATAGCCGATGCCGAAGAGCTTGTCGGATATGGGTTGTATATAGATATTCTGGGGCCATTGGCAGCCGGCAAAACCCGCTCGGACTTCCCGTTGGGGGGAGAAGAGGATCGATGCCGCTATGCGTTGGAGCAAGCTGGCAAGGGAAAGAACGTAGCACTGATCTGTTCCGGAGATGCCGGAATTTATGCGATGGGGGCGCTCGTGTATGAATTGCTCGACCGTGGCCCCGAAGCGATGGGTGTGTCGGACGCCGCGCGGCGAGTTGAGGTGGTTTCGACGCCGGGGGTCTCGGCATTGCAGGGGGCGGCGGCGCGGGCGGGTGCTCCGCTTGGGCATGACTTCTGTGCGATTTCTCTTAGTGACTTGTTGACGCCGCGGGAGGATATTTTGAAGCGGTTGAAAGCCGCCGCCGAGGGGGATTTTGTGATCGCGTTTTACAATCCGGTTTCCAAGCGTCGCCGTACGTTGCTGGCTGAAGCGCGGGATATTTTATTGCAGCATCGGCCTGCGGATACACCGGTGATGCTGGCGAGTTCCCTAGGCAGGCCGGAGGAGTTTGTGCGGTACCGGAAACTGTCTGAGCTCGAAGTGGATGAGGTGGATATGCTGACAGTTGTGTTGGTTGGTTCGTCGCACTCGAAACTAGCGGAGTTGGGTGAAGGACCTCGGATGTATACGCCACGTGGGTATGCGCGAAAAATAGACGGAGACTTGGCGAAGTGAGTATTTTGGCAAAGAAGAAGGCGGGTCGGGTATGACGGTTCATTTTATTGGTGCCGGGCCGGGTGATCCGGATTTGATTACCATCAAAGGACGGCGTTTGATCGAGAGTTGTCCGGTTTGTTTGTATGCGGGATCTTTGGTGCCCGAGGCTGTGGTGGCGTATACGCCTGAGGGGGCGCGGGTATTGGACACAGCGCCTATGACGTTGGATGACACGCACGCAGAAATCGTGGCGGCGCATGCGCGAGGTGAAGATGTGGCGCGGGTGCATTCCGGGGATCCTGCGCTTTACGGTGCGATCGCGGAGCAAATCCGGCGGTTGAAGGCCGCCGGGATCCCGTATGATATAACGCCGGGTGTTTCGGCCTATTCGGCTGCTGCGGCGGCAATGGGGCAGGAGTTGACGATACCGGAGGTCGCGCAGTCGATTGTGTTGACGCGGATGTCGATGAAGTCCACCGACATGCCTTCGGGCGAGACGTTGGAGAATTTCGGGCGGACAGGAGCGACTTTGGTGATACATCTTGCCATCCGGAACCTGCGCGAAATACGTCGACAGTTGGCGCCACATTATGGTGACGACTGTGCGGTTGTTGTGGCCTATCGTGTTGGTTGGCCGGACGAGTTGATCATTCACGGGACGTTAGAGGATATCCATGCCAAGGTGCGGGCCGAGAAGATCACGCGGACGGCTTTGGTGTTTATCGGACCGGCGCTTGCAAATCAGCAGGATTTCAAGGATTCTGCGCTATATGATCCGGAAATTCCGCATGTATTACGCCCAAAGGTTAAGAAATGAACGAATTTGACCAACTTACATTCGATGCCCGGTTGCCTGAATTCGAGGCGGGATCCGTGTGGTTGGTCGGGGCTGGTCCGGGCGATCCGGGGTTGGTGACTTTGCATGCGTTGAACGCACTCAAACAGGCGGATGTAGTTGTTTATGATGCTTTGGTGGCCGAAAAAATTCTCGGTTGGGCCAATCCGGATGCGATTATGGAGTTCGTTGGAAAACGAGGTGGCAGGCCTTCGCCCAAGCAGCCCGAGATCAATGCGAGTTTGATCGCGCATGCGCAAGCAGGAAAGCGGGTGTTACGCCTTAAAGGTGGCGATCCGTTTGTGTTCGGGCGGGGTGCTGAGGAAGCGCTGGACTTGGTTGCGGCGAATGTGCCGTTCAGGGTGGTGCCGGGGATCACAGCCGGCGTCGGCGGATTGGCGTACGCCGGGATACCGGTGACCTCGAAGGAGGTAAACCAGTCGGTAATATTTCTGACTGGCCACGATCAGACGGGATTATCGCCGGCGCGCATTGACTGGGAAAGTGTTGCCCGAAGTGCTGGCATGATCGTGATGTATATGGCGATGCGGCACATGGACGAGATCGCGGAAAAGCTGATTGCGGGTGGACGTCCGAAGGATGATCCGGTCGCGGTTGTCGCTAATGCAACAACGCCCGCGATGCGGGTGTTGGAAACGACGCTGGCATGTGCGGCTGCGGATATCGAAGCGGACGGGATCGGAGCACCTGCGATTGTCAGTGTCGGCCGCGGGAACCTGTTGCGCGACAAGCTGGATTGGAACAAGTGAAGGGTTTTGTAATCGCCGCGCCTAATTCCGGTGCGGGAAAGACGATGATAACTCTCGGGCTATTGCGCGCATTTCGGAGACGCGGCCTGCGGGTTGTTTCGGCGAAAAGCGGTCCGGATTATATTGACCCGCAGTTTCACAAGGCCGCTAGCGGCGCCGAGTGTGTCAATCTGGATGCTTGGGCGATGTCGCCGGAACAACTGAAGGGTCTGGCAGCGGGACAGGACGGCGAGTTTTTGATTGTCGAGGGGGCGATGGGCCTGTTCGACGGGGCCCCATGCGTTGATAATCCGATGGGGCAGGGAAGCATCGCGGATTTGGCCGAGGTTCTGGACCTGCCGGTTATTCTTGTGCTCGACGCGGCGCGGCAATCACAGACGGCGGCGGTTGTGGTGCAGGGGCTGGCGAATTTACGGCCGTCGGTGCGAATTGCCGGTGTTATCCTCAATCAAATTGGCTCGCCGCGGCACGGCGAGATTATTTCGCGCGCCATAAGCGCGATTGGTGTTCCGGTGCTGGGGGCGGTGCCAAGAACAGCTAAATTGCAGGCGCCGTCGAGGCATTTGGGGTTGGTGCAAGCCATCGAACACGCCAACCTTGAGGGGTTCATTGAGGACTCCGCACAGTTGATCGAGGCAAACGTTGATCTCGATGCTTTGAGTGATTTGGCTGCGCCTATAGGTGCTGCAAGTCGCGATGGCGGCTTGCCTCCTTTAGGGGCCAGAATTGCTGTGGCAAAGGACGATACCTTCGCGTTTTCTTACCCACATATGTTGGAGGACTGGCGCAGATCCGGTGCCGAGGTTTCATTCTTCTCCCCGCTTCAAAACGAGGGCCCTTCGGCTAGTTCGGACGCTGTTTTCCTTCCCGGTGGGTATCCGGAATTGTATGCGGGTAAGCTGGCGGCGAGCAACGGTTTTGCAGCCGAAATGCTGGCTGCGCGGGATCGCGGTGCGTTGATTTATGGCGAGTGCGGCGGCTACATGACGCTTGGTGAAAGTCTGATCGATGCCCAAGGCGTGCGGCACCGGATGCTGGGGTTTTTACCGGTACACACAAGTTTTGCCGAGCGGCGGTTGCATTTGGGGTATCGTGCGCTGCAGCCGGTTTCGGAGTTACCTTGGGGGCGGCCTTTGAAGGGGCACGAGTTTCACTATGCGTCGGTTATCGGTGCCGACATGACCGGACCTCTGTTTCGAGCGCAAAATTCGATGGGCGAAAAGTTGTCCGATATGGGGCATGTCAGGGGGCGAGTTTGCGGTTCGTTTGCACATGTAATTTGTTAGCTTGAGCTTGGTGCCGAACCCTTCCGCTGTACGAATTTCCTGTCAGCGATTAGGCAAAAAAAAGGCCGAGCATCGCTCGGCCCAAGTCCAACAGGGAGGTATGAAACTGCGGGGGCAATGCCCTGCCGCTTCGTGAATTGATATAGGTTGAGGGTGGACCCCGTTCAAGGAAAACTTGGCGATTTATGTGCATACCTGCTATCGTCAGAATGCATGGCTGAATACATTCCATGTTAACAATGTGCTTTTATTCGGCTTTCTTCGCCTGAATGCGGTATTCCTTGATTTCGTCCAGAACGAAATTTCTGAAAGCCGCGACGCGTTTTGAGTGCCGTAATTCTTCCGGATAAGCCAAATACACCGGAATCGGTCGGCTGCTATGCCCGGGCAGAACCCGCTCCAACTCGGGAGAATCCACGATAACGTAGTCCGGCAACGCCCCGATTCCAAGACCGTGACGGGCCGCTTGCAGAATGCCGAAATAACTGTTCACCGTCAGAACTGACTTGCGATTTGAGCTTAGAAACGGAGCCATCCATTCGGCCCCCGCACTAACCTGTGGCGAGCTTGGGCTATGAGCGATCAGGCGATGCTCCCTGAGGTCTTTTGTGCTTTTTGGCACGCCATATTTTTCGAGGTAGTCACGCGAGGCGTATAGCTTCATGTCGACGTCCATCAGACGGCGCCGGATCAAGTCGGCTTGGCTCGGTTCCTTCATGCGGATCGCGACGTCGGATTCGCGCATCGGAAGGTCCAGCACCCGTTCTTCCAGCATTAGATCAATTTTCAGATCCGGATATTTTTCGTAGAGATGACCGAGACGCGGTGCCAGCCACAAAGTGCCAAAGCCCGTTGTAGTCGTTACGCGAAGATTGCCGAAAACCTCGTCTTTGCTGTCGCGAATGTGGGCGGTGGCTGTGTCCAGACGGTTACTCATTGCGCGCGTTGCTTCTAGCAGAAGCTCCCCTTGCTCGGTTAGGATCAAGCCGCGCGCATGGCGATGGAAAAGCATAACGTTGAGGTTCTCTTCCAAGGCGCTAACCTGACGGCTAACGGCGGATTGACTGAGGTGCAGCACTTCGCCCGCATGTGTCAAACTGCCCGCTTCGGCAACCGCATGAAAGATTCGCAGTTTGTCCCAGTCCATTTTTCCCCGTCGCCTTGTTTTCAAGCACTTGTTTTTAAAGGTATTGTTTAATTCGATCACTATAGCCGGAAAACTTGTGATAAAAAAGCGTAGCTTTCACGCGACGTCACGAAAAATTTTGTTGTTTGGGTCAATCGTTCTGACCTATACTCCGGTAAATGCTGTTTGAGGAGGCCCACCATGACACTTCAATCCGTTTCTTTGAGTGACCGCTACGATCTATCCAAACGTTTCGTTTTGTTAAGCGGCACGCAAGCGCTGGTGCGCCTGACGATGATGCAAAAGGCGCGTGATACGGCTGCGGGCCATAATACGGCTGGTTACGTGACAGGGTATCGCGGCTCACCCCTCGGCGCTGTTGATTTGCAAATGGAGCGAGCGGGCAAGCAGCTTAAGGCTTCGGACGTAAAGTTCTCGCCGGGGCTGAACGAGGATTTGGCTGCGACGGCGCTCTGGGGTGCTCAGCAGGCGAATCTGCACGGCGAAGGCGCATTCGACGGTGTTTACGGATTCTGGTACGGCAAAGGGCCAGGGGTCGATCGGACTGGCGACGTTTTCCGGCATGCGAATATGGCCGGTACGGCTGAACTCGGCGGTGTGTTGGTGGCTATGGGCGATGACCATACCGGAGAAAGCTCCACGGTTCTGCACCAGTCGGAATTTGCGTTGGTCGATGCGCTTATGCCGATTCTCTCGCCAGCAGGTGTTCAGGAAATTCTTGATTACGGCATTCTGGGCTGGGAGCTCAGCCGTTATTCGGGCTGCTGGGTCGGCCTGAAATGCGTGAAGGACACGATCGAGGTTACCGAAGTTGTCGATGGCGATCCGAACCGTTTGTCAGTTGTCACACCAGCTGATTTCGAGATGCCTGAGGGTGGGGTCAACATAAAGCTTGTCGATGATCGCACCGAACAGGAGGCCCGCCTCCATGACTACAAGCGCTTCGCCGCCGAGGCGTTCGCGCGTGCAAATAGGATAGACCGGAGGGTATTGGGGGGAGAAAGCGCGAAGATCGGTATCGTGTCGTCAGGCAAAAGCTGGCTGGACACGGTTCATGCGCTCGACCTGCTGGGTATCGACGAGGCCGAGGCTGAACGACTGGGGATCACCACATATAAAGTTGGGATGGTCTGGCCGCTGGATATGACCAGTTTCCGCGAATGGTCCGACGATCTGGATTTGATCATAGTCGTCGAAGAAAAGCGCAAGCTGATCGAAGTGCAGATCAAAGAGGCCATTTTTGATGACCGCCGCGGACGACGTGTTGTCGGTTGGAAGAAAGAAAACGGCGATGTTTTGTTCACGGTCAAAGGCGCTCTCGATCCTGTCGGGGTGGCGCGTACACTTGGTGACTTGTTGACGGAAGAAGGAGTCGAAAGCGATCGCCTGACGACGGCCAAAGCGGTTCTGGATGACGCGGCGAAGGCCGACAATGCCGAAGAGATCGCTTCGCGCTTGCCGTGGTTTTGTTCGGGTTGCCCGCATAATTCCTCGACTAAAGTGCCGGAAGGATCGCGCGCCTACGCAGGCATCGGGTGCCACTATATGGTGCAGTGGATGGACCGCGACACGCTCGGCTTTACGCATATGGGCGGCGAGGGTGCGAACTGGATAGGCGAGGCGCCTTTTTCCAACCGTAAGCACGTGTTCCAAAACCTGGGCGACGGGACGTATAACCACTCCGGAGTGCAGGCAATCAGGGCGGCGATTGCGGCGGGTGACGTGAATATCACCTACAAAGTCCTCTACAACGATGCGGTTGCCATGACCGGTGGTCAACACAACGAGGGCGATTTGAGCGCTGCTCAAATCGCGCACGAGCTTGTGGCTATGCGGGTGAAAAAACTCGTCGTTGTATATGATGAAAAAGAGGACGTGGACTTCTCCGCACTGCCCAAGGGCGTAGAAACCGCCGAACGTCGCGACCTGATGGATGTGCAAAAACGCCTACGCGAGATCGAGGGTGTGACGGCGATCGTTTATATCCAGACCTGCGCTGCGGAAAAACGCCGCCGCCGCAAGCGTGGCCTTTTCCCTGATCCCGACAAACGCGTGTTCATTAACCCGGACGTCTGCGAGGGCTGCGGTGATTGTGGTGTGCAGTCGAACTGCGTTTCGATCCTACCGAAAGAAACCGAATTTGGCCGCAAGCGCGAGATTGACCAGTCGTCCTGCAACAAGGATTTCTCCTGCCTCAACGGATTCTGCCCGAGTTTTGTGACACTGGAAGGTGCGCAAGTGAGGAAGCCCGAGAAAGCGGAGTTGGAGCTGCCGGACCTGCCGCAACCTAACTTGCCGACGATAAACGGTACCCATAACATCGTGATAACCGGTGTCGGCGGTACCGGCGTTGTGACTGTCGGAGCGCTGCTGGGTATGGCCGCACATCTTGAAGGCAAGGGCGTCGGGATGATGGAAATGGCGGGACTGGCCCAAAAGGGTGGTGCGGTGCATATCCATTGTCGGGTCGCGGAGAAGCCCGAGGATATCTCGGCCATCCGTGTGGCTGTGGGCGAAGCGGATGCGATGATCGGCGGCGATCTCGTGACCTCCTCCGGTGCAAAAACATTGGGGCTGATGACGCGAGGCCGCACGAAGGCGGTTTGCAACTCGCACCAGATCATCACCGGCGAGTTTACCAAAAACACCGAATTCAATCTACCGGTCGATCGGATGAGCATCGCGCTGCGTGCACGCGTCGGCGAGGAAGCTCTGTCGATGCTGGATGCAACAAAGCTGGCCGAAAAGTTTCTGGCAGATGCTATTTACGCCAACGTCTTGATGTTGGGCGCGGCTTGGCAAGCTGGGCTTGTTCCGCTGTCTCTTGAATCGCTGGAACGCGCGATTGAGTTGAATGGCGCGGGCGTCGAGGGCAACCTTCTGGCGATGAAAATCGGCCGCTGGGCTGTGGCTTTCCCTAAGGATGCGGCGGCATCGCTGATCGAGGCAGCGGTCTCCGACGTAGTCCTAACAGGTATCGAGGCACGTGCGGCGCACTTGCGGAAATACCAGAACGGTCGTTTGGCCAAACGTTATCTGAAGCGGGTCGATGCGGCCAAGGCGATTGATGCGGAGTTCGGCGAAGCGGTCGCGAAGGGTTATCACAAGTTGTTATCCTACAAAGATGAATACGAGGTCGCACGCCTGCATCGCGAAACACTGGAGGCAGCGGTGGCGGATCACTTTACTGATGTTCGCAGCATGCGTTTCCATATGGCTCCACCGATCCTTGGCAAAAAAGACAAGCAGGGGCGGCCGGTTAAATCCGAGTTCGGTCCGTGGATGATGAAAGCCTTCGGCGTACTGGCGCGCATGAAATCGCTGCGCGGCACCCCTTTTGACGTCTTTGGCTATTCGGCAGAACGCAAGATGGAGCGGGCGTTGATCAAGGAATACCAGAAAACCATGGCCGAGGTTTCGGCAGCGTTTTCTGGCGATACGAAGGATCTGGCCGTTGCGCTTGCGGAACTACCCTTGGAGATTCGCGGTTTTGGTCATGTTAAAGCCGCGAACGTCGAAAAAGCCGCCAAGAAACGCGAAGAATTGTTGGCGGGATTACGTTCCGGTGGAGCACCACAGGCGCAAGCGGCTGAATAATCAGCCCTTGCGGATAAGGTAGACATGAGCTGGATTGTCGGTATTCGCCGAAACCAGCTCGTACCCCTGTTCAAAGCAGAAATGCGGTACGTCAATCACTGCGGCAGGATCATCGGCAATCAGGCGCAAAACCTGTCCGGCTTCCAGACCTTGCAGCCGTTTGCGCGCTTTCAATACCGGTAGCGGGCATAGCAGCCCGATTGCGTCGAGTTCATGATCCCAATCCATGCATTAGACCTATGCGGCCCTGTAACACTTGTCCACGGTAATGTGACAATTCAGGGCATGACGCGCGCGTGCAAACCGCTTAAGTATGGGTTTGAAACAACGAGGTTTGCCATGTTCGGAATTGATATCATTGACGCCTCGATGGGCTTGTCGCTGCTGATCGCCACGCTTGCGGGTGTCCTGTCGTTCCTGTCGCCCTGTGTGTTACCGATTGTACCTCCTTATCTGGCATTTATCGGCGGCACTTCGATCGACGACATGTCGGAGGGGCGCGATAACGGGGTGATCGTCAAGGCGGTCTTTTTCGTTATGGGGCTGTCGACGGTATTCATCTTTCTAGGGCTGGCGGCTTCGGCCTTCGGGCAGGTGTTTTTACAATACCAGCAACAAATGGGAATGGTCGCCGGTGTTGTGATTATCGTTTTCGGGCTGCACTTCCTTGGTGTTCTGAAAATCCCCTTCCTCTATCGCGAAGCACGTTTTGACGCTGGAAATCAAGGTGGCAGCCTGTTTGGTGCCTATATTTTGGGGCTGGCGTTCGCCTTTGGCTGGACACCTTGCATCGGGCCGATTCTAGGTACGATCCTGTCGCTTGCAGCACAAGAAGGCTCGGTTCAGCGCGGAGTTGTTTTGATGGCTTTTTATGCAGGTGGTCTTGGTATCCCGTTCATTTTGGCCGCGATGTTTATGCGCCGTTTTGTGAAGGCGATGAACAAATTCAAGAAGCACATGGGATTGGTCGAAAAAATCATGGGCGTACTGCTCGTGCTCGTCGGCATTATGCTGGTGACCGGCCTGTTCTCCGAAATGTCTTTCTGGTTGCTCGAAAATATTCCTGCCCTTGGCTCTATCGGCTAGAACCCTGAGAAATTTCGACGTAGTGTTGTAAAAAATATTTTTAATAGCTTGGTTGCCGTGAATAACAAACTGACCCAATCCGTTCGCCGGCGCCATGTATTCTATGTGCCCGGTTATGATCCGATGCCGCCCCGACGCTATCGGGAGCTTTACCGTACCGAGGGTGGCAAGCAGTCCGCAATTTCTGACTATGAACTGTCAATCGAAGGTGCGACGGGGCAGGCGGAGAAGTATCACTGGAATGTAAACACCGACGTTAATGGTGCCGAAACTGATACACGAATCGAGTTGTTGCTTTGGAACGATATCGTTTTTGATTCGATGCGGAATTCGATTCCGGTGACGTATTGGCTGCTGCTCCGAACATTGTGGCTGTATTTTTCAAGCGGCGCTTTGCTGGCTTTACGACGTTTGCGACGCGCCCCGATTCTGGCGGCGATGTATCCGGCTATTGTCCTGATGGGGCAGGTTCTTTTTTCCTTTCTGCTTGGCAAAATTGTTGCGGGTGTTATCGGCGGGCTGCTCGGATTGGCCCTCGGCGGCAGTTTGTTTTTCTCGATGTTGGTCCTGTTCCGGAAATGGGACAAACATTTCTTCGCCTATTACCTGTTGCATGATTTTGCGTTCTGGGCGCAGGAAAAAGGTGCGTTGCCTGACGTGCTCTCTAGCCGCGTAGATCGTTTCAGTGAACGCATATGCGCGGCGCTGGATTCCGACGTGGACGAGGTTCTGATCGTCGGCCATTCTTCCGGAGCACATCTGGCGCTCGTTCTTGCGGCCGAAGTTCTGCGCCGTCGCCCCGAAGCCCCGAAGCTTGCCCTGCTAACGCTTGGGCAGGCCATTCCCGTGATCTCGTTTTTGCCGGGGGCATGGGATTTACGCCGTGATTTGCAGCAGGTCTCGTCGCGTCCGGATATCAAATGGCTCGACGTATCCGCCCCGGGTGACGGTGCGTGTTTTGCCTTGGCGGATCCTGTCGAGGTCAGCGGTGCGGCGCCCCTGACGAAAAAATACGGACCGACCGTTATGTCTGCGGCTTTCAGCAAAACGCTGTCGGTAGAAACCCAACGTCAAACCCGTTTCAAGTTTTTCCGGCGCCATATCCAGTATCTTTGTGCTTTCGACTTTCCGGTAGAATACGATTACTTCCTGATCACTGCGGGGCCAATCAGCCTTAAAAAACGATTTGAAAATCGCGGGTCGTCAGCGTCCACAATTACCAAAGTTTATTCGCCCCACACCAATACCGGCCCCGAAAATGGCTAGTCGAGCACCAAAACCAGTATCGCGACCGGAGGGGGCTAGCTGGTTTAAGCGGATCAAACTGTTTCGCGAGGACATGTTTTCTTCGCAACCCGCAAAGCTCTATCGTGCTTGGATGGCCGAGGCGCGCGGGCCGTTTTACAGGTCGTTTTTGGTGAACGATCCACAATTGGTGAAACAGGTATTGGTCGACGAGAAGCCGGACTATCCGAAGTCCGAAATCATTGGCGACACGCTCGCACCTCTTTTGGGGCGCTCCGTTTTTGTGACCAACGGTTCGGTTTGGGAACGTCAGCGGCGTATCATTAATCCGGCGTTCGACGGCAGTCTGAAATCCTCTTTTCCGGCAATGGTGACCGCGGCCGAAGCGGCCGTTGATAGGTTGGCTGAACAGGCGGACGGGCGCGACGTCGAAATGGAGTACGTGACCTCCCATCTCGCTGCCGACGTAATTTTTCGCACACTTTTCAGCATTCCGATCAGCACCGAGATTGCAGCGGAGGTTTTTGACGAATTTCGAACGTATCAGCGCGCACAACCGTTATGGAACCTACCGGGGCTGCTGCGTTTGCCAGCGTGGATGCCTAGATTCCATTCCGCTCAATCCCGCCGGAGCGCAGCGCGGATAAGGGTTCTTTTGTCGGAACTCGTTGCCAACCGAAGCGCTGAAATCATCGCCGGCACTGCACCCGACGATCTGGCAACGCGCATCATGACCACACCAGACCCACAAACCGGCGCCAAATTTACGGCGGAGGAGATGGTCGATCAGGTTGCGATATTCTTTTTGGCTGGGCATGAAACCTCGGCGAGCGCGCTGGCGTGGGCCTTGTATTTGCTGGCTAGTGATCCGGATGTGCAAGATCGGGTGGCCGCCGAGGTCGCGACGAGCGCAGCGCCAGCATTTGAGGAAATATCCAGGTTCCGCTTCACACGCGACGTTTTTCGCGAGACTTTACGCCTGTATCCGCCTGTGCCGATGATGGTGCGTGAAGCCGCAATGGACTCTGAAATGCGTGGGCGAAAGGTTGCAAAAGGTTCATTGGTGATTGTTTCGCCATGGCACCTGCAGCGACACGAGCGTCTATGGCAAAAGCCGGACGAATTTGACCCTGACCGCTGGCTGCGGGTTGAAAACAAGACCTGTCAGCGGGACGCCTATTTGCCTTTTTCAAAGGGACCGCGTGTGTGCGTTGGGGCGGGTTTCGCGATGGTTGAGGGTGTCTTGCTTTTGTCAATGCTGGTGCGGGCTTTTCGCTTCGAAACCACAGAAGAAACGCCCGTTCCGGTCGCTCATCTGACGGTTCGGGCCAAGGACGGGGTCAAGCTTCGGGTGTCGGCACGCGGTCCTGATACCACGTAAGGACATAGCCTCTGATGGCTGTCGCAAGGCCGGTTTCGGGGGCGCGGGCTTCGTCAATTTGCGCCGCTAACCCGTTGATGGTCCTGTTTTCTTGCGCAGCGATATCCAGAAACGCCTTCCAGAATTGCCGCTCCAGAGAGACGCTCGTGCGGTGTCCCCGCAACGTTAGTGAATGTTTCTCCGGCCGCATCTAGGTTTCGTCTTCGCGTTTGTGACCGTCGAGTTGACGGTCTGAGAGGCGATTGATTTGCACAACCCGTGCACGCTCCGGTTTCTTAATCCCAGCCGATTGAGTGTCGATACGAGATTTCTCGCGATCGTCGTCGCGCGACTTCTGTTTGCGGATTGTGCGAAGGTTAATAACTTTTCCCATGGTGAAATCCTGCCACGCACGGTGGCAGGATTCAAGTTACTTAGGGCCGATCATGTCTTTGGGCTGCACGACACGGTCGAATGTTTCGCCGTCTACAAGGCCTAGGTTAATTGCCTCTTCCCGCAGAGTAGTGCGGTTTTTGTGCGCGGTTTTGGCAACCTTGGTGGCGTTGTCGTAGCCGATTTCAGGGGCCAACGCAGTGACCAGCATCAGGCTTTCCCACATGAGTTGGCTGATACGATCCTCGTCAGCTTCGATCCCCACGACGCAGTTGTCGGTGAAGGCAACCGACGCGTCCCCCAGCAATTGCATCGACTGAAGAACATTATAAGCCATCATTGGTTTATAAACATTTAACTCGAAATGGCCTTGGCTGCCCGCAAAGCCCACAGCAGCGTCGTTGCCCATGACTTGAGCGCAGACTTGGGTGATGGCCTCGACCTGTGTGGGGTTCACTTTGCCCGGCATGATCGACGATCCGGGCTCGTTTTCGGGCAACATCAACTCGCCCAAACCACAGCGGGGGCCGGAGCCTAGCAGGCGGATGTCGTTGGCAATTTTGAAGACTGACGCCGCCACGGTTTTCAACGCGCCGGACATTTCAACCAGCGCATCGTGAGCAGCGAGGGCCTCGAATTTGTTCGGTGCCGTGACGAACGGCAGGCCAGTGATTTCGGCCATGTTTTTTGCAACCAGTTCACCCCAGCCGTGTGGCGTGTTCAGTCCCGTGCCAACGGCGGTACCACCTTGGGCGAGAGGGTAAATGTTTTGCAATGCATGGCGAACGCGTTTGATTCCTTGCTCGACTTGGAAGGCATAGCCGCCGAATTCCTGCCCAAGCGTCAACGGAGTTGCGTCTTGGGTGTGGGTTCGGCCGATCTTGATGATACCTTTGAATTCATTAGATTTTGCGACCAGAGCGGCATGCAATTGCTCCATTCCGGGCAGCAGAACGTCATGCGCAGTAGTGGCGATAGCGATGTGCATAGCAGTCGGGAATGTGTCGTTCGAGGACTGCCCCATGTTGCAGTGATCATTCGGGTGAACCGGGGATTTTGAACCGATCACGCCGCCGGAAAGTTCGATGGCGCGGTTGGCGATAACCTCGTTGGCGTTCATGTTGGACTGGGTGCCCGAACCCGTCTGCCACACGACCAGCGGGAAGTTGTCGTCGAGCTTGCCGTCGATCACTTCGGTCGCCGCTTCGACGATTTTATCGCCAAGGGCGGGGTCAAGTTTGTCAAGCGACATGTTCGCCTGCGCGCAGCCTTTTTTGATTACACCCAGTGCGCGCACAATCGCGATGGGTTGCTTCTCCCAACCGATCGGAAAATTCATCAAAGAGCGCTGTGTCTGCGCGCCCCAATATTTGTCGGAGGGGACCTCTAATGGGCCAAAGCTGTCGGTTTCGGTGCGGGTGTTGGTCATCGCAAAGCTCCTGATTTGTGCGCTGCAACCGTCATAACGGGTGGGGCGAAAATATCAATGGGGCGGATGTTTTTCGTGTACACAATGCGTACACAACCCGTACACAACGCGTATGTACGATTTGGCCGTAAGTTAACGCCAAGTTAATTTTCCACCAATTTAGGAGCAAACTTTGACCCCACGGAAAATGGAAGCGACGATGGCCGAGGCAGCTAAAAGCACCCTAGGGATGCCATCAGTTTATAAGTAAATGCCCGATTAGACCGAGCAGGAAGCCAAGCACCGCACCTAGTGGTGGAGCCCAGTGGTTTTCCAGCACGACCTGAGGGGCAATATCCTCGAATGTCAGGTAGATAATCCCGCCCGAGGCGAACAGCATAATCGCACCGATGGCGCTTGAATGGCCTGCTAGAAATTCGTGCCCGATGAAGGCAAACAACGGCCCGATGATCGGTAAGAGAAAGAATATGCCAAGCAGTTTTCTTGATGAAATGTGGCCCCTGTTCTCAATTTCCCGAAAGGCATTAAAGCCTTCGGGGAAGTTTTGAAGTGCGATCAAAAGCGCGAGGAGCAAGCCCGTTGAATCGCCTACCGCAAGGGCGGCGCCTAACGCGGTAGCCTCGGGGATATAGTCCAGCAACATCGCCATAAGTTGGCCGGTCGAGTCGCCCGACTTTGCAATAAGTCTGTCAGCAAGGAAAAACACCAATCCGCCAAGTGAGAAAGAATAGATGACCCATCCGGTCGAAACGAAAGCTATGCCTTCTGGAACCAGAACCAGTGAAACAGCTGCGAGCAGAACTCCGCCTCCGAATGCTGTGATGCTGTGCCGTAACTCTGCTTCCAGCCAACGGGGGCGGATGTTGGTAACCTTCGACACCAATGCGCCAAGGGGGATCGTAATGCCCCCGATCAAGGCGATGGCCAAAGCAATCAGCAAACTATCCATGTTGGTAATTGCCTCCCCATCAACTCCTGATATTCGCTATTGTTTGCGCTGGTACTCTCTGGCGTTACCCTTTCACCATTAGGCGTGTGGTGCAAGAAAGTCATACCATTAGAGGAGAATAGGTTGCCATTCAGGAGGGCGGACCCGTGCTTACTTCTACGGACGTCCCTCGACGGACTGGATCGGCGCTGTTGATGGGGGCGATATTGCGGTGAAGTCGCGCGTTCGGGGGCGGTCTGGGCGACTTTACCTTCGGCTGATTATCGATACGAGTGACGGGTGTCGTGGTGGAGGCATGCCGGCTAAATCGATGGCATGCCTTGTTTTAAGGGTCGTTCGCCTATCCCGCGGTGCCCCAGACGATCATTCCGCCTACGACTGCGGTCATGATTAGTGCGCCGACCAGGAAGCCGGGATAGCCAAAAACAAAGGCGGCTGCGCCCCACGTAACCATGATGGCGAGGGCGGCTAGGACTGGGATAATTTTCATGTTTGATACTCCATATTCGTTTTTTGAGTACGTGGTGGAGCAGGGCAAAGTTCTCAACGTGGCAGGTTGAAGCGGGGAATTTTTGGGCGGTTTTTGGCGTACACAAAGCGTACACAACCCGTACACAACGCGTATGTACGTTTTTGCGTGGTTAATAAGCGGTTAATTTGGTGCGGTGCGGTAAATACCCAACGCAATGTGCATCGCAGATGCACAGGGGCGATCCCCGTCATGCCGGAGGCATGCAATTCAAAATAATGGGGATCGGGGTTGCCCGTTTTGGGTGGTTTTGGTTTGGTGGGATGTTTGAGTTTGGCGAAATGTAGGGTGGGTGATTCACCCACCATTAGGGAGCGTTTGAGATGGTGGGTGAATCACCCACCCTATGGTTGCTATCAGTAACAACGCAGTTTAGTTTACGGGCACAGTAAATTTAGCAGAACATTGCCTAATCGACCTGCGATGTATCCAAATGAAGAGAACCCAATAAACAATGGGATAGTTAACTCAAGTTCACTCAATCCGCGCCGCCCTTTTCTTAGCGATTCAAAATGTTGCCACTCGTCAGCGAATGGTTGACTTGAAAAGCCCTTTTCCAAATCGCAAATTACCTTAAACTTGGCTTTTGCCAGTAGCTTTAAATATTGAATTTTGTTGTACCAAAGTGCGCATACGGCTGCTGCGGGGATCGCTAAATAAATTGGATCCAAGTTATTAATTGCGCCTAATGCCGCAAACCCAGCTGCAATCAGTGATATAAATACTGAATTGATTTGCTGTCGGCGAGCTTCGTTGGCGGTGACTGTTTCCACCATAACTTTGTAAAGCTCGATTTCATCTTGAGTACTCAAATTAGCGCAGCCTCCATATCCCGTTCACAACAGATTCACTAGTCCATCCCACAGTTTCTTTAGCGGCATTTTGTACAACAGTTGATTTCATTTGTTGCCCCCAAGGATTAACAGCGAGAATTGGTTTTGAAAACGCGGCTGCACCCTCTATTTCTTCTCCGATCCACTTGCTGTAGTTGGCGTACATACCCGTTGGAATTACGATGACATCCGAAGCTATTATTCTGGCATAAATGGCTTCCCTCAAATCTCTGACTAATGGAGCGTTGTGAATAGGGTCGTCTTTTGGGACTGATGTATTCGTAAATGTCAGAGGGGTTCCGTTGGAGTTCCAAACTCCGTCGAAAATCCATTCAGACAATTTCTCATAGTGGTCTGAATATGACCAAGAATGGCTAATAAAAACATTTGTAAAAATAGTCATTTTTTATTCCTCTACCCCTCAATCGCTCCCATCAACTCCCGCCATTCGCCAGCGCTCATTCCGGAAGTTTCCTGCGTTACCTTTTCACCTTTAAGTAGACGACGCAAGACGTCCATACCCTTGCCGGAGAACTGTGCGCCGCCCAGACGGTAGTCCTCGAACGCTCCGTAGGCTGCGGGAACCCAGTCGGCAACGACTTTGCAAATCGCGTCGGCGTAGACGCGGATTTCGTATTGGGCGTGGCTGTCGGCGCGCAGGCGCAGGAAGTGGAAGAGGTTGTGGAGGTCTACTTTCCAGTACCACTGGGTGTAGATATTGCTCGGCAGGTTCATGCGGGCGAGTTCGCGGGCCAGACCGTCTTGGCCCTCGTCCGAGATC
>DFBM01000022.1 GCA_002366645.1 Rhodobacterales bacterium UBA3080 | reverse complement strand
AGAATATCCTAACGGTTACCACACTCTTGCTGTCTCTGCGATCTCTGCCTCAGCCATGCTCGGCTATTTCTGGCGCTTCCGCGTGCCCTTTGCGATGTTCCTGTTTGGCCTTTTCGGGGCAGGGATAGCCTTTTCCATCGCAGGAATAATGGCACCGGAGTCCATCTTCGCCTCCGCATTCCTCGGCAACGCCGATGGTGTATTCGACCTTAGCCGCAATCCAACGATGGCATGGACAATGCTGATTTTCGGCGTCTTCGTCTTCCTTGGTGGCATGTATTTCGATCTCAAAGACCCCTACCGCATATCACGGCTGTCTGCCTGCGGGTTTTGGCTACATATCCTCGCCGCCCCCGCGATCGTCAACGTCGTCGCCCTCAGCCTGCTGAATATTGACGGCGGAACCGGATACGCGTTGCTCAGCCTCGCCCTGATCCTCATCGCAATCATCGCGCTTGTGATTGACCGGCGCTCGTTCCTGACCGCTGGCATTGTCTATATCGGCATCATTCTTGCATGGGCGCTCGACACCGGATCGGGCGACGACTGGAGCATTGCAACGACCCTTCTGGTCATGGGCGCATTCATCACGGCCCTTGGCACTTGGTGGGTGCAATTGCGCGCGATCCTCATGCATGCCCTACCGAATTTCCCGTTAAAACACCGACTCCCACCCTATCAGGAGGCACTATGACCGACCTTACCCCACGCGAAATTGTATCCGAACTGGACCGCTATATCATCGGCCAAAACGACGCCAAACGGGCTGTCGCGGTGGCCCTTCGCAACCGCTGGCGTCGCCGTCAGCTTTCCGACGACCTGCGCGATGAAGTTTACCCCAAGAACATATTGATGATCGGCCCAACTGGCGTTGGTAAAACCGAAATCAGCCGCCGCTTGGCCAAGCTTGCTAAAGCGCCGTTCCTCAAGGTCGAAGCCACAAAGTTCACCGAGGTTGGCTACGTTGGCCGCGACGTTGAACAGATCGTGCGTGACCTGATGGATGGTGCTGTTCTGATGGTCCGCGAACATATGCGCGAGGCCGTAAAAGCCAAAGCACATACAGCAGCCGAAGAACGCGTGATCGACGCCCTTGCTGGCGCGGACGCACGCGATCAGACCCGCGAGATGTTCCGCAAAAAATTGCGCGAAGGTCTGTTGGATGAAAAGGAAATCGAAATCGACATGGCAGACAATTCCAACCCCATGCAGATGATGGATGTTCCGGGTCAACCCGGTTCCGGTATGGGTATGTTGAACCTTGGCGACATCTTCGGCAAAGCCATGGGCGGGCGCACGCAGCGCCGGAAGATCAAGATTTCCGACAGCTATAAACTGCTGATCGATGAAGAGGCGGACAAGCTGCTCGACGAAGAATCCGTAAACAAAGAAGCCGTCAAATCCGTCGAGGAAAGCGGCATCGTATTTCTGGACGAGATCGACAAAGTTTGCGCCCGTTCCGACGCGCGCGGTGGCGATGTCTCGCGCGAAGGCGTACAACGTGACCTGCTGCCGTTGATCGAGGGCACAACCGTTTCCACTAAATACGGCCCTGTCAAAACCGACCATATTCTGTTCATCGCGTCGGGTGCTTTCCACATTGCCAAACCATCGGACTTGTTACCGGAGTTGCAGGGTCGCTTGCCGATCCGCGTCGAGCTCCGTGCCCTGACGGAAGGTGATTTTGTGCGTATTCTGACCGAAACCGATAACGCGTTGACGTTGCAATACACCGCACTGATGGCCACCGAAGAAGTCACCGTCGAGTTTACGCCCGAGGGTATCGCCGCGCTTGCCAAGATCGCAGCGGAGGTGAACCATACCGTCGAAAACATTGGCGCGCGGCGGCTTTATACGGTGCTGGAACGGGTGTTCGAAGAATTAAGCTTTACTGCGCCAGATCGCGCAGGCGACGCGGTTTTGGTCGATGCGGCCTTCGTTGAAAAACATCTGGGCGAGTTGTCACGTTCGGTTGACCTAAGCCGGTATGTACTCTGATAAACTATTAATGCTTTGTTAATAAAAGACAAAACCTTCCCCATGGGGAAGGTTTTTTGTTAACCTTAACTGGTTAAACTTTCTTCATGAACGAGGCCTTAAGAACGACCGTCGCTTTTCCTATCCGGCACTCCACCTGATCCGGATTACCGGTCAGCGTCACATTCTTGATTTGCGAGCCGCGCTTCAGCGTCTTCGACATGCCTTTGACCTTCAGGTCCTTAATCACCATTACCGTGTCGCCATTCTCGATAATCGCGCCGTTGCTGTCTCTGGTGTCCATAATTTTTCCTTAAGGTTAATCAGGCGCGAGCATGTAGCCCGCCCCGCGCACTGTCTGTAAATATCGGGGCTGCTTGGGGTCAACCTCCAGCTTACGCCGAAGCCGTGTTATCTGCACGTCAATCGCACGTTCCTGCGCCGAACCATCGCCCTTGCCAAGATCATCTACCAGTTGGGAACGGCTAATGGTTTCATGCGGATGCGCAGCGAAGATTTTCATCAGTGCGTTTTCGGTTGCCGTCAGCCGTACACGTTCATCGCCGTGCCATAACTCGCTGCGGGTCACGTCGTACCGGATTTCGGCCATATGCAGGGTTTTGGGCGGCTCTACCGCAATTTCGGACTTCGGCACCCGCCGCAAAATGGCGTTCACCCGCAACAGCAGTTCCTTGGGCTCGAAAGGTTTGGGCAAGTAGTCATCGGCCCCCATCTCCAACCCCTTGATCCGGTCGTCTGCGTCCCCCCGCGCCGTCAGCAACAGGATCGGCGTGCTGAGGGTACGACGCAAATCTTTGGTCAGTGCAAACCCGTCTTCGCCCGGCATCATGACGTCGATAATCAGCATATCGAATTCGAGCCCGCCAAGAAGACGGCGGGCGTGGGCCGCGTCGCGGGCCGCCGTTACCAAAAACCCGTTGCGCGCCAGAAACTTTTGCAGCAATCCGCGGATGCGTTCGTCATCATCAACTATCAGCAGATGCGCATCGTTGGTGTCGTCCGGCGTATTCATCGCGACGTGTCCGTCGGGCTTAGAACTTTTTCCCGAAGGCTCGGATCAATCATTTGTTCCAAAACGGTGCGAAAACCGTGCACGGCTTCGAGGCCGGCATTCGAATAAGCTTTACGCATACGCTTGCGTTGCGCGTCAGACAGTTCCCGCTCCAGCGTCTCGCCGGCATCGGTAAGGAAAAGGTTGCGCTGGCGGCGGTCTTGTTTGCCGACGCGGCTGTCCACCAATCCGTCATCGACCAGTTGCCTTAACACACGGTTAAGCGATTGTTTCGTAACACCGAGTATGTCGAGCAGATCGTTCACCGTCAGACCCGGTGTGCGATTGATGAAATGGATCGCACGGTGGTGCGCGCGGCCGTAGGCGTAGTTCTCTAGAATTAGGTCGGGATCAGCGGTAAAGCCTCGATAGGCGAAAAACATCAACTCGATGCCCTGACGGAGTTGCTCGTCGGTTAAAAACAGCAACTGTTCGGATCGGCCGGGTTGGCGCGCTATTCGGTTTCGATGCATGGCTGTTTTCCCGCGTGGTTTCTGCCTTATCACAGTTTATGTCAGTCTTGTTGACTTTCCAAGAATCATTTGTTAGCAAAATGGAGAAATTGAGAAACAAACTGTCGAAATATTGCCGTGTTGCGCAATATTCGTAAAAATCAAAAGGAATATACTATGTCTGCAGCCCCTTACGACGATCGCGATGGAACCATCTGGATGGATGGCAAGCTCGTTGAATGGCGCGATGCCAAGGTGCATGTTTTGACGCACGCACTGCATTACGGCTCTTCGGTTTTTGAAGGCGAGCGGTGCTATAACGGCAAGATTTTCAAAAGCCGCGAGCATTCCGAGCGTTTGCTGAAGTCCGGCGAGTACATGGATATTCCGATCCCCTATACGGTTGACGAGATCGAAGATGCCAAAGCCACCGCGCTTGAGGCCAGTGGTCTGACAGATGCTTACGTTCGGGTTCTCGCATGGCGTGGTTCGGGCCCTGACATGGGAGTCGCTGCTGCTGGTAACCCTGTCCATATGGCCGTCGCTGTTTGGGCGTGGGGCGCTTATTATGGTGATGCGAAGTATGACGGTGCGAAGCTGGATATTTCGAAATGGAAGCGTCCAGACCCTGCCACAATTCCGTGCTTTGCCAAGGCTGCCGGCCTTTATATGATCTGCACCATATCCAAGCATGCGGCCGAAGCTAAAGGTTGTTCGGATGCGATGATGTATGACTATCGCGGCTATGTTGCCGAGGCCACCGGCGCGAATATTTTCTTCGTTAAGGACGGGGCAGTGCATACTCCTATCCCTGATGCGTTCCTGAACGGGATCACGCGCCAGACGGTTATCGGGATGCTGAAAGACAAGGGTATTGAGGTTATCGAACGCCACATCATGCCCGAAGAAATGGCTGATTTCGAACAGTGCTGGCTGACTGGTACCGCCGCCGAGGTGACTCCGGTCGGGCAGATCGGGGATTATACCTTCGAGGTGGGCGAGCTGACCCGCTCGATCGCGGAAGAGTACGAAGCACTGGTTCGCAGCTAAATCGGCTAAGATATTATATTGAGCGGCGCGCCTTCGGGGGCGCCGTTTTCGTATGGCAAGCGATGGTGTGTTGACCTAGGCTGGCGATATTGTACTCCATGAACAGACGGTAGGAAACATGTCCAGAAAAATCATAATTGATACAGATCCCGGACAGGATGATGCAGTGGCGATCCTGTTGGCGCTCGGCTCGCCGGAGCTGGAGGTTCTCGGGATTACCGCAGTTGCAGGGAATGTACCGCTGGCCCTGACGCATGTGAATGTACGCAAAACCTGCGAGTTGGCCGGTCGGCCTGATGTTCCTGTGTTCGCCGGTGCCATTCGTCCGCTGGTGCGGGAGCTGGTAACGGCGGAGTACGTGCACGGGAAAACCGGACTGGACGGGCCGGGCCTGCCGGAGCCAAGCATGCCGTTGCAAGAGCAATACGCGGTGGATTTCGTTGTCGAGACGCTGATGGCAGAGCCCGAGAAAACCGTTACCCTATGTGTTCTGGGGCCGCTTACCAACATCGCGCTGGCCATGATACGCGAGCCGCAAATCATTCCTCGTATCGCCGAAATCGTGCTGATGGGAGGTGGTTGTTTTGAAGGCGGGAATACGACACCTGCGGCCGAATTCAACATTTACGTCGATCCGCATGCCGCAAAAACGGTGTTCGGGGCAGGGGTTCCGATAACGATGTTCCCGCTCGACGTTACACATAAGGCGCTAACCACGCGGGCGCGGGTGCAAAGGTTCCGTGATCTCGGGACGAGGGTCGGAACAGCAACAGCCGAACTGCTCGACTTTTATGAACGCTTTGACGAGGCGAAATACGGCACTGACGGCGGTCCACTGCATGACCCGAACGTCATCGCGTGGCTGTTGAAGCCGGAACTATACGAGGGCCGCCATATCAACGTCGAGATCGAGGCGGCTTCGGAATTGACCATGGGAATGACGGTTGCCGATTGGTGGGGTGTGACGGACCGGCCGAAAAACGCGTTCTTTGTCCGCGATCTGGACGCCGACGGTTTTTATAATCTACTTCTTGAGCGGATTGGCACTCTATAGCTCTTGACTCCGCACACTTGAGGCAACAAATGCGCTGTGATACACTATATCTGTTGGGCGCCAGTGAGCGGCGCATAAGAATTAGGAGGACTTTGTCCTGTCCGATAACGTTGATGCGGCCGAGATGACCGCAAGTTCCGCAAACACCACCGTTGGCAAAAGCGGCGACGCAACCGAGAGCAACGCGATGTTGGCTCGGATTTTGAAATGTCTTGATGAAAATAAAGCAGAAGACGTTGTAACCATTCCACTGTCGGGGAAATCCGAAATGGCGGATAATATGGTTATCGCTTCCGGCCGGTCCTCGCGCCAGGTTTCGGCGCTGTCGGATACGCTTTATAGGCTGATCAAGGATGAAACCGGCATTATCTGTCGCACCGAGGGCAAGCAGTCGGGTGACTGGGTGTTGCTGGATTGCGGCGACGCGGTAGTGCATATCTTCCGCCCGGAAGTCCGCGAATTCTATCAGCTGGAAAAGATGTGGCTTGCTAGCGGTGGCGAAGAAGCCGACGAGGACTAACATGCGTGTCAGCCTCTGCGTTGTCGGCCGTCTGCGTGGCGGACCGGAGCGCGACCTTATCGACGATTACCTGACGCGGTTCGACCGTACGGGGCGGGCGCTTGGGCTGGGGCCGGCCTCGGTGATCGAGGTTGAGGACAAAAAGGGGGGCGGCTCGGTGGCAGAAGCTGCGCTTCTGCGTAAGTCCATCCCCGAAGGCGCATTGCTTGTGACGCTGGACGAGCGGGGCCGCGTGATGACCTCACCCGAATTCGCAAACAAGCTGGCCGGTTGGCGCGACAATAGCCAACGTGATCTGGCCTTTATGATCGGTGGCGCGGATGGCATTTCGCCGGACCTGCGCGCCGAGGCGGATTTTTCACTGTCGTTCGGAAAAATGGTCTGGCCCCATATGCTGGTGCGCGTGATGCTGGCGGAACAGCTTTACCGCGCCGCGAATATCCTGTCCGGTGGCCCTTACCACCGCGCTTGATTGCTTGCGCTTTGGCGGGAGTGATCTTATTTATCAGGCATCCCAAAACGGAGATCAGCCATGCCCGCACCAAAACCCGTAGTTTTATGTATTCTCGACGGTTGGGGCCTGCGTGCGGAGCGTGAGGCGAATGCCGTGGCGCTGGCCGATACGCCCAACTTTGACCGGATCATGGCGGAATGCCCGAACGCGACGCTCGCGGCGCACGGGCCGGATGTTGGCTTGCCGGAAGGGCAGATGGGCAATTCCGAGGTTGGGCATACGAACATCGGTGCCGGACGGATTGTCTGGATGGATCTACCAAAGGTCAACAACGCGATTGAAGATGGATCGTTTCATAAGAACGCAGCGCTGCTTCGGTTCGCGGCGGCGATGAAGCGGTCGGGCGGCACTGCGCATATAGCGGGACTGGCCTCGCCGGGCGGTGTGCATGCGCACCAAAATCACTTTGTCGAAGCGGCGAAGGTTCTGGCCGAAGCTGGCGTTCCTGTCGTCGTGCATGCGTATCTTGACGGTCGCGATGTGGCACCGCAAAGCGCAGAAGCGCAGATTGCGGAACTGGAACAGGCGCTGCCCGAAGGCGCGTCCATCGGCACCGTTTGCGGGCGCTTTTTTGCGATGGACCGCGATAACCGCTGGGATCGGGTGCAACAGGCATTTGACCTTATGACCAGAGGCAAAGGGCTAGCGGCGGATACGGCGACGGATGCGATTGAGGCAGCATATACAGCCGGTGAAACTGACGAGTTCGTTTCGCCGACTTCTATCGCTGGTTACGAAGGCATGAATGATAACGACGGCCTGCTGTTCATGAATTTCCGCGCCGATCGAGCACGTGAAATTCTCGCCGCGCTCGGCGATATGGCGTTTGACGCCTTTGATGTTTCTGCCCGTCCGAAGTTTGCGGCGATCTGTGGCATGGTCGAATATTCTGACAAGCACAACGCCTATATGGACGTGATGTTTCCGTCCGAAGAGATCGTGAATACGCTTGGGCATTGGGTCTCATCGCATGGTAAAACGCAGTACCGGCTGGCCGAAACCGAGAAATATCCGCATGTGACTTTTTTCATGAACGGTGGTGAGGAGACTCCGGAAACCGGTGAAGATCGCTATGTCGCGCCGAGCCCGAAGGTGAAAACCTATGACATGCAACCAGAGATGTCGGCGGCCGAGGTGACCGATCATTTGGTCCATGCAATCAAAGGGCAGGCATACGATCTGATTATCGTAAACTTCGCCAACCCCGATATGGTCGGGCATACCGGTGATCTGAAGGCGGCGATGCTGGCGTGCGAAGCGGTCGACGAAGGTGTCGGCACGGCGCTGGCGGCGCTGAAGGAAGTTGGCGGTGCGATGATCCTGACGGCGGACCACGGCAACTGCGAAACTATGGTTGATCCGGTGACTGGCGGGCCGCATACGGCCCACACGCTCAATCCGGTTCCGGTGGTTCTGATTGGAGGACCAAAAGGTGCCAAATTACGGCAGGGCGGGCGGCTTGGCGACCTTGCGCCGAGTCTGCTGGAGTTGATGGAAATGCCGATACCGGCAGAAATGACCGGCAAATCCTTGATCGTTTAGGCGAAACATCGCGCAACGGGTTGAAGAAAACGTGAACAATCGCGACATTGGGGGTGGTGTAGAATCTTTGGAAAGGTTCTATATAGAACCAACACCGTCCAGATTCTCATTTTGGGCGAGCGAAAACATAGGAAACGTTAGATGAAGAAAATCCTCTTAGGCACCATATTCGGCGCGGTTGTCGGGCTTGGAATGGCTGTGCAAGTTTCCGGACCGATTGTGGCGCAGGAAAATGATCGTGTGAAAACCACATACGAGCAGCTAGACCTGTTCGGGGATATTTTTGAACGTATCCGTTCCACCTATGTTGAAGAAGTGGACGACGTGCAGCTTATCGAGGCTGCGATCAACGGTATGTTGACCTCGCTTGATCCCCATTCGAGCTATTTGCCACCCGAAGATTACGGCGATATGCAGACCGAAACCCGCGGTGAATTCGGTGGTTTGGGCATCGAAGTTACGCAAGAGGACGGCTTTGTAAAAATCGTGTCGCCAATGGATGATACACCTGCTGATCGCGCCGGACTCGAATCGGGCGATTTTGTCACTCATATCGACGGCGAAAGCGTACTGGGTCTGACCCTTGACGAAGCGGTTGACCTTATGCGCGGCGAAGTCGGCGAAGAGATTGTTCTGACGATCTTCCGTGAAGGCATGGACGAACCATTTGACGTGACCATCGTGCGCGACATTATCAAGCTGACGGCTGTGAAGGTCCGTACCGAGGGGCGTGCGGTTGTCGTACGAATTACCTCGTTTACGGAAAAGACTTATTCGAACCTCGTCGAGGGCATTGCCGAAGAAGTTGAAGCAAACGGCGGCGTTGACAATATCGACGGCTTTGTCATCGATCTGCGCAACAACCCGGGCGGTTTGCTTAGCCAGGCGATCTCGGTTTCCGATGCGTTCCTTGAAGCCGGTGAAATCGTTTCGACCCGTGGTCGCGATGAAGCGGATAGTGATCGCTTTAACGCCCAGCCGGGTGATCTGGCTGAAGGTAAGCCAATCGTTGTGCTGATTAATGGCGGTTCTGCCTCGGCTTCCGAGATTGTGGCGGGCGCGTTGCAGGACCATCATCGTGCGATTGTCGTAGGTACAAAATCCTTCGGTAAAGGTTCCGTTCAAACCATTATGCCTATTCAGGACGGTGGCGCGATGCGCTTAACCACGGCGCGCTATTACACACCGTCGGGTCGTTCGATTCAGGCGTTGGGCGTCACACCGGACATTCTGGTTGAACAGCGCCCAAGCGTTGAGGATCCGGAAGATGAAGAGGGCCAAGCCCGCACCCGTCGTTCCGAAGCCGACTTGCGCGGTTCTTTGAATAACGACTCGCTGACTGATGAAGAGCGCGAGCAGTTGGAAGAAGAACGTGCCGAGCAAGAAGAAGTCGCGGCGCGTCGTGACGATGATTACCAACTTGCCTACGGGTTGGACATTCTGCGCGGCCTGAACGTACTGGGCAACTAACCAATTCGCGCAGGTGGAAACGCCTGCGCGGTTGCACTCTGGAATTCCTATGACCGAAGACGAAATTCAAGCCCTGCCATACCGCCCGAACGTCGGGTTGATGGTCGTTAACCCGTTCGGGCATGTGTTTACCGGCCAGCGGATCGACTATCCGGGTACGGCTTGGCAAATGCCGCAGGGTGGCATTGATGCAGGCGAAGACCCGCGCGACGCGGCCTTTCGTGAGCTGCGCGAGGAAACCGGAATCGATCCACATATGGTGAAGCTTCTGGCCGAATCCACGGACTGGTTATCGTATGATTTCCCTGCCGACCTGATTTCCAAACTCTGGAAGGGCGGGTATCGCGGCCAGAAGCAGCGCTGGTTCCTGCTACAATTCACAGGCGACGACGCGCTGATTAACATCGATACCGAAGAACCCGAATTTTCAGTTTGGCGCTGGATGGCCCCGCACGAGTTGCTGGATAATATCGTGCCGTTCAAACGCCCTATATACGAACAGGTGTTGTCGGAATTTCGCGAGTTTCTCGCTGATTAAAGCAGCGCGGATATCTTGATGAACGGAAAGAACTGCCCTGATGACCAGACTCCAAACCATTCGACGCCATCAACGGTGAACGGCTCTCCCTGATCGACAAGCCGGTAGAAACTTTTGCGGTCAATCAATGCTTCCAGATTTGTGCGCACCAGCACGTAGGGCGACGGTTCACCGGTTTCTGGGTCTAGGGTTACACGGATAGGGTTTTCCGGCCCCGCCACAATTTCTTCCCCGACGTTCGTGGTGAACGTCACGCACTGGTCGCGCGCGTCGAAATCCACCGCCAGAAAGGGGGCGTCTTCAACCGTGATTCCGACTTTCTCGACCGGTGTGACAAGGAAATAGTCGTCGCCGTCCTTGCGGATAATCGATGAAAACAACTTAACCAGCGGTTTGCGCCCGATCGGCGTGCCAAGATAAAACCAGGTTCCATCGCGGGCGATCCGCATGTCCAGATCACCGCAAAATGGCGGGTTCCACAGGTGCACGGGTGCCGGACCTTTGGATTTCGCAACCTTGGTCGCGGCGGAAGCAAGGCTCTCGGCGCTCGGAGTAACAATTTTCTGACTGGAATCGGACATTGCCCACTGCCTTCTTGTCAAATGCTGTATTAGGATAGTTGTGCATATAGGCCGACGCAATCAAGACGGCGGCTACAACCATTTACGAAAAAGGGTCGAATTATGCCAAACGCGGATATTGAGGCATTTGAACAAATCGGTGCAAAACTGACCGAAGCGCGCGAGATGATCTCGCGGCGGATTATCGGGCAGGCGCATGTGGTCGACGAAACCCTGATCGCCATTCTGTGCGGTGGGCACGGC
>DFBM01000142.1 GCA_002366645.1 Rhodobacterales bacterium UBA3080 | reverse complement strand
GGTTCAGACCTTTAAAAAAGGCCCGGACTATATCGATCCGATGTGGCTGGAGCGCGCCAGCGGTCGTCCGTGTTATAACCTCGATTTCAACACAATGAACGAGGAAGAAGTCCTTAACCTTCTTGGTAGCCGGTCAAATTCTGCGGACATCGCAGTCATCGAAAGTAACAAAGGTTTATACGACGGTGTAGATCTGCGCGGTGCCGACTCGAACGCGGCGATGGCCAAACTGGTGAAATCCCCAGTGGTTCTGGTGGTCGATACGACCGGCACAACGCGCGGTATTGCACCCCTGTTGATGGGGTATCAGGCGTTTGATCCTGACGTAAATATCGCCGGAATAATCCTGAATAAGACAGGCGGTCCGCGCCATGAGGGCAAACTTAGGGCGGCCGTTGAAGAATACACCGATATTCCGGTTCTGGGCGCAGTTGGCCGAAGCGATGACCTCGAAATCGGAGAGCGTCACCTTGGTCTGACCACCCCGACCGAAACGGGAATGATCGAGACGCTGATTGATACGCTGGGTCAACGTATGACCGACTCGATTGATCTGGATGCTCTGATTGCGATCGCTAGTACAGCGCCGACGCTGGAATATTCGGCACCGCCTCAATCTTCAAAATTTGCGGCTGGTCTACGAATTGGCGTCGCCAGAGACACAGCCTTCGGATTTTACTATCCCGACGACTTTGAAGCCTTCACATCCGCAGGCGCAGAACTGGTGTTTTTTGACACGATCAACGACGCGCAGCTGCCGGATGTTGACGGATTGTTCATAGGCGGCGGGTTTCCTGAAACGTCTATGAAGGCCTTGCAGGCAAACTCGGACATGCGTGCCGACATAAAGAGCGCGATCCAAAACGGTCTTCCGGCCTATGCGGAATGTGGTGGGCTGATGTATTTATGCCAAACGCTTGAATGGCATGGTGAGACGCAGGAAATGGTCGGGGTAATTCCGGGTGACGCGGTGATGTGTGAGCGTCCGCAGGGTAGGGGTCATACCCAGCTTAGCGCTTCGGCGGATTGTCCTTGGCAGATAAATGACGGCGTCATCAAAGCGCATGAATTCCATTACGCCAAGGTCGATAACCTGCCCACTGATACCAAATTCGGATTCGACGTTAAGCGCGGAGCCGGAATTTCGGGTGCTCACGATGGTATCGTGATCAATAACCTGATGGCCGGCTTTTGCCACATGCGAAACACCGCCTCGAACCCGTGGGTGGAGCGGTTCTTACGCCATGTTCTTAGCTGCAAGGCAAGAAAAAACCCCGCCTGAAAAGACGGGGTTCCTTTTTAGATTACAATCGGATCAGACTTTTTTGATCTCGAAATTGTAAACGTCGCCAGCTTGGTCGGAGCTTACCAGCTCGTTGCCAGTTTGACGGCAGAAAGCTGCGAAATCGGCAACCGAACCCGGATCAGTGGATTCAATGGCGAGGCTCTGACCCGGAGTCATGCCTTTAAGCGCCTTTTTAGCTTTGATGATAGGAAGTGGGCAGTTCAACCCTTTTGCGTCTAGTGTTTGGTCGGCCATTTTGAAATAGCACCTTTCGTTAGTTTAAGTATTCAGGATTACATGAAGTAGTTGATGTCGGATTTGCCAGCGACTTCGATCGCAGTAGCAGCGCCACCAATTTCGACACCGTCAATCAGGTCGGTATCTTTGATTTCGAATAGATCGAGTGTCATCTGACACGCAATCATACGAACGTCGGATTCAATCGCTGCTTCGCGAAGGTCAGCGATGGACGCTACACCTTTTTTCTTCATCAGGTTGTTCATCATTGCGGATGCACCAGCGTCAACACCTGGAATCGCGCTAACGATGTTCGGCATACCAACATGCATGCCCATCATAGGGAATTTCATAGCAGGGTTGCCGAGTGTCGATATCTGCAAGTTCATGTCTTTCTTCAGCAACTCAAGGCCGTAGAATGTGAAAAACATAGTAACTTCCATGTCCATAGCCGCTGCTGTAGTACCCAGAATGAACGGCGGATAAGCCCAGTCCAGCGAACCTTTGGTCGCGATAATCGACATGCTCTTGGAATTGCTTCCGTCGTTTGCATTGTCCAGCATGGCTGGTTCCTCCCTAGTGGTTATATTGTTAATTCGTTTATTAGCATGAATGAATACTAAAATTCAACGAGAGTCAAGAAAACAAGGGATTATGTCGGTAACATATGGTTGTTTTCCGCGTGTTCACGGTTGCAAAATTATCAAATTTGTATATTATGGGTTTCATATACAAAGGGATTTTGAGTTGAGCAACGCCATGGAACTAGCAGAACTAGAAGGCAAAGCAGCTGAAGTAAGCGGTCTTTTGCGGGTAATGTCGAACCAGTGGCGTCTTCTAATCCTGTGCAATCTCGCGCAAGGCGAGCATTCGGTTCAAGAGTTGCAAAAGCTTGTCGGCCTTGGTCAATCAGCGTTATCCCAGCATCTCGCCATCCTGCGCTACGAAGGCTTGGTGTCCACGAGACGCGAAGCGCAATCGATTTATTATTCGATTGCCAGCGCCGAGGCTGAACGCCTTTTGGGCACTCTTTACGAGATATATTGTATTGTTCCTACAGCAGGCGAAAATACTGACCTGTCAAAGGCCGTTTAATAACAACACTTTGCGGTTGCTGTACCGCCAGCGAACCCTCTTCGCATAGACAGACTATCATATCAGCATATGATGTTGTATGATTGCGGGCACCCAAAACACATGTGAATAAAATCGCAGAGTTTGGGAAAGTTGAGACACAGAGGGAAGTATTATGATCGACGCATTAAGAGAATTAGTCATAGAGTCCCCCGGGCTATATGTAGGGTTTGGTGGTTTGTTAATCGGAATCGTTTTCGGTTACATCGTTTTTCGCACCAACTTTTGTACGATGGGGTCGATTTCAGACATCATGAACTTCGGCGATTATCGTCGGTTCCGTTCGTGGCTTTTGGCCACGGCAACCGCGATCATTGGTGCCACCGCGATTGAAGCATTCGGCGTCGCTGATCTGACGGGTTCAATTTATCTAACACCCAGCTTCAACTGGCTTGGCAACATCGTCGGCGGCTTGATATTCGGTTTCGGAATGGTTTTCGCCGGAGGCTGCACAAGCCGCAATCTGGTTCGCGCGGGTGGTGGAGATTTACGTTCACTGGTCGTATTGATCGTCGTCGGTATATTCGGATATATGACAATTGGCGGCTTGCTCGGTCCGCTACGTGTCATGATATTTGAACCAACCACGGTTAATTTGGCCAACTACGGGCTGGAGTCCCAGCGCAGCGGTGACATTCTCTCGGCGCTCACCGGTCTTGATACCAGCGTTGCCCACTATCTCACTTTGGCCGTCGTATTGCTCGGATTCCTTGGGTATGTTTTCAAAGACAAAGGCTTCCGCAGCTCGCCGGTACATATCGTTGCCGGTGTTGGCATCGGTCTATGTGTAACTGCCGGTTGGTTCCTGACCGGCCTCGCGATCGATGATTTCGCGGATGTTCCGGTGCAATTGGCATCGCTAACTTACGTCCGTCCATCGGGTGACACACTCGACTACCTGATGCGCTTCACTGCTTACGCAACACCGAGCTTCGCTGTTGTCACGACATTTGGCGCATTGCTCGGCGGGTTTATTGGCGCGGTTAGCCAAGGCAAATTCCACATTGCAACCTTTGCAGATAGCAAAGACACCACCCGCAATCTATTCGGCGCAGCGCTAATGGGTATCGGCGGCGTTGTAGCGTTGGGTTGTACGGTTGGTCAGGCAGTTTCGGGCGCATCTACGATGGCGCTCGGGTCTTACATCACGTTCGTATTTATCGTGCTTGGCGGCATCGCCGGCATGAAATACTTCGAATATCTGTTGATGAAAGAAGCTTAAAGCATTCGGCCCCTGCTGTTAGGCAGGGGCCGAAGCATTTATTCGTCGTCGCGTAGCTGCGTCGCAATATTCAACGCAATCGCTTTATAGATCTTGGTGTGCGGTCCGTTCGGATCGGCTACCACTGTCGGGTTGCCTTCGTCCGAGTGTTTCCGGATATCCATATGCAACGGGATCGCGCCAAGGAACGGTACGCCGAGCTTGATCGCCTCGTCTTTCGCGCCACCATGACCAAAGATGTCGGAAGTCTCGCCACAATGCGGGCAGATGAAGTTGCTCATGTTCTCGATAATACCGAGGATCGGCACATCAACGTTCTGGAACATCTTCAGACCCTTGCGCGCGTCAATCAGCGCCAGATCCTGCGGCGTCGAAACGATAACCGCGCCAGCCAGCGGAACCTGCTGCGCCATAGTCAACTGCGCGTCGCCCGTTCCCGGAGGCATATCCAGAACCAGCACATCAAGCGTGCCCCAGTTCACTTCGTTGACCATCTGCATCAGGGCAGACACAATCATCGGGCCACGCCAGATAACCGGATTGTCCTCTTCCATCATGAAGCCCATCGACATCACTTTGATGCCATGCGCGATCTTAGGCATGATCTTTTCGCCAACGATATCCAGCTGACCCTCGGACGCACCCATCAGGCGCGGCATCGAAGGGCCGTAGATATCGGCGTCCAGCAAACCAACGCGCAAACCAAGTGATGCAAGTGCCAGCGCGATGTTGGCCGAAGTGGTCGATTTACCCACACCACCTTTACCGGAGGCAACGGCCAGAACCGCGCCAATGCCCGGAATAGCACCCGCCATCGGGCGCATGTCGCGGCCAACAGGTTTCGAAGTTTTCAGCTGCGGAGGCTGCTCGGCTGCAGTCGGCGCATCGACGGCAGCAGTCAGCACGATCAGCGCCGTTTCAATGCCATCCAACGCTTCGACACGCGCTTGCGCGTCGTCACGGATCGGATCGAAGTTCCCGCGGAATGCATCCGGCACCGTAATCGAGAAGATTACCTTGCCTTCGGTTTCAGTGATTTCGGACACGAGTCCAAGCGACACGAGGTCTCCGTTAAGACCTTCGACCGCAATCTGGGATAGTTCGCCCAGTATCCGGTCTGTGATTAAATCCGCCATTATTCCCCCATTTGATTTGTGCCGATTGTCGACG
>DFBM01000137.1:17823-22599 GCA_002366645.1 Rhodobacterales bacterium UBA3080 | reverse complement strand
CCCGCAATTTCGGTATCCGCCGCCGAAATAACAATCACATCGGCAGGCGTCTGACCGAGGTCAACGGGCTCGGTTCCGTCCGAAATCTCGCCGGGTTGCACTTGCAGCAGATGCATTAGCCGTTGTCCTTTAACGATTTTGTCATAAACCGGCTGTTAGGGTCGTCGGGATACTCCCCGAATGAGCCGCAATACGTAAACCCCGCCCGTTCATAAAGCCGATGTGCATCATATAGCAGATATCCGGTTTCGAGTTTCAGCTCCGACATATCCAGCGCCCGCGCCTCGGTTTCGACTGCTGCAATTAAAGCCGCTCCGACACTCTGACCGCGGGCGGCGGGATCGACAAACATCGATTTCACCTCGCCGTAAGCAGCCTTGTCGGCCAACGCCACACAACCCCTGATGTCAGCGTCGATCAGAGCCACGAAAAACCGGACTTCGGGAACACAGAGCGCCTCGATTGGCAAATAATGGTTCGATTCCGAAGGAAACAGCGATTCCATCAAAGCGTGGCTCGCTTTCAGCAAAGCGGTCGCACCGGCGGACCAAGGGTCGCCACGTTCGATGATCACGCCGGCAGATGTCATCCGGCAAGCGCCGCCGTTATCACCACACGGTCAAGTCCGGTTTGCCCGATGACAACCAGATCGGTTTTGCCTTTTTCCGCCGCCGTCAAAGGGCGGTCGAAATAGGTATCCACGCGCGGCCCAACCGCCTGAATGACCAACCGCATCGGCTTGCTGCCAACTTGCGCAAACCCTTTAAGACGCAAAATACCATGGTCACGCATTGTCCGGGCAATTGTATCGGCGAACCCTTCGGCGTCTTCGATAACATCGCGGGTAATCTGGAAGCTCTCGAACTCATCATGCCCGTGTTCATGGTGATGATGGTCATGATCGTCTTCGCCATCGTGATGATGGTGATGATGAACCTCGTGCCGTGCCGAGAGATCATCCTCCGCACCTATCCCTAGGCCCAGTAACGTCCGCGGGCTAACCGCGCCCATTTCCGCCCGGATGAACTGAACGCCGGACCGCACGCCAGCCGACAGGCTGGCCTCAATCTCGTCCGCCTGAGCGGAGCTCAGAAGGTCCGCTTTGTTAAGGATAATCATGTCGGCGCACGCGAGTTGGTCTTCGAACAGTTCCGACAGCGGCGTTTCATGGTCCAGCATCTCGTCTGTCGCACGCTGCGCATCAATCGCTGCTTCATTATGGGCAAAACGGCCTTCGCCAACAGCGGCGCTGTCCACAACCGTTACAACACCATCTACAGTTACCTTACTGCGAATTTCGGGCCAGTTAAAGGCCCGCACAAGCGGCTGTGGCAGCGCCAGACCCGAGGTCTCGATAACGATATGATCCGGCGGATTCTCGCGCCCCAGCAACTTTTCGATCGCAGGCACAAAATCTTCGGCCACGGTGCAGCAAATACAACCGTTGGACAACTCCATAACGTCGTCGTCCTCGCACCCTTCGATCCCGCACCCTTTCAACAAATCCCCGTCAATCCCGAGATCGCCGAATTCGTTGATAATCAACGCGATCCGCTTGCCGTTGGCATTCGCCAACATATGTTGCACCAAGGTCGTTTTCCCCGCCCCGAGGAACCCCGTAATAACCGTTGCCGGAATCTTGCCTGCCATGATCTTCCCCTAACCTAACGACGGAATACGGGCCACAAAATGCCCCTTCACACCCTGTGGCCATTGCTTAAAAGGCACCTGCCCGGTTTCACTTTCGGCATGGCGCTGTGCATATTCCACAATCGCCTCGGCCGAATCCGCTTCAGGGTCAAATTTTCCCAAAACATACGTCAACTTGCCAGCACCCTGAATTGCCACATTGCAATGCCGCTCACATCCCATCAAGCAGGATTGCCGCCGCACCTCAACACCCGCATCCGCAGCGATCCGCTCCACATGCTCGGCCAAAATCTCGCCGCCAGTCTTGTCGTTGTGCGTTTTTTCCAGCAACGAATAATTGCAAGTGTCGCACACAATAATAGTCGTCATCGTCTTCCCCTTGATATTTCTATATCTGTTCAGCCCAGCGCAAAATGCCCGAAACCGTCGAAGCGCTCTTTACCACCGGCAAAACGGGGCGTCCAACCACAATCACGGGAACACCCAAATCTGCCGCAGCCTCCAGCTTGGCGCAGGTTTGTCCGCCTCCGGAGTTCTTGGTAACGAGATGTGTGATCCGGTGCCGCCTCATCAACTCTATTTCAGACGTCAGGGTAAACGGCGGTCGCCCGATTATCGCTTCGCCCTGAACGAACGGCGGCCCCGTCTTCTCGATGCTCCGAAAAAGAAACCAGACATCCGCGCGGGATATAAATGGCTCCAGACTACGACTCCCGACCGTGAGGAAGGCCCGCGACCCGCCAGGCAGGGCGCGGGCGGCCGCACCTAAGTCATCGACGCAGCGCCAGTCCGCCGCTTCGGATTCAACCCACTCCGGCCGGTCAAACCGCACTATTGGAACTCCCGACACTTCAGCAGCAACCGCCGCCGATCTACTGATATTTGCTGCGAACGGATGCGTTGCATCTATTATCGCCGCAATTTCTGCTTTGCCCAAATACTCAACTAACCCGTCGACACCACCAAAGCCGCCGGTTCTGACCGGATACTCCGTCACAGCAGTGCGTCTGGTCGCACCTGACAAGGACACCACAAAATCGGCACCAGCCTCCTTAAGCCCAACCGCAATTTCACGCGCATCAGCCGTTCCACCAAGAACCAAAATCATTTGAAACCTGCTCGCGCCACCAGATTTCCCGAACGGTCGATGACAATCGTTTCAACCTCGACCGGCGCGCCATCCAGTAAACGCAATGCCGTCTTTCGTGCTTCCTTCGCGATTTCAGTTGCGAGAGGAGCGCCGCAAATCTGATAAGCCTCCAATGCCGTATTCGCTCGTGCTACCGCCGTTTGGTCAAACCCAAGCGCAGAGGCGATGCTGCCCAACGCTATGAAATCCACCTGCGAGCGCCCCGAGTGCAGATCGCTTGCCCCCTGCGCGAGCTTGGTCATTTTCCCGATTCCGCCCGCGATCGTCAGCTTCGGAACCGGATGGCGGCGCAGGTATTTCAACACCCCGCCAGCAAAGTCCCCCATGTCGAGGCACTCTTCCTCGCTCAAACTATAAATCTCGCGCGCCACATGTTCCGAGGTAGCACCGGTCGCCGCAATCACATGCGGGGTACCCGTCGCCACCGCCACATCAATGCCCCTATGGATGGACGCGATCCACGCGGAGCAGGAAAACGGCCGCACCACGCCTGTGGTTCCGAGCACCGACAGCCCGCCAACAATGCCCAGCCGCCCGTTCCAGGTTTTCAATGCCAGTTTTTCACCATCGCGGATTGAAATCGTCACATCGAAATCGGGAGCAACTCCGGCTTCAGCTATCACATCGGCAATCGCCTGATCTATCATCAACCGCGGCACCGGATTTATCGCCGGCTCCCCGATTGGCAACGGCAGGCCCGGTTTGGTGATGATTCCCACGCCTGAACCCGCATGAAACCGCAAGCCTTGGCCCGCCTTCCCCAACGAAACTTTTGCCAAAATCAAGGCGCCGTGGGTGACATCGGGGTCGTCGCCGGCGTCTTTGGTAATGCCCGCTTCGGCCCAACCTTCTCCAGTGGATTTAACCTCCAGCGCAAAGCTCGGCACTTCCCCTTTTGGCAGGGTAATCGACACCGGATCAAGAAACCCGCGCCCGATCAGAGCCGAGCACGCCGCTTTCGCCGCCGCTGCCGCGCAAGCACCCGTGGTCCAGCCTCTGCGCAATTCTGTGTCAGGTTTCCGAGTCATTCTGTCCTTATACTTAAACTTCCTGCATACTTAAACTTCCTGCCGCTGCGCAGTTAATTAAGGCCCATCCAGTTCGGGATTGCGCCAATGTCCTGCAAAACCACGTCCGCAAAAGGTTCAAGATCTTCGGCGCGGGCCGGTCCTGTCAGCACGCCGATGTTAACCATTCCGGCAGCGCGCCCCGCGTGAAGGTCGTGTGTGCTGTCGCCAACCATCGCCACCTCGTGCGGCTCCAACCCCGTGGCTTCGCAAAACCCAAGCAACATGCCCGGCTCGGGCTTGGCGCCGTAACCGCTGTCACATCCGCTGACGAAATCGAAATACTCCAGAATTTCCACGCTCCGAAGATGCGCGTGGGCGGGCATTTCGTTGTCGTTGGTTGCCACACCGATGGTCAACGAATTTCCTCTAAATCTTTGAAGCAGAGGTGCCAGCGCCACCACGGGCACCTGCGGGGCGGTTGAGGCGGACTCAAAAATATGCTGCAACAGATCATCGCGCCCCCACGCCGGTAAAAACGCCTGCAAAGGTTCCAGAATATCGTCGACGGTGCCAGCAATAAACTTGGCAGACTCCTGAAACGCACCGCGATCCAAATCGAACTCCATCACCTCCGATAAGCTGCGGGCCAGCGTTATGTCACCCTCGGATATATCCCTGATAAATCCGGCACACCAAACGCCCCACGTTGCGTTGAAATCGAATAATGTGCCGTCTTTGTCAAACAACAGCCCTTTGATCGCAGTGGACATTTCAACTCCTCGATATTCATTCAGGCTAATACCGCCAAACGGGCATTACAGGTTCTGGCCTAGACTACGCAGGGATGCGGCAAATGGCCAGTTGTTGAGAAAGTAGGGTTTTATTCCGTTGAATCAACGTACTCTTGCGTTCAATGCCATGTGCCGCTTGATAAACAGAAAAAATATATGTTCTAATATATGTTCT
>DFBM01000137.1:0-17809 GCA_002366645.1 Rhodobacterales bacterium UBA3080 | reverse complement strand
CTGTGACTCACCTTATTTGCCGCAGTGTGTGGGTTAACTGGATCATTGGATCGCCCCCGCCTGACATTTTTAAACGGAGGCCATGCGCCATGAAAAAAATTATCGCAGTAATTGTTATCCTCGCCGCTGCCGGCGCGGGATACTACATGTATTCGGCAAATCAAGCTGCCGAAATGGAAGCCGCTGCCGCACTCGAAGCTGCTGCTGCCGCTGAAGCCGCTGCAAAAGCCGAAGCAGAAGCAGCTGCCGAAGCTGAAGCTGCCGCCGTTGCTGAAGCCGAGGCTGCCGCTGCTGCTGCCCTTGCAGAAGCAGAAGCCGCCGCAAAAGCTGCCGCCGAAGCTGCTGCTGCTGCTGCCGCCGAAGCTGCTGCTGCCGCTGCGCAAGCTGTTGAAGATGCTGCCGCCGCCGCTGCAGCCGAGCTCGCAGCACAGGCCGAAGCCGCCGCAGCTGCCGCTGCTGACGCAGTTCAGGACGCTATCGAGGGTGCTGTTGAAGGTGCCGTTGAGACAGCACCTACCGAATAAGACAGAACAGTGTTCGCGAAAAACAGCTTGGCATAGCCGGTTATTTTGCGAACAGACTACCGATATGTGATGCCACGCCCGACCAATCCTCGGGCGTGGCATTTGCACATTTTACGTCCGGCAAAACACTGCGGATTATGTCGCATCCGGTAAAATGGACGCGGTGAATATGATCCGCATGCTCCGCAGCGCTTTCGATTTGCGCGGGACTATCATCAACAAAAGCCACCGGAGCCTGCATTCGAGCCGTTAACGCCATCAGCGCCGGACCTTTGGGGCCGCTGTTAGCCACTAGCGGATACGGCATGCCATGACCTTCAAGATTTGCCTGGCGGTCTAGATAGCGCCGTTGCGGCACATTACTTAACACTACAATCTGCGCCTGCTTTGCCAGATCCGCCAAAGTACCCGTTGCACCGTCGATTGCGGGCTGAAGACGGGTTTCAGCATCTATGAAGCCATGGACTAGCTCGAATGTCATGTCAGGATTAGCCACGAACCCGTCCGCACGTTTGATGGCATATTCCAGCCGGTATTCCGTCAGATGGAGCTCCCACTCCAACGCCTCAAGATAGCGGGTGAAAGGCCGTGCGAAATGCACCAGAACTTCGTCGGCATCAACAATCAGTAGCGGGCGATCCGGCACAAGGTTGATCTTCGCAATCTGGTCTCTGGTGTGTTCCTGCATCGCTTACGTCCAGTTCGGTACATCACCGCCCGGCAGTGCCGCCCGCGCGTGCATCGGAGCTTCGGGTGGTAGATGGGAATCATCACAGAACGCCATGATCGCGGCGTCGTCGAGCAACAAGAAATCCAGTACAAAACCCAGAAATTCCGGCTCCTGTGCGCGCACCCGCAAGTCGCTCGCCGCAATCCCGGTCATGCCCAGAAACTGCGTCAACATATCGTCGTGGCCCGCGAGCCATCCCAACACCTGAATTCCAACCTGCTCGGCACTTTCGCGATTCATTTTTTAACTTCTCCGGTTTCTCTAACCTTTGGTTAAGACTTTTAGTGTTCTCTTCCAACCCATCTAAACGGTATTTCTTTATGGAGGGTGAATGTCAGGTCGTATTCTAGTTGTTGACGATATAGCCACCAACAGGCTGATTTTACGAGCAAAACTGTCGTCTGCGTATTTTGAGGTACTTCTGGCAGATTGCGGCGCCCAAGCGCTGGAGATGGCTTTAACCGAGCTGCCGGACATGATTCTACTGGATGTTATGATGCCGGACATGGACGGTTATCAGGTCTGTCAAACTCTGAAATCCCGTCCCGAAACCGCACATATCCCTGTGATAATGGTCACCGCAGCAAATAGTACGGAGGAAAAAATACGTGGTCTCGATGCCGGTGCGGATGACTTTCTAAGCAAGCCAATTCATGATTTCACCCTTTTCGCCCGCGTCCGAAACCTGATGCGGGTTAAAATGATGTTTGACGAGTTGAAACTACGCGAAACCACCTCGCAGGAATTGGGTTTGGGGGCCTTTCTGGAAGACCACTCTTTTGGTACGGACGAAACCGGACGCGTCATGTTAGCAACCAAAACCCCAAAACAGGGCGAGGACTGGGCTACCTGCATTCGTTCCCGCCTCCCATTTGAAACCACCGCTGGCAGTGATGAGGCCGAAATCTTTGCCATGGCGCGGGAAAATACACCTGATGTTTTCATCGTTTGCCAGCATCTCGCAAACGGTGGTGACGGTTTGCGGTTGGTTTCCAACCTCCATGCAAATCCGGCAACGCGTCAATCCGCAATCATTTTGGTGGTCGAAGACAACGAGTTTGAAACCGCTGGCAAGGGGCTCGAACTCGGGGCTAGCGACTATATCCACGCGCCGTTTGATCCGAACGAAATGGTGGCGCGACTGCGGTCGCAGATGCGGCGGAAGAAATACTCGGACCGGTTGCGATCGAATGTTCGCGACGGTCTAAAAATGGCTGTTATCGACCCGCTTACGGGGCTGTATAACCGGCGGTACGCAACGCAGCATATGCAACGGATTATTGAGCACTCGAAAGAAAGCGGCCTGCCCTATGCGGTGATGATGATGGATCTGGACCGGTTCAAATCCGTGAATGACACCTACGGCCACGATGCGGGTGATCACGTGTTAAAGGAGTTTGCACGACGCCTGCAGGAGAACCTGCGCGGTATCGATTTGGTCGCGCGTTTAGGTGGCGAGGAATTTCTAGTCGTGATGCCGGACACCGGCCCGTCCGAAGTCGAATTTGCGGCTGAGAGGTTAAGGCGCGCGATCAATGACGCCGAATTTACGATCAACAATACGCGCTCCATTCCAGTGACCGTTAGCATTGGCGTCGCTTTTGGTGGTCCTGCTGATGAAAACCCGGGCCTGTTGATCCAGCACGCGGACGAGGCACTATACCAGTCCAAATCTTCTGGTCGCAATCGTGTCACCTACTTCGCGGCCGCCGCATAGGAGGCGCTGCGACCGTCAAATTCTCCGTTTCCCTTAGCGGGCAGGATACCCTATATGGCGGGCATGACCCAAAACCCGCCAAACCTCCGCCCCGACCTTGCGCCCAAGGCGCGAATTGAAAACACCGCTCGCGCAGGCCAGCCGAAAATCGGCATGGTCAGCCTAGGTTGTCCCAAGGCGCTGGTAGACAGCGAACGCATCCTGACGCGCCTACGAGCCGAAGGTTATGCGATCTCGCCGGACTACACCGACGCGAATGCAGTTATCGTAAACACCTGCGGGTTTCTCGATTCAGCCAAGGCCGAAAGTCTGGAAGCCATTGGCGAAGCTCTGCGCGAGAACGGCAAAGTAATCGTCACCGGATGCCTTGGTGCCGAAGAAGAATACATCCGCGGCACACACCCGTCCGTCATGGCGGTCACTGGGCCGCACCAATATGAACAAGTGCTAGACGCCGTGCACGCAGCGGTTCCGCCCGATCCGGATCCGTTTATCGACCTGTTGCCGGCCACGGGTGTCAGCCTGACGCCGCGCCACTACAGCTATCTGAAGATTTCCGAGGGCTGCAATCACAAGTGCAAATTCTGCATCATTCCGGACATGCGCGGTCGTTTGGCCAGTCGCCCCGCCCACGCCATTTTGCGTGAAGCCGAAAAGCTCGTCGACGCCGGTGTGAAAGAACTGCTCGTGATCAGTCAGGACACGTCGGCCTACGGGCTGGATCGCAAGCACGACCTTAACCCGTGGAAAGACCGCGAAGTCCGGAGCCATATCACCGATCTCGCCCGCGAGCTTGGGCAGTTTGATGCATGGATTCGGCTGCATTACGTCTATCCATACCCGCACGTGCGCGACCTGATCCCGCTAATGGCGGACGGCCTGATTTTGCCTTATCTCGATATTCCGTTCCAGCACTCGCACCCAGATGTCCTGAAACGTATGGCCCGCCCCGCGGCGAGCGCCAAAACTTTGGACGAGATCGCGCGCTGGCGTGATGTTTGCCCCGATATCACCCTTAGATCGACGTTTATCGTCGGTTACCCCGGCGAAACCGAGACCGAATTCCGACATCTTCTGGACTGGCTCGACGAGGCGCAATTGGATCGGGTCGGCTGCTTTCAATACGAAAACGTCGCTGGTGCACGCAGTAATGACGCCCCTGATCACGTTCCGAGCGAAGTGAAACAGGAACGTTGGGAACGGTTCATGGAGAAGTCACAGGAAATTTCCGAAGCCAAATTGGCCGCTAAAGTCGGCCAGACCTTGGCCGTAATTGTTGATGAAGTTGATGCCGAGGGGGCTACTTGCCGGACCAAAGCCGATGCGCCCGAGACCGACGGGAATTTGTTTATTGACGAGAATTTCGAGAATTTGTCTGCGGGAGATATTGTAAATGTCGTAGTCGACGAAGCGAGCGAGTACGATTTGTGGGGGAAGCTCGAAAGCTAATATCGCGCGTTTTCCCAGCATCAGGTCAGATTCGACTGAATTGAGCGGATGCAAGATTGCTGGATCGGAGTAAAATCTGAAACGAACACCCCGTATCCCGGGCTTAATTTGGCACTTTAGTTATCGAATACTCACCTATTGCCTCGTTAACGCAATGACCCTATAACAATTTCAAATATTAGCCTCAAGGAACCACATTCATGTCAAACGAAGTCACCGGATATTCCCGCACACAAATCATTCTGCATTGGGTAATTGCCGCCCTTGTCGTATTTCAATTCATCGGCCACGATGCCATCGTCGAAGTCAGCGAAATGATCGCCAAAGGCCAAGACGTCGAATCCATTCCGCCACTCGCCCGCGCCCATGTATTTCTGGGCATCTTGACCCTACTCCTTGCGGTATGGCGAGTCGTCCTGCGCCTCACGCGCGGCGCACCCGCGCTACCCGCCGAGGAAAGTGCTGCGCTAAAGATGGTCGCCAAGCTGACACATTTGGCACTGTACGGCGCGATTTTCATCATGCCTTTGTCCGGCATCGGCGCATGGTTCGGAGGACAGGAAATTGCTGCAACGGTTCACACCACCTTCAAAGTCGTTGTTCTAGCGTCGGTGGCGCTGCATGTCATCGGGGCGCTTTACCAGCAATTTGTTCTGAAGACCGGCTTGATCAAACGGATGATGAAAGCCGAATAACTACTTCCGAGGTTTTACCCGACGTGTTGGCTCCGCCTGCGTCGGGTCCTCGGGCCAAGGGTGTTTCGGGTAGCGGCCACGCATGTCTTTGCGGACATCCGCATAAGAGGTCGCCCAGAAACCCGGCAGATCAGCCGTAGTCTGCACGGGGCGCTGTGCTGGTGAAAGCAGTTCTATCAATAACGGCAAACGGTCTGGCCCAACGGTCGGATGCCGGTTTAGCCCGAACATTTCCTGTAATCGAACGGACACAGAGGGCTGCTGCCCGGCATAATCAATCGCCAGTCGCGTACCCGTCGGCGCGGTGATCGATGACGGGGCCAACTTTTCCAACACCTTCTGTGCTTCCCAGTCCAACAAGGTTTTTAGCGCAGCTGTTACATCAACCTTCCTCAACGCGTCGGCGCGTCGAATACCGCCGAGGAACGGTTGCAACCACAGATCAAGGCTGGCCATCAGCCCGCTATCAGACATATCCGGCATATCCGCGCCGCGCGTGCGCAACCATTCAACACGTGCCCTGAGTAGACGCGCGGCTTTGCTCCAGTCCAGTGCACTCAGGCCTAGCTCGCGTACGCCCTCAACCATCGCAGCAGCGATTTGCGTGTCTGGCGCATCCTTCCAGTGACGGTCCCCCAGAACCAAAGCGCCGAGCATGACACGTTGGCGCGCGCTGACGGCCCGGTCTCGGCGCGTCCACTCGCAAACGGATAGTTCGATAACATCGTGAAGCTCGCGTACCTCGCTTTCCGAAACCGAGGCCCCCAACCGCAACCGCGCCTCGCGCAGGTCTCCGTCAAGGTCCACCGCGATCAGCATCCGCGAGCTTGCCAAACTGTCTCCGGCCTCGACAATCGCGCCCTTCCCACCCGAGAGGAGGTAACGACCGTCGTCCCCTCCACGCTGCAATGCGATCCGGTCAGGGTAGGCTAACGATAGCAACGCCCCCGCCGTCAGGCCTTCGCCCTGTCCATCCGGCACCAGCTTTTCCAACCTGCGGCGTTCGGTCTTTATTGCCTGTACCGAAGCACGATCTACGCTAAAAGGGCGCTCTCGCTCGAAATTGGCAGGGTCTTGCACCGCCTCTAATCGCAGCGAAACATCTGCCGGACGTCGCCCGCCGCCGCGAAGCGGATCGCGACCCTCGATCAACGCCGCCAGAGTTGCCGCCAAGGCACGCGCGCCATGCTCCGCCCCAAGCACCAACATGTGCGCTAGACGTGGGTGTAGTGGAAGGCGCGCCAAATCCTTCCCGTGTTCGGTAATTCGACAAGCTTCATCCAACGCCCCAAGCTTGGTTAACAGCGACTGTGCCTCGGTGAACGCCTTTTCCGGCGGTTGCGTCAGGAACGCCAGATCACGCGGCGTATCCACACCCCATTGCGCCAGTTCCAGCACCAATCCTGTCAGGTCAGTTGATTCAATTTCAGCTGGCGGAAACAGCGGCATCCCGCCTTCTTCGGCCTTAGTCCACATCCGGTAGCACACACCCGCGCTCACACGCCCAGCCCGTCCGCGGCGCTGCTCGGTTTCGGCCCTTGTCACCCGCTCGGTCACCAGTCGTGACATGCCGGAGCCCGCATCAAACCGCGCGCGCCGTGCGCGACCGCAATCCACTACGGTCGTTATGTCGGGGATGGTCAATGATGTTTCCGCGATCGACGTCGCCAACACGACCTTACGGCCCGCACTCAAAGGCGCCAAAACCTGCCGTTGCTTTTCAAACGGTAGACCACCAAATAGCGGCATCACTTTGCAATCCGGCGGAAGGTCCTTTAGCGCTGCCTCGACTTGCCGTATTTCGCCGGCGCCCGGCAAGAACACCAGCACGCCACCTTCGGTTTCGGCCACTGCTTTGGAAATCAGGCCCGCTGCTACGTCGGTAAACCACGGTCCTTTTCGACCGGCTTGCGCCCACGGCCGGTCCAGCCATCGGGTTTCGACAGGAAAACTACGGCCCTCGGACGTAATCACCGGCGCACCACCCATCAACTCCGCAACCGGCCCCGCATCCAAGGTCGCTGACATCACCAATAAGTTCAAATCCTCACTCAGAACCGAGCGGCTTTCCAGACACAGCGCCAACCCCAGATCAGCGTTCAGGGAGCGTTCGTGGAATTCGTCGAAAATCACGCAGTCAATGCCGGAAAGTTCGGGGTCGCGCTGAATTATTCGCGTCAGGATACCTTCGGTCACCACTTCGATACGGGTGTTTTTGCCGATCCGACTTTCACCTTTAATTCGATACCCGACCGTCTCGCCAGTTTTTTCACCGAGCTGAAACGCCAGGCGCTCAGCCGCGGCGCGCGCGGCCACTCGACGTGGCTCTAGCATCACGATCCGGCCTGAAAACAGGTTATTTTCCAGTAAAAACAATGGCACGCGAGTCGTCTTACCCGCCCCCGGGGGCGCCTGCAAAACGGCCTGCCCATGCCCGCGCAATGCAGCCAAAAGTTCCGGTAAGGCGTCTTCAACCGGCAATTCGGCCATGTTTAGTCCCCAGTTTTTACCGGAAACTACCGCACTTTGATGGCAAGTGTCCCGATATTCGTTTCCGCAGCGAATTCTTTAATCCGCATTAACCCGTTGCTATCAGGAACAAATACCAAAGACGAGAGCGCGATCCCCCCACCCTTTTCCCCAGCATAGGAAATATCACATTCGATCTGACCGTTTGCGGATCGCTCAACGTTGGTAAACGCCACTTTGATGCGGCTCTGGCCGTCAAATAACTCAACCGCACCGGCGCAGGTTTGAGCGGGCGACGCTGGTCTCAAAAGGAAATAGATCAGTGTCATCGGATCCACCGTCCGCTTGTATCCCGTCGCCGTAGCCGGGACATCCCTTTCGGGTGTATATAAAACGCCGACAACGCGATCACCGCTGTAACGGATCTCCAACTGGGTAGTTTTTCGCTTTTCGATATTTGTCGAAACATGGTGTGTCGGAAGCAAAACCCCGCGGGCGCCAACTTTACCCTCGGTCCGATACTCATAACTGACATCATAGATCGCCCCGACGACGCCGGTCGTGAACAGATGTGCGGTCGTTGAATAGCTGCCACCTTCATTGCGTCCGCTAACTTCCATTTCGCCAATCTTTGCGGGCCCCAAGCGGACATTAAACCGATAATCGAAATTTTCCGCATGCGTAATGGCTGGCGAAACCAGAAGTAACGCTGAAAATACAAATGTATAAATTTTGTTGAACATCTCTTTGGTCCATCGTTAACAGCTTGGGTCTTTTATACCTGACAAACATATGGCAAGTTTCAAAGGTATCAAAGCGCGACGTTTCCCAATGCGCTTAATTTCGCCGTGAGAGGGTGACATGGGCCTTGCCGAACAGACGAATGCCATACTGAACGGCGACCGGCGCGCTCTTGCACAGGCGATCACACTTGTTGAGTCGACGCGCGACGATCACCGTGAACAAGCGCGCGAGCTGCTGCAATCCTTGGCTAAATCCAACCGTCAGGCGCTACGCGTCGGGCTGTCGGGCACTCCGGGCGTCGGGAAGTCCACCTTCACCGAAGCCTTCGGTATGATGCTGATTGACCTAGGTCTGAAGGTCGCGGTTCTGGCCGTTGATCCGTCTTCGTCAATCTCCGGTGGCTCGATTCTGGGTGACAAAACCCGGATGGAACAGCTCAGCCGCGAGAAAAACGCCTTTATCCGCCCGTCTCCCAGCCAGACGGCGCTTGGCGGCGTCACCCGCCGCACCCGCGAATCTATTGCCCTGTGCGAAGCGGCCGGTTTCGACGTCATTCTCGTGGAAACCGTCGGCGTTGGCCAATCGGAGACCATGGTCGCCGACATGACCGACGTTTTCTTGTTGTTACTTGCTCCTGCCGGTGGTGACGAGCTGCAAGGTGTCAAACGCGGGATTATGGAAATCGCCGACATGATCCTTGTAAACAAGGCTGATGGCGATCTGAAAAGCACCGCAATGCGCACCTGCGCCGACTACGCAGGCGCGCTCCGGCTAATGCGGAAGCGCCCACAAGACCCCGAAGGGTTTCCTAAAGCGATGCCAATATCGTCGCTGGAACATCATGGGTTGGACAAGGTTTGGGCCGAAATTTCCGAACTCTCCGAGTGGCGTAAATCTGCTGGAGTATTGGAAAAACGGCGTCGCGAACAGGCGCTGATCTGGTTTCAAGCCGAAGTCGAGTCGGGCGTACTCGCACGTTTAAAGTCGGACGAGGCCATATCACAGGCGTGGAAATCGCTAGAAAAGCTTGTTATCGAGGGAAAAACCGCGCCGGAAGCCGCTGCAAAGCAACTTCTGGACATGTTTGCAAAATAACCGCGCCGAATCCCTTGACCCCCGCGCGCGTCCGGAATAAAGAAACGCTTCGAATTCCGGTGTCCCGAATGGGCGACACCCCCAAGAGAAAAAGGACATCAATATGTCTCGTCGTTGTGAACTAACTGGTAAAGGCGTTATGACTGGCAACAATGTCAGCCACGCCAAAAATAGAACTCGTCGGCGTTTCCTGCCGAACCTGAATGATGTAACCCTCGCTTCCGAAGCTCTGGGCCGCTCGTTCAAGTTCCGCATTGCGGCTTCGACACTTCGCACTGTTGACCACCGCGGTGGTTTGGATGCGTTCATGGCGAAAGCCAACGACGCTGATCTTTCGGCATCTGCGTTGAAAGTTAAAAAAGACATCGAAAAAGCTCTGGCACCTGCCTAAGTCGGTTTTTCGGTACGGATTTGCGGCCTCGTCAATTGATTTTGGCGAGGCCGCTTCGTTTCGCCTCATACAATCTAACCGATTTGCACCTATGTTAGCCGAATGAACGTCTATCGCCTCATATCAACCCTGCTGATTTCTATCGGCCTGTTCACCAGCACGTCGCTTGCTGCGTTCAGTCAGGGCCATATGGCTGGCAGCCAGTCGATAACCATCTGCTCGCCTGATGGCGTTCACGATATCGTCCTTGGTGCCAACGGCGAACCGGTTCCAAGCGAGCACGAATGTGACGATTGCTGTTTCTTTGCCATGGATGCCACGGCGGCACCCGAAACAATTTCGCCTTTACCGCTGCGTACCGCACGTACGGACCTGCAAATCGCATCGCAGGTGTGGGTATCACGTACATTTACGACAACGAGGGCTCGATCTCCACCGCCATTAGTTTAACTTTAAATCTTAACTTAAAATCAAACTGACGGAGATCAAAATGACTCTTAGAATTCTCGCTACAATCGCAATTACTTTCCTCGCATCGTTCGGAACAGCGCAAGCAGCCGATATACAAATCGAACATCAGTATGCCCGCGCTGCGAGCCCTATCGCTAAATCCGGCGCTGCGTTTATGCACATTATGAACAATGGCGCGGTTGATGACCGTCTAGTGGCAGTTCGTACAGATGTTGCCATGATGCCAGAGCTACACACCCATATTATGGAAGATGGCGTCGCTAAAATGCGCGAAGTTGAGGGCGGATTTCCCGTCGCTGCCGGAGGGTTTACAGTTCTCGAACGCGGTGGTCTGCACATCATGCTGATGGGCCTGACACGGCCGCTCCTGCATGGCGAAACAATCACGCTAACCCTGATCTTCGAAGTCGCGGGTGAAGTAACAATCGAAGTTCCCGTCGACAATGAACGTCAGGGGAACATGGACATGAATATGGACCAGTCCCACGATCACACTGATATGAACATGAACAACTCGACTATGGGTAGTTCCGACAACTAAATAGATCTTCCCCGGCTTCGGTCGGGGAACGACTTCCGAAGACTTGCAATACACAACAATCTAGGGCCTAATTCTGCGGTGAACGCAGGAGCCCGAAAATGACAGTAGTTATGCAAGATTTCCCGCTAACGGTCGACAAAATCATCGATCACGCGGCCAAATACCACCCGAACCGTAAACTAGTTAGCCGCTCGGTCGAAGGTCCGATTACCGAAACTAACTGGTTAAACGTCAGAAATCAGGCCAAAAAGCTGTCTCAGGGGTTAATCTCGCTCGGCGTAAGACCGGGTAATGTTATCGGCGTAATGGCGTGGAACACGTCGCGCCATTTCGAAGTCTGGTATGGTGTTCCAGGGGCCGGCGCGGTGAACCATACCCTAAACCCAAGGCTTTTCGCCGAACAGTTGATCTACATAATCAACCACGCCGAGGACCGGATACTTCTCATAGATTTTGACCTCGTCCCGATCATCGAAGGCATCTGGGATAAGCTTGAAACCGTCGAAAACGTCATCGTGATGACCGACCGCGAACATATGCCAGAAAGTTCGATCCCGAACCTGATTTGCTACGAAGAATTGCTTGCCAAGCAGGACGGAATCTTCGATTGGGTGGCCGTGGACGAAAATAGTCCTTGTGGAATTTGTTACACTTCCGGAACAACCGGCGACCCAAAAGGGGTGGTTTACACCCACAGATCGAACACTCTGCATGCTTTGACCTGTTCATCCCCTGACATGCTTGGTTTGTCATCAAACGACACTGTAATGCCCGTGGTGCCGCTCTTTCATGCCAACGGCTGGTCCATTGGATACACCGCTCCGATGATTGGAAGCAGCATGGTCATGCCGGGACGGGACATGACTTCCGAAGGCCTGTATGAAATGTTGAATTTCGGAGTTACGTTCACGGCAGCGGTACCGACAATCTGGATGCTGATGCTGCAACACCTGAAAGCCAAGAACCTCGAACTGCCGACGCTAGAGCGCGTTATCATTGGCGGTGCTTCCTGCCCGCGCGCTGTGATCGAGACGTTCCAGAATGATTATGGTGTGCAGGTTTTACATGCATGGGGCATGACGGAGATGTCGCCCCTCGGGACGGTTTGCACGTTCAAGCCCGAAGTGACGGCGCTTGATGATGCGGGTCGGCTTGATGCACAGGGTACGACTGGACACCCACCGTTTTCCGTCGATTTGCGGATTACCGACGATAACGGCGCCGAACAACCTTGGGACGGCGAAACATCCGGTAAGCTCTGGGCAAAAGGGGCGGCCGTTGTGCAACGGTATTTGAAACACGACTCCGACGCCGTGGACAAAGATGGCTGGTTCGATACAGGCGACGTCGCGACCATAAATCCAGACGGTTATGTCAGGATTACCGATCGCTCGAAAGACGTCATCAAGTCAGGCGGCGAGTGGATTTCCTCGATTGCGCTAGAAAACGCCGCTGTCGCACATCCGCAGGTCGCCGAGGCCGCCGCGATTGGCATTCCTCACCCAAAGTGGGACGAACGTCCAATTCTGGTTGTCGTCCCGATCGATGGCCCCAAACCAGACCCACGGGAAATCCTGGATCTGGTCGCAGAACACTTCGCGAAATGGCAAATTCCGGACGACGTGGTTTTTGTCAGTGAACTGCCGCATACGGCGACCGGCAAGATATCCAAGCTGGAATTGCGTAAAATTTTGACAGCTCAGGGCTATAAATTACCGCAGTAAGGCTTGCCTCGGGTATACGATCAACGGTATGAATCGGCCAAGTATTACAGGCATTTATTGAATGACAGCGCTAGACAGATACACCCGCCTCGAAGCGATCGGCCAATGGCGCGAGGCGCCAGATCAGCCGCCGACCGAGGTTGTAGTGTCTTTTGGCGATGCCACTCTGGTTTTGTCAGATTTGAACGAAAATCCGTTATGCCACTGGGCGATGGCGGCGACCAATCGGGTATCTTTGAACGGTAGCCATGCCATCTACACCCCGGACACCGAAGGGTTTGAAACGCTTGAAATTGACGATGCCGAAATGGTTGAGGCTATTTCGCGGGTTTCGTCTGCGGAATCAGTCGGAAGGCACAAAACACGATGGTTACGCTGGGTGTTCGCATTGTTTTTATTTGCGATGGCTGGCGGAATCACCTACGCAACCCCGGATTTGCTACGCGCCCAAGCCGAACGTATGACCAGCCCGGCAAGTGCCCGCAAGCTCGGAATGGACATGTTTCAGACGCTTGACCTTAAACTTTGTCATGAAGCGCGCGCGGATGAAGCGAAGACATTGTTCGAAGCTCGTGCTTTTCCGGACACCGACGTAGAACTGCTCATCGTGCAAGGCGACCTTACCGAATATGTGTTTCCGGGGAATGTTATAGTCTTGGGAAGCGCTCACTTAAGAAGTTTCGCCTCCGTGGAAGAACTTACTGCCGTGCTGTGGTCCACAATGTCCGAAAAGTCTAACTCGGACACCATAAATGCGTTATTTTCGGACAGCTCTCCACGTGAATTGTTCGGTTATGTAACGTCTGGAACGCTGCCGTCGGAGCGAATACGGACGGCAGCACAAGGAATAATGGCAGAACCTTCCCCGTTATCGAGCTCAAGCACCATCACAATCCAAGGAAAAATCCTAAGGGATCAAGATTGGGTCGCGCTTAAGGGAATTTGTCTGGAATAGGTCTAGTTCACCTTATCACCCGGCACTTCGCCGTTGAAAAACTGCTCGATATTTCGTAACGCCCGCATTCCCATGCCAACACGTGTTTCAGATGTTGATGAACCCATATGCGGCAAGAGCACAGCGTTTTCGCATTCCAGTATTCCGGGGTGAACTTTCGGCTCCTCCTCAAAAACATCGAGCCCCGCGCCAGCGATTTCGCCTGACTTCAGCGCCTCGGCCAAAGCTGCCTCATCAACGACTTCGCCACGGGCAGTATTCACCAATATCGCTGTCGACCGCATCAAGCCAAGGCGCTCTGCGTTAATCAAATGCCGATTTACATCGCCGCCCGGGCAGTGAAGCGAGACAAAGTCGCATTCTGGCAACAGGTTTTCGACGGTATCAACTTGAACAGCACCGGTTTCAGCAAGAATATCAGCGGCAACTGGCGACCTGCTTTGCACCAGAATTTTCATCCCGAACCCGAAGTGCGCGCGACGTGCCATCGCCTGACCGATCCGCCCGAATCCGATAATCCCGAGCGTTTTCCCGGTAACGCTGGTCCCGATCAAATGCGTCGGCCGCCAGCCCGTCCATTTACCGGCCCGCACCTCGCGTTCACCTTCGCCCGCCCGCCGTGCCGCCATCATCAGCAGGGTCATGGCAAGATCAGCCGTGCAATCATTCAGCACATCCGGTGTATTTGTCACCGTAATTCCAGCCGCAGTCGCACCTTCCAAATCAATGTGGCTGTATCCAACCCCGTAATTCGCAAGTATCTTTGCCTTTGGTTTCAAATTCGTAAACGTCCCTGATTTTACATCGTCCGTCACCGTCGCCATAACCGCATCATAATTTTCCAGCGCCTCGCGGATGTCAGCGCGGCTAAGCGGACGATCGTCCGGGTTCACAGTAACGTCGAATAAACGCGAAGCGGCTGCCTCAACGCTTGCGGGCCATTTTCTAGTCAGTAAAACCTTGGGTTTGGACATCGCTATTTCTCCTGCTGTTCCCGGCTAACTTACGCGGATTACCCGAACATTCCAGACCTGATCGACGGTTAACGGCTGTTTAACCAACTTCCACAAGTATCTAGGGAATCAGAAAGGTATACCATGTCAGCGATTCCCCTGCGTTCAGCGAAAATCCCCGATTCCGCCCTTCCGAATGATGAGGAAGAGCAGCTAGACTGGTTGCGCCTGTTCCGGTCACGGCGGGTTGGTCCGGTCACCTTTATTCGGCTCGTACGCGAACACGGAAATGTTGCAGCAGCACTGGCCGCATTACCTGAAATTGCTGCGAAATCCGGTGTTCTGGACTATCAACCCGCCAGCCGCGAAATGGCTATGGAAGAGATTGCCGCAGGTCGTGCGGCCGGTGCGCAAATGTTGTTTCTGGGGGCAGCGAACTACCCTCCGCAACTGGCTATGATTCAAGATCCGCCTGCTGTTCTATGGGCGCTTGGTGATCCAATGTTGGCGTTCCGTCCGACCGTCGCTTTTGTTGGTGCCCGTAATTCCTCGTCTCTGGGGCGCCGGATGTCTGCGAAACTGGCGAAGGAGCTGTCGCAGGAAGGGTTTGTCGTGGTTTCCGGTCTCGCACGCGGCATCGATACCGAAGCCCATCAGGCTGCACTGGAAGGCGGAACAATCGCCGTTCAGGCGGGCGGGGTCGACACTGTTTACCCCAGAGAAAACGGTGATTTGGCCGTGCAAATAGGGGGCAAAGGTCTGCGGTTGTCCGAAATGCCCATCGGGATGTCGCCAATCGCCCGTCACTTCCCGCGGCGCAACCGGATTATTTCCGGCCTCTCACAAGCTATCGTTGTTATTGAGGGCGCAAGCAAGTCCGGGAGCTTGATCACGGCCAAGAACGCACTCGACCAAGGCCGCGAAGTTATGGCCGTGCCCGGAAGCCCGATGGATGGTCGGGCAGCAGGATGTAACATGTTGATCCGCGATGGCGCAACGCTCGTTCGTTCGGCGGCGGATATAATTGAGGCCCTGTCGTTGCCACCTGAAGAACCGCCGGTCATGCGTCAAATCCCCCAAGCGCCTCCCCCGCCGGATAAAAAACTGCCGCTTCGGTTGCTTTCGCTGCTTGGCCCCTCTCCCGTTCCCGAGGATATTCTTGTTCGCCAAAGCCACCGACCGGCGCAGGAAGTGCTTTCGGTGCTACTCGATCTTGAAGTCTCTAAAAAGATCAGTCGGTTAGCGGGCGGTGGAATCGCGACTAGCTAGGGGAGTATATCCAGCCAGTGTCGGAGCAACACCTGTTCTTGATGCTTGGCCTGCCCGCTCCATGATTTCGCCCCGCGCGGTCGTTCACGCTCGGCCATGGGGATGTTTTCGCGTCGGGGCATATCGGCGGCAAAGATCGCAAAACTGTATTTACGGCCGCCTTTCTCCAGATACCCCGCCAATCCACGCGCAAAATTCAGCGTGCCGGTCTTGGCACTGACCTTCACGCCCTCCAATGCCAAAGCCTTGCCATTCCGATCAAAAACGTTGAACGGTTTCAGCAACCCGTCCAGTGCCTGCCGGCTTTTGCTGTGCCTCAAAATACCGGCCATTTGCGCCGCGCTAATTCGCGACTTGTCCGACAGGCCCGAATGGTTACGCAGGTTCGCACCGCCGACACCCAAATTAGCCTTCGCCCAGAGCCCCATTGAAGCTGCCGAGCTTTGAAGATTCTGCGCGGATCTCCCCAACGTTTTCGATGCCATCAACCCGATGCACTCAGCCGTTAGGTTATTGGAATACTTCAACATCCACCGAAGAACTTCGTCCATTTCGTTGCTCTCGAAACGAGCAACTTCAATACCTTGTGTCGGAACGGAGCCATGTTTATGCACCGGTAAACTCAATCCTGACTTCGCCGCCAAAGTCCGGAAGACCTCGCCAACATAGTCGGCAGGTTGGCGCACCGGAAGCCAGCGGCCACCGCCTTTGCCCAACGCGGAACGTGCAACTGACCAATGATCGTGACCATCTTGATTCGCATAGGCAAACACCGGCGCGCCGCGATCTTCCGACTTTATGTCTATCCAGCGCACTAACGGTCGATTGTGCACCCCGCGCGCGTCCAGCGTCAGATCATAACCGGCAGCCGCCTGTTTCCACTCGAAATACACACGGTTGAAGTTTAAATTCAGGCCGCTAACAGAAGGATTATACCCAAGATACAAAGGCTGCGTCCGGTCAATTTCGTTCGAATTAGGAAGCGCCGAACCATCAACAAAAAACCGCCCTCTAACCCCCTTAACACCCGCCGTAACCGCCGCGGCTGCCAGCTCTGCCAACTCATCGGTATCAAGCGCCGGATCGCCGCCGCCAACCAGATAGACGTCGCCCTGCACAATTCCGTTAACCACGGGACCGGTGGCAACCAACTTGGTCACAAATCGATACTCCGGCCCTAAAATACTGCGCGCATAAACCGCCGTTAGTGCTTTAGTGACCGATGCAGGCGGCAATTGTAAATCGGGCTGATACGAATCGAGCACCTTACCGATTTCCGTATCAAACAGCGCGAATCCAGTGATATTGGCCAGTGCCGGATCAAGCAGGCGTGCCGAAGACGCCGCCATGCGCCGGATATTTGCGACATCCCGCAATATCGGCCGGAATGCGGTCGTCGGTGGGGCGGCAAAGGCTGTAGCTGGTAAAATCGCCGCGACGGACGTTAAAAAATGCCTACGATCCATTCAAAAACACTATTTCTTCCATTCCCCACTCGCCCGAATTTCGGTCGAGGACATATCAACAACTGGTCCCTCCAATAGACACCATGCCGGTGGTTTTTGGAATGGTAAAATTCTGCCCGCCGCCGCTGGTAATCGCGCAGCAGCATATTTTTGCGCCGCCTTCGACGCACCGGCTTTCAGGTGTTCACCGGGCCGTGAGGTCACGCCCACCGGCACGTTCTCGAAAATCCAGTCCCAGCGTTCCCATTTGTGCACACTCGCCAGATTATCGGCCCCCATCAGCCAGACAAACTGCACATCCGAGTAGATTTCCTGCAACCGCATCAGCGTATCCGCCGTATATTGCGTGCCCAGTCGGGTCTCGATATCGGTGATTTCGACTTTCGGATGCTGCATAATCTGCCGACAGGCCGCCACTCGCTGCGCCAGCGGTGCCGGTCCGTCAGTCTTCAACGGGTTGCCCGGACTCACCAGCCACCACACCCGATCCAGCCCAAACCGCCGTAAAGCCTGTTTGGTGATATGCACGTGCCCTGTGTGCGGGGGATCAAACGATCCGCCCAGCAACCCGACGCGTAAACCAGATGAAGCCTTAGGAAACCCTAACAACCAAATC
>DFBM01000027.1 GCA_002366645.1 Rhodobacterales bacterium UBA3080 | reverse complement strand
AATATTTACACTTACGTTGAGAATGATCCATTTAACTGGAGAGATCCGAGTGGAATGACGACGGCAGTGGTCGGAGACGCCTACAGCGCACGTCAAACGAGAGATACTGCAAATACTATAGGCGCAGCAGAGCTCTTGGCGGCTGTGAGAATTGCCAATGTTCTTAGCAACCTCGGCGATTTCACTAATTTGATGGAGGAGAATAACGATGATACTGACTCTGGGGCAGAATCTGGAGCGAAAACAGGCGACGGAGCTGGTGGCGGCGACTGTGAGCCGGAAGACAAGGAATGTATTGAAGAAGAGCTGAGAAATAAGAATTTCGATGAGGCAGAAGAGTTTTTAGACCGTACACTTGGTGATCAAGAGGGGTGGCAAAAATCTGATCTAAACTCTAAGAATCCCGGTCAAGGATACAAGTACATTGATGGGCGCGGTAATTCGGTTCAAATTAACCGTGGCTATGGTACTAACTTTACAGGAGACCCAATTAAAGCTGATCCTTATGTGAAAATTAGCGGTGGGGCGCAAGGTATAGTGCGCTTCGGTCTTAGATAAGGTTATTGACTATGGATAAAATAGATCTGGGTATTGCTTTTGACGCTTACGACGACTTCGACGAAGTTTATAACCAGTTTCGTGAAATTATTGTGAAGACCGGAAAAACTGACAATGATGCGATTACTGATCTTAACAATAGACTTGTTCGATTGCGGAAGTTGATTCCTATCAATCTTTTCCAATCTCAGTCGGTTTACGGGGAAATGCAAAAGATTCCTTTTAAACACCTCGAGATTGAGGAATTGCAAACGTTCAAAAAAGAGCTAGCGGGTCCCCCATACTACTATCTTCACTGTGAGCCATCCAAAGAAGTTAAAGAGATTTATGAAGGATTGGATATACGCTTAAGTTCAATTCTTGATGACTGATAGGTGTTGTGTCTTATTGCGGTGTTGATGCTCATTTCTGATCAGTGCAGCGGTTCTTTTTTCTTTCAGCATTAAGGCGATTTCAATTGTAATGGTGTAGTCAGTTGGCAGTTATCGAGCTGTCACGATGACGCGATGGGACGGCGGATTGCCAAGGTGGTGGACGGGGCCACAACGGCCTATGTTTACGACGAATGGAACCCGTATAGTTCTGTCGCCAACGACATCCTGCTGGAGTATTCCGATGGAGTCCTGACCCGCCGCTGGTTGCATGGTGCCAAGGTCGACGAGCCACTGGCGTTCGAGGCTTACACTGGCACGACTGCTGCAGGCACGGGTGCCATCAACGAGGTCTTTGCGGATCGCCAAGGTTCCATCCTTGCAGTGGTCGACCCCGTCACCGGCACCAAAGCCGCCGAGTATACTTACGACAGCTTTGGACAGATCACCCAAGTCACAGGCACTCTCAGCCAACCGTTCGCCTACACAGCTCGCGAGTATGACGCCGAAACCGGTCTCTACTATTACCGCGCAAGGTATTATGATCCGGCCCTTGGCCAGTTCGTGCAAGCAGACCCCATAGGCTTCGCCGCGGGTGATCTCAATATTTACACCTACGTTGAGAATGATCCGTACAGTTGGAGCGATCCGAGTGGATTACAGACAGGTGTTTGCACGTCAGGAGTTCAAACTGGCACCAGCAATACTGGACCAGTATGTGGTGCTGCGGCGGTTGGTGCAATTAGTCCGGGGCTTATGAATTTAGCGCGGTTCATTACCAACCAATTGTTGACGGCTGCATATCGCGACATCCTGCACATGGAGGGTTCGGATGATGACGCGGGGGCTGGAGCTGGAGCGGAAACAGGTGCTGGGGCAAATGGTGGGGGTTGCGACCCCGAGGATCCAGAATGTGAGGTGGATGATTGCCCATTGCCTGACGAACGGACAGGAAGTGCCAACAAAACAGATATGGACCATGCTTTCGCCGACGTAATAGACAATTATGCTGGTAGTGGCACTGAAACTCAAATACCAACACGTGGACCAGGAGGCACTGTGACGGGAACGTCGACACTTTACCAAGTTGAGGGTAGTCTGAACGGCACTGGTGGTGTGTTCGAATGGATAGTGGACGGTGGTAAAGTCACACATCGCCTCTTTAAGAGAGGGTATAGCGCTGATGGAAAGGCAAACTATCATTCGGGCTCGAAAGGCGGAAAATGTTAAATAGTCCATATATGAAGTTGCTAAATGAGCTGAAAATATTGGACTGGCAGGTAGTGCTATTAGGATATGACAACGGCTGGCTTCAGCGAAAGGATGTTGTTGATTTCGCTCTTACGCGAGTTGAGAATAGAAATTCTATGGATATTGAAAGTTGTATAGCATTTTCTAACAACGATTCTGATAGTGAATTTGCAGACTTAGTTTCTGAAATTAAGTCTACAAATAGTTTGTTTGATGAAAACAACCAGTCCAAGACCTTATCAAAATGGAAATATCTACGTTTGTACATGATTATGGAAAACGAGAGTCTATCTGAAGAGGAAAAATATTTACTCTTGAACGAACTTTATTATGAATTCGGGTTACCAGACGAGATGTTAGGATTTTGGAAATATCGATCTACAGATAATAGCGCAATAGATTCTGCATGGAGCTTGATGAAATCCATTGAGAACGATCTAGGAATAGGAAAGGTTTCTGAATAATTTAAATCACCTGTACTGCGGTATGTACAGTTAGACAATTGGATTAAGCTGTAGTGGAGGCGTATACCTTCAGCTCAGTCAACAAACTGGTGGCTTACGATTCCGGCGACGGGACCGTGGCGACGTATCACTACGACGCGCTGGGGCGGCGGATTGCGAAGGTGGTGGACGGGGCTGCAACGGCCTACGTTTACGAGGAGTGGAACCCGTATAGCTCGGTCGCCAACGACATCCTGCTGGAGTACGCCGATGGGGTCCTGACCCGCCGCTGGCTGCATGGCTCCAAGGTCGATGAACCTCTGGCGTTTGAGGCTTATTCCGGCACAACCGCTGCAGGCACTGGTTCTATCAACGAGGTCTACGCCGACCGCCAAGGCTCCATCCTTGCCGTGGTCGATCCCGTCACCGGCACCAAAGCCGCCGAGTATACCTACGACAGTTTTGGCCAACTGACGCAGGTTAGCGGGGTTCTTTCACAACCCTTCGCCTACACCGCCCGCGAATACGACGCCGAAACCGGTCTCTACTACTACCGCGCACGGTATTACGATCCGGCCCTTGGCCAGTTCGTATCAGCCGACCCCATAGGCTTCGCAGCGGGTGATCTCAATATCTACACATATGTCGAGAATGATCCGTTCAACTGGACGGACCCGAGTGGGTTACAGACGGGAATCTGCAAACCAGGAGCTGGTACGCCGTTAAATAATACCGGACCAATCTGTGGTGCGGGGGTTGCAGCAGCAATCACCCCGGGACTTATGAATTTGGCGCGGTTTATTAGCCGCCAAGTAGCGCAGGCTGCTATTTCTGGCATCTTGAACATGGATAATTCGGACGATGATGCAGGGGCCGGAGCCGGTGCAGGGGCCAATGAAGGTGTTGGCGCTGGCAAGGGCGATGGAGACGGCGGCTGTGAGCCGGAGGACAAGGCGTGTGAGGAAGAGCAAGAAGAATGGAGCGAGCCTTATGATTGGACCGATCACGCAATTGACGAAATGATGGATGAGAATATATCACCCGATGACGTGTATGATGCGATCGAGAACCCAATTGACGTGCGCCCCGGATCAAGTAAACTAGGTCCGACAACAGTCTATGAGGGTGCACGCGCCACGGCTGTTCTTAATGCTCTTGGGAGAATTGTTACTGTGTGGCGATATTAATGAGTGCTTCAAACGTGACAAAGACTAAGCGAATAATAGTTTTACTGTACGATGAATGGGATCCTATTGGTGTGAAAGCCGCAGGTGCGCCGACGGATCATTACAAAAGATACGCACATGAGATAATGGCAAAATGGGACGCAAATCCAGATATAGCAAAAATACATGAATTTCTTCAGCATGCGTTCATAAGATGCCTCGGCGAGCCAGAAGCCGATCCCACAGCCTCAAGAAGTGTGGCGCATAAAATTTACGAAATTTTAAAAACAGATGTTTGACAGCTTGGCGCACAAATCCACTCAACCAGAGTAATGCGCGAGCTACGACGCGTGGGACAACCTTGCCACTATGTCTTATACGGATGGTCTGCTGGCCAGCCTGACCCACGCGCAGAACGGCGTGACGTTGACGAACCTTGCCTACGACTATTCCGTTGACGGGCAGCTGGCGGGGATCCGTGATCTGCTCGATCCGGTCAAGTCTATCGAGATCGACTACGACGACCTCAACCGTCTGGTCATGGTGTCCGAGGGCATCCCGACCGTTGACGGTGGTACCCCGATCCCCGTCGAGGATTTCTCCTACGACGGCGAAGGCAACCGCCTCAGCTAGCATCTCTCGAATCTGTATCTGTCCGACGACCACAACCGTCTGACCGAGGATTCGGACTACACCTACGCCTATGATGATAAGGGCAACCGGATCAGTCGGACCGCCAAAGTTGGCGGGATTATTGAAACGTATGGCTACGACAGCCAGAACCGTTTGACGTCATATTCGTCCACCGACGGCACCACCGCCACCTATGCTTACGACGCCATGGAGCGGCGGATTGCGAAGACGGTGGACGGCGCAGTTACGGCGTATATCTACGATGCTTCTGCCGAAATGGGGCTGGCAACGGATGATATCCTGCTGGAATTTGACGCGACCGATTCGGCTCTACCGATCCTAACCCGCCGCTGGCTGCATTCCGACAGCGTCGATGAACCGATTGCGTTCGAGACCTACGTTGCCACTTCCGGCGTGGGGTCCGGCGCAGCCCGCGAAGTCTACGCCGACCGCCAAGGCTCGGTAATCTCCGTCGTTGATCCGGTGACGGCAACGGTTGAGGCGGCGTATGAATACGACGCGTTTGGCGCGCTGACGCAGGTGGCCGGGACGTTGCAGCAGCCTTATGGATATACTGGGCGGGAGTATGATGCCGAGAGTGGGCTGTATTACTTCCGTGCCCGGACGTATGATCCGGCAACGGGGATGTTCCTGCAAAGCGATCCGATTGGGTTTGCAGGAAGCGGCAATAATTTGTTCGCTTACGTGCAAAATAACCCATATATGCTTGTTGATCCAAGCGGACTGTTTGGCACCGTGAATGAAGCGATATCGGGCGATATTTCCAAAAATATTGCTGCGGCTACACCTTACCTATTTGCTGGCGCGTTATATGCACTTGCGGCTGGTATGTGGGATTACGAACTTCCAACTTTGTTTGACAGAGACGGAACAAAAATTCATTCTGCGCCAGGAACGGAAATTAGAACTGAAGTTAACGATTTGCCGGGGTCTGGAAATTGTGAGCCGGATGAACTCGAAAAGCTTGAACGTGAAAAAGATGTACTAGAAAACAGAACATCAGGGTTAAGGTGCAACTCTGCAGATAGTTTTCGGACTTTATCAAGTATTCGCGCCGCGTTAATTGAACTAAAAGCGAAACGAGAAGAAATAATGAATCGATGCTTCCAAGGAGGCGACGCCGGTCATCAAGAATATGTGGACAATACTCAGATTAGAATCGAGAAATGTAATTCTGCAATGGGGTTCTATGGAAATTAAATGATTAACTCTAAATATAGCGACTCAAATAAGATTGAACTTCTTAGGAATATTAGGGCTGCATTCGCACATCGTATGATGCCGGATGATCCATTTATAATCACGAACCCAACACATACGTATTATGGCCATGTTTCTGCACTTCTTGCATTTGACTGGAAACATTTTTCGACGAAAGAAGAAATCGACGAAATTGATTTTTCGTTTCCAGCGCTTTCGCCAAATGGGTTGGCCTTTTACTTACCAAAGCTTCTAATAGCTGTAGTTGATAAAGAAAAACTTTTCGAAAGATCCAACTTTTTTGGTGATTTAGTTCTTCATCTGGGATACAAGCCAGCTATATTTTGTACTAAATATTATACGAAGTACCAATCGTTGAATAACTTAGAATTGAACACACTTTCCGAGTGGGTTGATTGGCTTGAACTTTCATCATTGGTTGAAGGCAAGTTTGTTCTGCGTAGCGAGATAGCTAATATCAGACGAAATATTGCGTACCTTGAAAGCTTAAAGTGAACGGAACTTCACTGCTCTTCATTTGAAAAGCAAGTCGCATTGTCTCTGAAGCTGTATTGATTAGAATGTTCTTTTTTGGACCATTTACGACAACCTCAACCGTCTGGTCATGGTCTCCGAGGGGATCCCGACCGTTGACGGTGGCACCCCGGTCCCCGTCGAGGATTTCTCTTATGACGGGGAAGGGAACCGCCTCAGCTCGCACCTCTCGAACCTGTACCTGTCGGACGACCACAACCGTCTGACCGAAGATTCGGACTACGTTTACGGCTATGACACCAAGGGCAACCGCATCAGCCGGACCGCCAAGGTTGGGGGTGTGGTGGAGGCGTATACCTTCAACTCCGTCAACAAACTGGTGGCCTACGATTCCGGCGACGGGACGGTGGCAACCTACCACTACGACGCGCTGGGGCGGCGGATTGCGAAGGTGGTGGACGGGGTTGCAACGGCCTACGTTTACGAGGAGTGGAACCCGTATAGCTCGGTCGCCAACGACATCCTGCTGGAGTATTCCGACGGGGCCTTGACCCGTCGCTGGCTGCATGGTGCAAAGGTCGATGAACCGCTGGCGTTTGAAGCGTACTCCAGCACCACAGGTGCGGGCACGGGTGCGATAAACGAGGTCTTCGCTGACCGCCAAGGCTCCATTCTTGCCGTTGTCGACCCCATCACGGGCACCAAAGCCGCCGAGTATACCTACGACAGCTTCGGGCAGTTAACGCAGGTCAGCGGAACTCTCAGCCAACCCTTCGCCTACACAGCACGGGAATACGACGCCGAAACCGGCCTCTACTACTACCGTGCACGTTACTACGATCCAACGATCGGTCAATTCATCCAAGCTGACCCGATCGGCTTCGCGGCGGGTGACCTCAATATCTACACCTACGTCGAGAATGACCCGTTCAACTGGAGTGATCCGAGTGGGTTGGGGCCAGCAGATATTATTGGTGATAATGCTGTATTAGTAATGCAAGGTGCTGCATTAACCACGATTGGATTTGGGCTGTTTAATGCGCTTCTCGAAACTCTCGAGTTGATGAACCAAAGCTCCCACATTTCGGATGGCTGGTTCTCAAGTTCCAATAATGGAGGGGCTGGTGCTGGAGCGGCTGGCGCAGCGGGTGTTGGTGCTGATACCGATACGGGCACAACTACTTCCGATCCTACACCACCACAATGTGGGCCAGGAGGTGGGGGTGATGGCGATAATACCGACCTCGAACACACGCCAAAGACGCACCCAGAAGAGTTTGGTCCAGTTCGCGGTAGCCCAGCCAAGATTAATCTTGCGACTGGAGAAATTTGGGAGTTTGATCGACTCCACAAAGATCATTATGAAGTTTATAAAAACAAGAAAATGTATGAAAAAGGAAAAAGGAAAAGGAGTATATGGGAAGATGGGCGATCAAAAGACTGCTTCTGACACAGACTTAAGCGAGGAGTCTGTAAACATTTTTCATTTAATTGGGGGAAAAAAAGTTGAAAAAGTTTATAGGCCGAGATCTAAAGAAATCGTAATATTTTTTGCTGATGGGACACGTTTTTTTATAGATTCCAAAGCCGAATTGGAGTTCTCAATAACCTAAAAAGATAAAAATTGGTGACATCATTGAGGGAACTTCAAAATCATGTCAGACTCTCAACCGTCTGGTCATGGTCTCCGAGGGCCTCCCGACTGCTGACGGTGGCACCCCGATTCCCGTCGAGGATTTCTCTTATGACGGCGAGGGGAACCGCCTCAGCTCGCACCTCTCGAACCTGTATCTGTCCGACGACCACAACCGCCTGACCGAGGATTCGGACTACACTTACGGCTATGATGCCAAGGGCAACCGGATTACGCGGACCGCCAAGGTTGGCGGTGTGGTGGAGGCGTATACCTTCAACTCGGTCAACAAGTTGGTGGCCTACGATTCCGGTGATGGGACGGTGGCAACGTATCACTACGACGCGCTGGGGCGGCGGATTGCGAAGGTGAAAGTGAGTGGGCTTTTTTCCTCAATTTCGTGCGCGCAAAAGAAATGGTTTCCCCGCCGGTCTTGGTGGTAGGGCATTTAAAATTTGATACCCCCCCCTTTATTGTTGTTGAACGTGTATGTGTGTCGAAGACTGCATCCAAAGAGCGGGGAATAGGCCGCGATCATCGATTGCGATATGGGTCGTCTTCTTCATGCGCTGGATATGTTGCACCGGAGGGCTCTGCACCAAGATATTCTATTCCGAAAGGATTAGGGGTGACTTTGGGCGGGAAGCGGTCACTCGCTGCGGAAGCGCGGGGCTTTGCGAGATATACCAAAAGCAGACGTTTAAGCTTCAAGTCTACTAAAGCCCCGAATTGGCTTATTGTGGCTGGCGTTGTCAAGATCCTTACTCTACCTTTAGCTGAACGTGAACACTTAACTTCATATTGGACGGTGCATATTTGAGTATTGAATCATTCGTCTCAAAAACTGGAAGCAGTATAGACAACGACCTTTGACGATGGAGAGCAGAATCCTGAAGAAACCGAGGTGCCTGTAGTGGTGTTAGTTCAAAGGCATCACAGTAGAATACCCTTGAATATGTTCGACGAGGAAGATGAACCGGGTGAAGTCGTATACGTATGCGACACGGAAAGAGAAAGCGACGCGGGCCTCTTAGCCGCCAGTGGGCAGGCGTTCTTTCAACTCAAAGAAAGCGAGCTGGGGCAAACGGGGGAGCTCCTCGAGATATTTTATGGCGAGCGCATCAGACGCATGTCCCGCATCGACTACACGCTGCGCGCTGACGGGAATACTATTGATGACGCTGAAAAGACGCCAATCCTCGAGGTTTGCCCACACCTTCGCACTATGCTGGCAGTTGCAATAGAAGCCCTCATCGGCACCGAAGCGCAACGGCTGCCATCCGATCGCTCTGAGATCTTGGCGAAGCTGGATCGAATAAGTCTCGCAAAAGCCAAGACTCTAGGCTTCGTTGTCGACGGCATTAGCATCTCGCCGGAACAGTTTTCCTCCCAAGCCTTTAACCTGACTTCCGAAAATGGACAGTCCGTTGTTCTTGTGGGGAGCGATGGTGAGTGGAACTGGAATCTAGTCGATCGATGCCTTCCAGCGATTTGCGAAGCGCTAGGACAGCGTGCACGCGCTCCTCATCTCAGACTGCTCTTGGCGCACATCAGCCGCGACGTCCCGCTTGCCGTTTCCCAAGAATGTTCCGGATTGGGTGTCGGACGCTTGGCCCAACTTCTGCAGCTTCCCACCTCTTCGACGGCAGCTGCAAGTGCTACGCTAAATGCCGGCATCGAACGCCAGGCGCCTTGGATTCGTGCGGTTCTCTATCATTTTGCTGGCGGCGTAGCCGTCGATGCCTTTGATAAGGAGTTTGCTAACACAATTAAAGATGAAGGGCTGCTCCGTACAACACTTTCGAAACTGCTTCCCGAGACCTCCCTAGATGTCGGTGAACTTTTGGCAGTCTGCCGTGCTGCGTTGGGGCCGAGAGATTTTCGAGAAGGCCTCGGCCTTGATTTTGCAGAATTCAACAAGAGCTTAGCTGCTATCGGTTTGGAGACAGAGACGTATCCCGAGCAACACGGTTGGTGTCTTGAAAATTATTTACGACAGCGGGAACTCGAAATCACCGAGTGTCTGCTTTCGGCTTACGCAGAGAAATTGAAAACGATGCAGCCTGCGGACGGTTACGCTGCGGCCAGAGATGCAATTCGCGCCCTGAAGCCAGATCCCGCTTGGCTTCTCCTTTTTAAAGAGCCTCCTGACGAGATGCTGGAAGCCGTGGTTAACACTTGGCTCGACCAGCAGGGCGCACCATCGTTGGGTGATCATATTGGCGAGTTCTCGAGCCTCGCGCAGGTTCGTGAACACAACCGAAAATTCATTTCTGACTTCATGACAAGAGCGCTGCCGCTTCTTCGTGCCTGGTGCGCAAAATTCCAACCCGATACGCACTTCTCCAGTTTGATCAACATCGACGGAGTGGAGGACCTCCGGAAACGACTGGATAGCATTGGCGTGCTGGATTTCCGCAGGCTTGACGATCTTTCGGCCGCAAAATGGCTCCAAATTATTGATATTTGGCCGGTCGATATGCCCCATTCGCTGGAGATTAAAAGCCTTGGACTTTCTGAAGAAGACATAAAGGACGAAAGAGTGAAGGCGCGAGAAGTTAAGGAAGGGCGCATGCGTGAGGCGCGCTTGGTTGCCTTTAACGGAAAAATGCTCGATCCGACAGAAATTGACCTTTTTGCGCTTTCCGATGAACTCCAGCAGTCGCTGTCGACGGAGCTGCTAGGCAGTGCATTGGGTTCGTCCGCAGACTTGGCGATGGTGCAGCGCGATGACCTTTCATCAAAATATCCGCGCGAGCAGAACGGGGGAAAAAAGAAGGGGAGGCGACCTCGTGTACCTGAAGAAAAGACTGAACTGATCGGTCGGCTGGGCGAGATGGTCGTGTATCACTGGCTGAAGCGTATCCTGAGCAAACAGGATATCGACTCTGCATGGGTTTCCGAGAATGGCGCCTTAATCACTGGGCGCGACGGCAACGATGGGCTCGGCTATGATTTTGAGGTCTCTTACAGGAACCAAATCTGGCAGATCGAGGTAAAAGCCAGCGTGGATGACCCGCAATCGTTCGAAATTGGAGAAACTGAAGTCAGGGCAGCCCGTCTAGCGGCGCGCCCACGAAGTGGTATTCAATACAAGATTGCGTATGTCAGCTATGTGGCAGAACCAGCCCAGACCAAGATAGAAGTGCTTCCTAACCCTATGACGGACGAGGGCGCGCACGTCCTGGAACTGCGTTGGGAGGGAATCCGGTACGGTTTCGAAAGAAAATTGCCGTGAACCGACGATGCCTGATTCCGGCAAATTGTTCGTTCGTAGAGTCGGAGAAAGTTTGACGGCAGCCGCGTTCCCTACTCAACAACCTAATGCATTGATATTGAGAGGTTTTACGAGCATTAGAAATGCGTCGCGGTTTCCGCCACATATCGGTGTGAGTTGACCGTTAGAGACATGAATTTTTTGGGCAAAAATCTAGGCGCTGACTGGGTCTAATTCTTAGGGTCACTCGAAGACATTTCCCTGTTTATACCAAAAAAGTACCCTGTTCGGCATCAAATAGCTCCCTGTTTTTCACTTAGGGAATTGCGACTTAACTGATTGAAAGTGCCTATGAATTTCGGACAAAAAGTTGAAAATCCCCCCTAATTTGAGGGAATTCCCTGTTATTTTCCCTGTTTGCAGGTAAATTTGCAGAGACTGGTTAGCTCCAGACTGACACCACCGCCACTAACTTATAGATATCACAGTGCTTTTAATCTCTCAGCGTATGTTTCCGCAACTATGGGGACTTACGAGTTATAGATTTCATAAGAGACGTATATTCGGTCGATATTTTAGCGAGATTCTCGGGTTTATATCTCTTGGCGTTTTTCAGGGTCGGGTTTTATCCGGGGTTGCGGCAAAATGTTGCCGATGAATTTGAGCGGCACGGTTACGACTGATCTGCATCGCCGTTTTTATATTGGTATTTACTCGCGAACGGTTCTGGCATTCACATTTGCAAGCATTTCCCGCTGCGCATTCCAGTCTGATGGTACGCCCGTCCTGACCAGATAGTCGGATGTCATGTGCAGCGGAAGTGTCCCATTGATAGCTTGCTCAATGATGTCGGGAGCGAGAAATGCCAGATAAATCAGATGCCGAACGCGATTTATTGTAACGCCTGCTCGCGTTGCGATCTGAGCGAAAGATTTGCCGGATTTCACCACGTCGTACCACTCCATAGCTTTAACAATGTTCCGGATCAGGATCTGGTCTACTTCGGGAACTGCGTTGCCAAGGATGATCTTTGTTTCTACGCTTCTGCGGCGAAGCTGGAAGGCGGCAGATATTATCAAGGCATCGGATGAAAGGCGGTCGACCGGCAGAGCAAGATGATCGGCAATGGCGGTTGCATTCAGCTGAACAGCCAAGCACCCAAGCGCCATATCCATTCTTTCGATCAGATTGCTCCAACCCCGCACCGTCTTTTGGCCGGAGAACATACGCGCAAGTGATCCAAGCTTTTTGTCTAGGTGGGCAACTTCGCTCGCCTTTAAATCGTCGACTAGATTTGGAAGAATACCTTGTCTTACAAAATGATCGCGGGCGGCCTGTGCAATCGTTTTTTCCAACTGCGGTGCTGGTAGGCGCCAGGCATCGGGATGCTTTTCAGTCTTGTCGATCACAAGTCGACGCGAGACATAGTACCGTAGCCGCTTGCCATTCTTGTTTGCGTGGCTCGGTGTAAGCCGATCCCCTGTCTCGTCATATAGCTTTCCAGCCAGCGCGGGGGGATGAGCAGCACTCACCTGTCCTCTAGCTCTACCGGATGCCGCGGTGAGCCTTCGCTGCACGTCCGCCCAAGTATCGAGATCAATGATCGCTGGATGTTGACCATCAAAAACCTGTCTGTTGTGTCGGATTTTGCCTGCATAGATCGGGTTGCTAAGTATTTGGTAAAGATTCCCGCGCCCGAACAGAATGCCACCCTGTTCCTTGCCCGTTTTGGTAACGCGTTGCCTTGTGCGCAGATCCAGTATTTTGGCCTGTTCCTTAACTTCACGGATGGATCCATTCACGAGATAAAGGTCGTAGATAGTTCGGACTGTTTCCGCTTCTTTAACGTTTACCGTTAATGTCCTGCCATCAGGGTCATATCCGAGAGGAACGCTCCCACCCATCCATAACCCTTTTGCGTTTTGAGGCCGCGATCTTGTCCCTGATCCGTTCCGCTGTAACCTCACTCTCGAACTGGGCAAAGGACAGCAGCATTTTCAGCGTTAACCTCCCCATGCTGGTAGCTGTGTTGAAGGATTGTGTTACCGAAACAAACGATGCATCGACCTCGTCCAGCCGGTCCACAATCTTGGCAAAGTCATCCAATGACCGGGATAGACGGTCAATCTTGTAGACTACGATCTGGTCAACACGACCCTCATCTAGATCGACTAATAGGCGCTGCAGGGCAGGGCGCGCCAGTGTTCCTCCCGATACGCCTCCGTCATCATACTGTTCGGGTAACAATACCCAACCCTCGGCCTTCTGGCTGGTGACATAGGCTGCGCAGGCTTCGCGTTGCGCATCGAGCGAATTAAAATCCTGATCCAATCCTTCCTCTGACGACTTGCGAGTGTAGATAGCGCAGAGGACTTTCTTCTTCATGACGACACACCGAAGAAGCGCGGGCCGGACCAGTGCGCGCCAGTGATGTGTTTGGCGATAGCGGACAGCGACGAGTAGATTTTGCCGTCCATGACGCAGCCGCCTTTGATAACTATCAACCTGATAGGTGCGCCCGTTCCACTCCCGCATGAGATGGGTGCCGGGTTTTAGCGACGAGATCGGGTTTGCTGCAGAAGCACCGTCTCGGGCGATTGCTTTGAGGCTGCGGAGCGTTTGTTTGGATATCCGTCGTTCCGTCACACACTGCCGTTCAAAGTCAAGAGCCCGCTGCATAAACCCGATCGAGATGTTCTTTGGCGGGGGCGCCCATATGTCTCCCGCCAGAGATCGAGGTATTCGGATCGATCCGGTTGTTCCGTGCCGCTGTTCATACCGAAGCCTCAGGATCCGGCTTACCCGTTATCTTGTAAACCTTCACGCCATCCCTTGACGAGGTATAGGTCTCAATCAGATACCCCGCAGTACGCAAGCCGGAAATCGCCGCTCGCACTGTATGCTTCTGCCTGTCCAGTGATTTGCAAAGCGACAATACCCGTGCGCCTTTGGGGTTGGATAAAAGCTGGACCAGACGATCCTTCTTTGACCTCGTTTTGGTTCCAAATGATTTGACAGAAGCCAGTGAACTGCTGGTGGATGGTGGAGTATTCGCTGTACATTGCTTCATAATTGTCTCCGCAGGTGTCAGACCCGAGTCAATCCCGCGCCTTGTACTGAGCTAGGCCCGAAATTCGGGCGGAGGTTATGCAAACACTTGGTGTGTCGGCGCAAAGGCAGTGACGCTCCGTTTGAACCAACAGTCCAGCAGAATTCAACTTCGTTTGGGCGAAAATAATTTTTGGGGGGGGGAGCCAATTGCCCCGAATTAGTAAAATTAATGGACGACAATGACGAATGGACGGATAGTGGACTACTGCTGGGCGGGTCAGAACCACGTGATGTCGAACCTTGGTATGAGCACTCCAATGACAGCATAACAGCAACTCAGAATGCGATAGAGACGAGTAGGATTGGTAAACGTTGGTCGAAGAACTCGCCGTTGGGGCATTTGATCAGTCGATCGAAAGGCTTTCAAAAATCTCGTGAGCGTTGCACTCAACCTCTTCCCAGAAGTACTCCGGATCGATTTTTTCGACCTGCTCATCCACCACGGCATTGTTATAAGACTTCATCCAATTCAATTTTTTCGGGACACGTCCTGATGGGTTTTCTGCAAGTCGACGTTCAACACTGTGTTTGTGTCGTTGGAGAAAATACTACCCAACCGACTTCTTTTCCATCAATTTCTCCTCGCGATCCCCGTAAGTAGTCGATAAACCACCGGTCGTCGTCATCTTGTGTGATCAGATCGTTGAGAAAACGCTCCTCATCTTTCCAATCGTGCCCTTCCCGCCAAAGAGATTGGTTGGCTCTGTGTTCCCGGAAAGCAAGCTGGTTGAAGATGCATCCACGTTGGCGTCTATCGGGAAATCACCTTCAATAAACAATGAGGCTACCCAATCACGTACAGAACAAATTGGAACAGAACTCCAAAAAACACATAATTGCCTAGCGTCGGTCTAATTGCCTTGTGATAAACGTCATTCATTATTTTGAATAAATAATCGAA
>DFBM01000089.1 GCA_002366645.1 Rhodobacterales bacterium UBA3080 | reverse complement strand
GTCAGAACCTTGTCGAAATGCGCATCCTCGTCCGAGAACAGCGTTTTCCAGTTTTCCATTGCCAGTTCCCACTGACCACCTTTCGGTGCATGTGGACGACCTTTAACGTACTCGAATGTAGTTTCGTCCGGTGCAATCAAGCCAGCGCGCGCGCCGCCTTCGATCGCCATGTTGCAGACGGTCATACGACCTTCCATCGACAAATCGCGGATCGCTTCACCACAATACTCAATGACATAACCCGTGCCACCAGCAGTGCCGGTTTTACCGATAACGGTCATTGTAATATCTTTAGCGGTAACACCAGCAGGCAGTTTGCCGGTTATCTCGACCTTCATGTTCTTCGACTTGGTCTGGATCAGCGTCTGGGTGGCCAATACGTGCTCAACCTCGGACGTACCGATACCATGCGCCAGTGAACCGAACGCACCATGTGTTGCGGTGTGGCTGTCACCACAAACGACTGTCATGCCGGGCAAAGTCCAGCCCTGCTCGGGACCAACAATGTGCACAACGCCCTGACGGACATCGTCCACGGGATAATAGTGCACACCAAAATCTTTGGCGTTCTTGTCGAGCGCTTCGAGCTGAATGCGCGACTCTTCGTTCTCGACACCCTCAAGACGATCAAGTGTTGTCGGCACGTTGTGATCCGGCACGGCAATCGTTTTATCGGGCGCATGGACCTTGCGGCCCGCATTGCGAAGCCCCTCGAAGGCTTGTGGGCTGGTTACTTCGTGGACCAGATGACGGTCGATATAAAGCAGGCTTGTGCCGTCTTCGTCTTCGGAAACCAGATGGGCATCCCAGATTTTATCATAAAGGGTTTTTGGGGCGGACATTTTACTCTCCCGCTAGTGTTTGGGTTTTGTTCAGGTGACAGGGAATTCGGGCGCAGCTCAACCAACGGCGGCGAGTATCAACGCCTCTGCGTGAAACCGCCAAGGCAGGCGGGTATGGTCGTCCATGTCAAAAACGCGAGTCATGCCGGCGTGTTTATAGTGGAATGTATCATTGGGCAAGATGCCGGAAATCGTGCGGTGGTATTGAAATCTACTTATATATCGACTAGATATATATCGAATCGATTTTTTGGGGATTTAGATGCGTATTAAACATATCCTGCTTGGTCTGGTGGCAATAGTCGTTCTTGGTGCCGGATACCTATATATAGCATATCTTCGCCCGATCCCTCCGTTTCAGCCGACCGGCGAATATTCTGTTGGCGCAACAAATTTCGACTTTGAGTTCGCCTCTCAAATCTCCGGCGTAGACCGCAAGATCAACGTCCGCGCTTGGTATCCGAGCAATGCCGCCGAAGGCGAGATCAATCTGGTCTCCTCGCAGCGACTAGTCGAAAAAACCGTCGAATTCTACAACATGCCAAGTTTCATTGCAAAAACCGAAGCTTCTCTGTCCTTCAAAGACGCCCCAATCGCCAATAGCGGCGACAAATTTCCGGTTATCGTTTTCAATCATGGCTTTGGCTCCTTTGCCGAACAGAACACCTCCAACATGCAGGAACTGGCCAGCAACGGTTACATCGTGTTTTCCCTTTCGCACCCCGAAACCAGCCTGTTGACCGAATACACCGATGGCTCCTACGTCTATAACAACCCCGACCTGCCAGTCTTTGTCGAGCAATTACGGTACGAAGAAGCCGCAACAGCTTCCTACAACGGCATCAGCGCAGCATTGGAAACCAAAGACAACGCGACCAATTTCGCGGAGTACTGGCAAGGTATGCGCACCTTAGCGCAAAACGCACCATTCGCAAATATGCAACCTTTTCTGCGCGCCTGGATCGAGGATAGCAACGCGTTAGTTAACGCCATCGCCACGAATCAAACCGCACAGTTTCCTGCTATTTTCGCCGCGAGCATGAACTCCAAAATGATCGGCATTTTCGGACACTCCCTAGGCGGTATGACTGCCCTCGCAACAACCGCATCCAACGCCAACATCAAAGCGGCAATCAACCTCGACGGTCCGTTCGCATTCGACGAACCGCTGGAGAACATCCACCTATCCGCCCCCACCTGCATGCTCATGGCCGAAGGTATTCCTCTTGGCGGCGAGGTAATCAGTATGGCCGACATAAACACCCCGCTTCTGGAAACCTCCGATTACGGCGGCTGCGTCGCGGTATTCAACGGCGCCTGGCACATGAATTTTGCCGACCTCAATTACGTGTCATTCCTCAAACTATTGCCAATTCTTGGTCCGGTTGATCAGGAAAAAATGGGGATTGAGCTCAACCATCTTCTGGTAAACATCTTCGACCGCCACCTGAAAGGGGATGATATTCCCTATGCTCCAGTCTATGACACTATCGTAGAATATCGCGAATTTTGACAGGGCCAGCTTCATGCAAGACAAGATAATCCTGGGTATCCTGCAATATCGCGACATGACCTCTTATGACGTAAAAAAGGCGATCGAAAAATCGACCGCGTTTTTCTACAACGCTTCCATGGGCAGCATTCATCCAGCCTTGAAGAAGCTCGAAACCGCAGGGAGTGTTACCGCAACAAGTATCGTCGAAAACGGCCGCGCCAAAAAAATCTACAGCATCACGGATAAAGGCCGAGAGGTATTCACCCGCTGGCTAGGCGAAGGCCTGCCGCTAGAAAAATTCAAAGACGAAACGCTGGTCCGGCTGTTTTTCTTTGGCAACATAGCGCCAGACGAACAGGCGCAGCACATCACGGAACATATCGCCACACTCGATGACCAAATCGGTATGTTGGAGGCCCTCAAAGCCCAGCTACACGAAGTCGAGATACCGGAAGATATGAAAAGCCACGCCCTGTTCCAAATCGCTACGCTGGACTTCGGCCTAAACTATTTCAAGTTTTCCCGCGACTGGTATCAGAAATTTCTAAAAGAGAAGATCACAGATCATAAAGGTCCGTGAACTTCCGCTCCAGATACGCGAGCAACGGCTTCTCGCTCGGCTTGTGACCAACTGCATCCGCAATAATCTGCTCGGGCGCTGACAAATGCGCCTTCTGATGCACGTTCTCGCCCAACCAAGCCAACGCGTTACTCGTATCGCCTTTGGAAAAGTCTTCATCCAACGTCGGCATAACATCCTGCATCTTCGCAAAAAGCTCACCCGCATAGATATTCCCTAGCGAGTACGTCGGGAAATACCCAAACAACCCGACAGCCCAATGCACGTCCTGCAACACACCTTGCGCCGCATCCGGCACGTCCACGCCGAAATCACGCTTGAAATTATCGTTCCATGCAGCTTCCAGATCTGCCACCTGCAACTCGTCGCGGATCAACGCGCGTTCAAGTTCAAACCGCAGTAGTACATGCAGGTTATAGTGCAATTCGTCCGCTTCGGTCCGAATAAAGCCCGATTCAACACGGTTCGCTGCACGATAAAGTTCCTCGCCATCCTTCAGGTCAAAGTCCCCCATTTCGTCGCGCATGACGCCAAACATCCACTCGCAGAACGCACGGCTTCGACCGATCTGGTTTTCCAGCATCCGCGACTGGCTTTCATGTACCCCCATCGAGGCATATTTCCCCGCCGGTTGCATCGCCAGCTCCTCCGGCATCCCCTGTTCGTACTTCGAGTGCCCGACCTCGTGGACCGTCGAATAAAAGCAATTGAACACGTTCTTTGGATCAACCCGCGTCGTAATCCGTGAATCATTGTTGTTGCCGGAACTAAACGGATGCACCGCCAGATCAATCCTGCCTGCGTCCCAGTCATAATCAAACGCGCTCGCCAGGCGGTTGGCTACAGCCATTTGCACGTCGGCCCCGAACTCTCCCTTTATCGAAGGAACCTCCGCGCCTTTGTCCGCAATCGCACCGCGCAGTTCCGTCAAACCGGGTCTGAGACGACCAAGCAATTCAGCCAGAGGGCCGGACTTCGCATCCGGTTCGTAGTCATCCAGTAATGCGTCATAGAGATCACCGCCGTCCGCCAGACAAGCCGCTTCCTGCCGGCGCAAATCCAGCACCTTTTCCAATGTCGGCGCAAACGCCGCGAAATCACTGGTGCCGCGCGCATCGGCCCACGCCTGTTGCGAGGCGGAGGTCACCCGCGCCAACTCCTCAGCCAAATCTGCCGGAATCTTTGTCGCCCGCGCATAGGATTTCTTTGCTTCCGCCAAGTTCACCTTGCCGACAGCGTCCAGCGCATTCTCGTCAATCGAGTCAAACCAGTCCGGCAATCGCGGATCGGTATTGCGCGCGTGAATGGTGGCCTCAAGTGCCGCATTTTGTTCGGACCGCTGGGCGTTCCCTTTTCGGGGCATCATTACTTCTTGATCCCACATCAAAACCCCACCGACCTGCTCTAGCGCCGAGGTGGTTTTCAAGTGGTCCAACAACGTTGTGTAAGCAGAATTTGTCATGCGTAAAGAATCCCTAACGAATTGAAGTATCGCCCCATAGGATCGTATTTCCATGAACGATCCAAGCGAAAAACTAGGTGGGCACATCCGTGAACGGCAATATCTCACCGCTTGCTGTCCGTGGCGGCATTCCCATCTCGGTAATCGTGCGCTTCATAATTTTGCAGAACCGCATCGTCGCCGGACTGAGGTTAATATCCACGTTCCACACCAGATATACGTTCCGCCAATAAGCGTTACCGTCGGGTATACGGAACACGAGATCCGAAGCAAGCGACAGACTGCCCAGCTCCGGAATCGGCGAGGCGTATTTGCTACCACGCACAAAAGACTGGATCGAAATAGCGCTGGCCACTCCGATCCTCGACGCCGCCAGCGCCTTTCTAACGGCGGGTTCGTCGATCACGTCGCACAGTTTATGATGCACCATTGGCGCAGTCGCCAAATCGGACCAATACAGTTTCTCTTTGCGGCCAAGCGCACTGTCACGCGCACACAGCACGCCTAACCGGTCGGACATCAGATGCGCCGATTTCAGGTGCGCCGAACCGATCACAGACAAATTGTTAACAATGCCAATATCCGCTCCTTCACTCTGGAGTTTCGCCAGAATTGCAGCGTTTGTGATATCCTCCACATTAACCAGAATATTCGGGTTTTCTTCGTGCATCTGGCCAATCACCTTGGGTAGCAGGTTGGCGACCGCAGCTGGCATCGCGGCAACGCGCACCTGTCCCTCGCCGGATTCGGCAAATTTCAGGATCGCGGAAACCGAGTTTTCGAAATGCACCAGCTCGCGCTTTGCCTCCGCAAGGGTAAACTCGCCCAGAGCCGTCAAATGGCTTTTGCGATCGGTTTCAAACAGCGGCGAGCCGAGTTCTTCCTCGAACTGCTTAAGCATCATTGAAATCGCAGCCGGCGAGCGTTGAAGTTTCTTTGCGGCCTTCGAAAGATTTCCGGCCTCGGCCACGGCCACAAAATACCGCAGCATATCCGTTTTAATTGTCATAAATATTACCCCGTAAAGCACGATGCATACATCAGTTTAAGTTTTTCTGAAAGAACTTTCCACTTTGAGTATTTTCAACAAATCGCAGTTCATAGGGTGAAAACCCGCGCGCGCTACTATACATGAGAGGCAACGCCAACACTGAAACGGGAAATCCCATGACCGCATCCCTTGAATCCCTGACTTTCGCCCTGCTTGACGCCGCCAAAGCAGCAGGTGCCGAAGCCGCCGATTCCATTGCCGTATCCGGCGACAGCCAGTCCATCGAGGTCTTGAACGGCAAACTCGAACACGCGGAGCGTTCCGAAGGTGTCGACTTGGGATTGCGGGTCTTTGTCGGCCAGAGACAGGCCTGCGTTTCTGCCTCCGATCTACGACCTGAAACCCTGCGCGCCATGGCCGAACGTGCCGTGGCGATGGCCAGCGAAGCGCCCGAAGATCCAAACTGCGGGCTGGCTGACCCGTCCCAGCTCGCGACCGCTTGGGACATCGAACCGCTAGAGCTCGCCGATCCTTCCGATGCCCCTACATCCGCCGAATTGCAGCAAGATGCCCTAGAGGCCGAAGAGGCCGCTTTCGCCGTCAAAGGCGTAACACAAGTGCAAGGCTCCGGTGCCGGATACAGCCGCAGCGCAATCCATATCGCTGCGACCAATGGCTTTAGCGGCGGTTACGCCCGCACCTCGCGCTCGACCTCCTGTGTCGCAATAACCGGCGAAGGGCTGGAAATGGAGCGTGATTATAATGGCGAGGGCCGCATCTTTGGCGCAGACCTTCCTTCCGCAACCGAAATCGGCCGGATAGCCGGCGAGCGCGCCGTGTCGCGGGCCGGTCCGAAAAAACCACCTACAGGTGCCTATCCGGTGCTGTTCGACGAACGCATTTCCTCGGGCTTGATCGGACATCTGGTCGCCGCAATCAACGGCTCCTCCATCGCGCGTGGTTCAAGCTGGCTGAAGGATGCAATGGGCCAACAGGTTCTACCCGAAGGTCTATCCCTGATCGAAGACCCACACCGCCCCCGCACCTCCGGTTCCAAACCTTTTGACGCCGAGGGATTATCGACTACGCGCCGCGCAATCATCGAAAACGGTATATTGCAAGGCTGGACACTTGATCTGGCGACCGCTCGAAAACTGGGGCTGGAAAGCACCGCAAACGCGGCCCGCGGCACCTCGGCCCCACCAAGCCCGTCAGCAGGAAACCTTTCGTTAACCCAAGGCACCGAAAGCCGCGAAGACCTGATTTCAATGATGGGCACCGGCCTGATCGTGACATCCCTGATCGGCAGTTCAATTAACGCCAACACCGGCGACTACTCCCGCGGTGCCTCCGGTTTTTGGGTCGAAAACGGCGTAATCACCGGACCGGTAAACGAATGCACCATCGCCGGAAATCTACGTGAGATGTTGGGCTCGATCCGTCCGGCGAATGACGGCCGCGCACATCTATCCCGCGTTGTTCCCAGCTTGCTAGTCGAAGGGTTAACCATTGCCGGCGCATGATATCGATCTACTGACTGACGCTGCGCACGCAGCAGGGGATATCGCCCGAAAATACTTTCAGGCGAACCCCGAGACATGGGACAAAGGCGGCGGCCAAGGCCCTGTGACCGAGGCCGATCTGGCCATCGACCGCATGCTAAACCGCGAACTTTTGGCTGCCAGATCGGACTACGGCTGGCTATCCGAAGAAACCGAAGACGATTCCGCCCGCCTTGAACGCCCGAAGGTCTTTATCGTAGACCCCATCGACGGCACCCGTGCCTTCATCGCCGGCGAGAAATCCTTTGCCCACTCGCTGGCCATTTCCGATAACGGCGAAATCGTCTCGGCCGTCGTCCACTTGCCCATGAAGGGCCTGACTTACAGCGCCACCAAAGACGGCGGCGCTTTCCTGAACGGAAAACCGATCAACGCCAGCAGCCAACAAGACCTGAACGCCGCTCGCATGCTTATCACCAAACCCACGCTTATGCCCGACCTTTGGCCCGGCGGCGTGCCAGACATCAAGCCGAACTTCCGCCCCTCCCTCGCGTACCGGATGTGTCTGGCAGCGGACGGCACTTTTGATGGAATGTTGACCCTGCGAGACACATGGGAGTGGGACGTTGCCGCCGGAGACCTGATCGCCCGCGAGGCCGGCGCCCTTGTCACCACCCGCGAGAACCTGCTCGCCCGCTATAACAATCCCGAGCCGTATCTGGCCGGAATGGTCGCCGCGAACGCCCGCCTGCACCCGCAGTTTATCGCGCGGTTGTGACGCTCGGCGATTGACTGCAACGGGGCTATGGCTAATGTGCGCGCAAAAACCCACGCAAAGGAAATACCAATGACCCAACGTTTGCACCTCGTTTTTGGCGGAGAGCTGAAAGACCCACAAAGCAACGAATTCCGCGATCCTGAAAACGTCGAAACCATCGGTATTTATCCGAACTACGAGAAAGCTTACGACGCGTGGAAAGCTGCCGCACATTCCACCGTCGATAACGCCCACATGCGCTACTTTATTGCCCACCTGCACCGTCTGCGCGACGAGGAAACAGAAACCAGCCTGACCGAAGAAATGGGCTGACGCACCGGATGCGGCGCTCGATTTCACTGGCGATCTACATGCTTTACGCGCGCTTTGGCTACGGCAAGCGTGCGCCCAAGCAAACTGGCTTGTTAGAATTCAACGCCCCCACCGACTTGATGCGCCCAACCGGACAACTTCTGTGGATCACCGTCACCAGTATCAGCGGCGCCCATTCGATGCTGGAACTTGTCCGGCGGATGCTCGATCAAAACCCAAAGCTTTCCTGCCTTGTCACCTCGACTACACCTGAGGCCAAACAGGTTTTCGAAGGTCTGGAACCGGAGCGGATAACTTTCCAGCCTTTACCGGCCATAAAAGTCGCAGACATCGACACGTTTCTCGACCATTGGAAACCCAGCCTTGCGATCCTGACCGAAGACGCCCTGCTACCTGCCCTCATTGTACGCACAAAAAAGCGCAAGCTCCCGCTGCTTTTTATCAAAGCCGAAATGCCGGCGAACCGATATCGCCGCTGGCGGTTTCTGACACGCATGGCAAAATCCCTTTTGCGCCGGTTCGACCGCATCCTGACGTTGTCGGAAAAAGACGCCCGCAACTTTCTTAAGCTAGGTGCTCCCACAAATCGTCTAGAAGTTTGCGGGTCGCTGATTGACGGGGCTTCACCACTGCCGCATGACGAAAACCAGCGCAAAGCTATGGCGCGTGCTATCGGCGGGCGGGCGGTCTGGTTTGCCGCCTCCACGCACCCCGGCGAAGAGGAAATCATTATATCCGCGCACCGCACGGCGCGCCTGTCCTACCCCGAACTGCTCTTGATCCTCTCGCCACGCAACCCTGAGCGTGGCGACGAAATTGCCACTTTGGCGCGTGATCTTGGCTGCACTGTCGCGCAACGATCCATAGGTCAGGGCATCGACTCCCGAACCGACATCTACATCGCCGACACCCATGGTGAAGCGGGCCTTTGGCACCGCATAGCCCCCGTATCTTTCATCGGCGGCTCGCTCAAACTTTTCGGCGGACACAACCCGTTTCCATCCGCTGCCCTTGGTTCCGCTATCCTGCATGGCCCCGAAGTTTATAACTTCGCTTCCGCCTACGAGCGTTTAGCCGAGGCTAACGCCTGCATCCGTGTCATGGACCAAGCCGATCTCGCGCGCCAACTGGAAACCGCCCTCATACCTGAACGCGCCGCGCAACTTGCCACCGCAGCATGGGCTGCCAGCGGTGAAGCCGACGAAGCCGTCAACAAAGTGACCGAACTGCTGCAATCCTATCTGCCAAACGAGGCAACCTGATGCGCGCACCTCTTTTTTGGAACCGCCCACACGGACTTTTGTCCCGCCTCCTCTACCCATTAGAGCTGGTCTGGATTTCGGCGACCCGGCGCAGGCTGACCAAAGGTGCATGGGAACGCTTGCCTGTGCCGGTAATATGCGTAGGCAACATCAACGTTGGCGGAACAGGTAAAACCCCGACAGTCATCGCCTTGATGGACATCTGTGCAGAGCTCGGCGCATCGGCCCATGTCGTTTCCCGTGGCCACGGCGGCTCCGAAATCGGACCACTAAAGGTCGACGAACGAACACACGATGCCAGCCAAGTCGGCGACGAACCGTTATTGATCTCGGCTTTCGGTCCATGCTGGATCGCCAAGGACCGCGCCGCCGGTGCCAAGGCCGCCATCGCCGCAGGTGCGGAGATTATCATACTGGACGACGGCTTCCAAAATCCCGCCCTCGCCAAAGATCTGAACATCGTTGTGGTTGATGCCGAAGTTGGCTTCGGGAATGGCCGCGTTATGCCCGCCGGACCTCTAAGGGAACGACTTTCCGACGGACTGGCGCGCGCAGATGTTATCGCCCCGATCGGGACGCCGACTGCGCAAAAACAACTGGCCGAAAAAATACCGGCAATCACAGGGAAACCAATCTGGGAAGGCGAAATACGCCCGTTGGAAACCGGTATGGACTGGTCCGGCACCCGCTTCATCGCCTTCGCAGGGATCGGTCGTCCGGGTAAGTTCTTTGCCACCCTGTCCGCCCTCGGAGCCGAGCTCGTCGCCACTTACGAATTCGCGGACCATGCACCCTACACCGACGCGATCCTGCAACGCCTACAAGCCGAGGCCAAAACGAAATCCGCACAACTGGTCACAACGGAAAAGGACGTCGCCCGTCTACCTGTGGATTTCCGACGCAACGTTCTCGCGCTGCCGGTTCGTTTGGTTTTTAACGACCGCGAGGCCGTCAAAACCGCAGTTCAGGAAGTTCTAGCGACGCGGCGGACCGAATAGGCTGTTTATCAGGCTCTCAAGCAAATTGTTGCTGACGTCCTCGACCAGAGAATCGATTTCACTAACGATGCGCGGCGGCTCACTATTCGGATCGATCAACGGCAGCGGCCGTACCGGCAAACCCTCATGCACCCGCGTCATCGTTTCGCGCCAGATTTCGGCCGGCAGTCCACCACCGGTTACGCCGGTTAGTTTGGAATTGTCGTCATATCCCATCCAGACGCCCGCCACATAGTCAGCGGTAAACCCGATAAACCACGCATCCCGCGCCCCTTGCGTCGTGCCGGTTTTACCCGCCACAGGACGATCACCCAACGCCGCACGGGCACCGGAGCCAACTTCGACAACCTGCGACATCATATAGACCAGATATCCGGCGGCACGTTCGTCCAGCACCCGGAAACCATTGGTCCGGTCCAGACTCATCAACACTTGATCCTCGCCACGAAGACGCAAATCGAGCCACCCATAGGGCAATGCCTGCCGCCCGCCGTTCAGAATTCCGGCGTACGCCCCCGTCATTTCCAACAACGTCGCCTCGGAAACACCCAGCGCCAGTGCCGGCCCATCCGCCAGCGGCGAAGTTATTCCGAAATCCACCGCCATCGCCCGAACCTTGTTACGCCCGACCTCCTCGGTCAGACGTACCGCAACAGTGTTGAGGGAATTCGCCATCGCATCGACCAACCGCAGGCGGCCAAAGTACTCACGCGAATAATTTTGCGGGCTCCATGGGCCGGATCCGGGTACATCGATGGTAATCGGCTCGTCCACGACGATATCAAACGGATGCATGCCGGATTCCAGCGCCGCCCCGTAGACAAACGGCTTGAACGATGACCCCGGCTGCCGCAGCGCTTGCGTCGCGCGGTTAAACTGCCCCGCTCCGTTGATTTGACGCCCGCCGACAATGGCACGAACGGCGCCGTCTGCCGACATTACAACAATCGCCGCCTGCGCCTTAGACCCTTCGCGCACCTTGTTCTCAAAAATATACGTTAGCGCATCTTCTGCCGCTTTCTGGATACCGCGATCAAAGGTCGTCAGTATCTCGACATCCTCGCCCGTATCCCGCGTCAGGAAAGACGGAGCGTCGGTCATGATCCAGTCAGCGAAATACCCGCCCGCCCGTTCCTGTGCCGCTTGCGACAAGGTCGCAGGGCTCGCCAATGCCAGCTCTGCCTCGATACGGGTCAAATATCCTTGCGCCTGCATCAAGCCAAGCACAACGGTTGAACGATCCTGCGCCCGCTGCAAGTTTCTGGTCGGTGCGTAGCGTGACGGTGCCGTCAACAGCCCTGCCAGCATCGCAGCCTCCGAGACATTCACTTCACGCGCCGACTTGCCGAAATACCGTTGCGCCGCCGCTTCAAAGCCCTGCGCCCCGGCACCAAGATAGGCCCGGTTCAGATAGATCGAAAGGATATCGTCTTTTTCGTACTTCAGCTCCATCGCGACGGAATAGGGGATTTCCTTGATCTTGCGCAGGATGGTCTGCTGACGGCATTCTGCTTCCGGCAGGTCCTCTCCCAGACACAACAACTTGGCCACCTGCTGCGTCAACGTCGAACCGCCATGCCCCGACAACGGTCCACGACCTTCGCGCAGGTTGATACGAATAGCGCTGGCAATTCCGCGCGGGCTGATACCGAAATGGCTGTAGAACCGCTTGTCCTCGGTCGCGACCACCGCGTTCTTCAGATGCGGCGAAACCGTCCCCGCCCGTAGCGAGCCGTCAAACTGTTCGCCCCGCCACGCAAAAATCTCGCGGTCACGGTCCAGCAACACAACCGAACCGCCAGCCCGCCCGTCAAGCTGTTGCTCCATCGGCGGCAAAGCCACGTAATAATACCCGACCCAAAGCGCCAACCCGATCGCACCAACCAAAGTCGCGCGGATGCCCACCCACCATATCACACGGAAAACCGTCCGGAATATCCAGCCGAAAGCGCGCGCCAAAAATCCCTTTTGGGCGGGTTTAACTGCCCCCTTGCGAGGTTTTGCCGATTTGGTCTTGGCCATTTTTGTGGGCCGCCTGCTCATATTTTTTTCGTTATCCCCTGACTAGTCGGTTTTTCCTTCGGTGTGGAGGGCGATTCTGAACTTTCGGCAATTCTTTGCCATGCAGAACTTCCATTTTGTGATTAATTTTTAGCCATTATGGTATTTGTGTGCATAATTTAACCACAAATCACTGGAATTCGCAGCTTTCCTCACCCTGAAACCTTCATCTTGCGACGCTCTAGTAAGAATGTGCCCCAACACCGCTCAACGCAACAAGGAGGCCCCATGAAACTTATCATCGCCGTAATTAAACCCTTCAAACTGGAGGAAGTCCGCGAAGCCCTAACGTCCATCGGCGTGCAAGGCCTCATGGTTTCCGAAGTTAAAGGCTATGGCCGTCAATCCGGCCACACCGAAATTTACCGTGGCGCAGAATACGTCGTAAATTTCGTTCCTAAAATCAAACTCGAAATGGCCGTCGCTGACAGTGACGTTGCCAAGATCGTCGAGACCCTAGGCGAAACAGCCAAAACCGGCAAAATCGGTGATGGCAAAGTCTTCGTCATGGATGTCGAGCAAGCCTTGCGTATCCGTACAGGCGAAACCGGCGAAGAAGCCCTTTGAACCCCTTGAGAGGAGAACCAATGAACAAGTTTACAAAACTCGCGGGACTTTCAGCGGCTACCGCCCTGATATCGACACCCGCACTTGCCGAGGCTGGCGTAGACGCCGCCGAGCACACAATCTTTATCCTTAACTCCGTACTATTCCTTATGGGTGGTTTTCTGGTGTTCTGGATGGCCGCTGGTTTCACAATGCTAGAAGCCGGCCTTGTGCGTTCCAAAAACGTTACAATGCAGCTAACCAAAAACGTCGTACTGTTCTCGCTAGCAGCCATTTTCTACTACCTGATCGGCTACAACGTCATGTACCCACTGGGCAACTGGTCCATCGGTACAGATGAAACCGGCGGCTACCTTGGTGCCTTCGGTGTTGCCGTTCTCGAAGCTGTTGGTGTTTCGGCTGAAAACGCTGACGACATCGGCTATGCCTCGACCGGCTCCGACTTCTTCTTCCAGTTGATGTTCTGTGCAACAACCGCATCGATCGTTTCCGGTACTCTGGCCGAACGCATCAAACTTTGGCCCTTCCTGATCTTCACGATCATCCTGACAGGTCTTATCTACCCAATCCAGGCTAGCTGGAAATGGGGCGGTGGTTTCCTCGACACCCAGTTCGGCTTCCTTGATTTCGCTGGCTCGACTGTTGTTCACTCCGTAGGTGGCTGGGCTGCTTTGGCGGGCGCACTTATCCTCGGCCCACGTATCGGCAAATATGCTAAAGACGGTCGCGTAGTTCCATTCCCGGGTTCCAACCTTCCACTAGCCACATTGGGTACATTCATCCTGTGGCTCGGCTGGTTCGGCTTTAACGGCGGCTCGCAGTTGGCTATGGGCACAATCGGTGACGTTGCAGACGTATCGCGTATCTTCGCAAATACAAACGCTGCCGCAGCCGGTGGTGTGATCGCAGCACTTGCCCTGACACAACTACTCTACAAAAAGCCTGACCTTACGATGATCCTGAACGGCGCACTTGCCGGTCTGGTAGCCATCACAGCCGAACCACTAACACCTACACTGGGTCAAGCAACTCTGATCGGTGCCGTTGGTGGTGTGATCGTGGTCTTCGCAGTTCCATTCCTCGACAAGCTGAAAATCGATGACGCAGTTGGCGCTATCCCTGTTCACTTGCTGGCAGGTATCTGGGGCACACTAGCTGTTCTACTAACAAACCCTGATGCGACCCTAGTTGGTCAGATCGTTCCGATCATCATCGTGGGTGTGTTCGTCTTCGTAGTTTCCTTCATCGTCTGGTCTATCCTGAAAATGACAATGGGCATTCGGGTTTCGCAGGAAGAAGAAATCAACGGTCTGGATATGGCTGAACTGGGCATGGAAGCATACCCCGAGTTCTCCCGCAGCTAATCTTGCAAGCTATTCCCTCCTAGGCGTTAGCGCCTCGGACAACTTACCCGGGCGGTCTTCCGTCCGGGTTTTTTAATGCGCCCCTCAAACCGGAAGCATCGTCGTCGACTTTATCTCCTCCATCGACAGCAACGCCGTGACGTTGAAAATCTTCACGTTGGCAATCAGCGCCTGATAGAACGCATCATACGCCTTGGCATTTTCAACCCGCACTTTCAAAATATAGTCGATGTCACCAGCCAGCCGATGTGCCTCCAGCACCTCCGGGCGCTGCCGCAAGGTTTTCAAAAATACCGCCTGCCACTCCGCGTCATGCTCGGACGTGCGCACCAAGACAAAGAAACAAGCCTCCAGCCCTAGCGCCTCCGGCGAGAGCAAAACCGTCTCTCGCAAAATCACTCCAGCCTCCTTCATTTTGCGGATTCGATTCCACACTGGCGTCTTAGACGAATCAACTTTACGCGCGATTTCGTCCAACGACTGCGAAGCATCGCGCTGAAGTTCAAAAAGGATTTTTCGATCAAGACCATCTATTCGGTACGCCATACTACCCTCTCGGTGTTTAGTGGGTGAATTTCCACATTTTCGGATAGTGACGGAAATATATCCTTAATTTTCCTGCCATCTATCCATAATCAAGAACAATGTTTTACTATCATAGGAGAAAACAAAACACATCGGAGATTAAAATGTCCATCCAATACACACCGAAAGTTATCGCCGCCGAAAAAGTTCAGGACGGAAAAACCGTGTACTTGACCAGTTGCGATGCATGGACTCCCGATATCGAAATCGCCGAATACCTGCAGGAAGAAGATCTGGAATGGCGTCTCGCTTTTGCCCGCCGCTTGCGTGAAGTCAAAAATGCCGCGCTCGCCACTGCGCCCGAGATCTACCTGCCACAAGCATCCGTAGCCTAACCGCTACTGTTGGCAAATCTCCAGAAAAGCGTCGCCGAACCGTTCGGCTTTGGCTTCGCCAATCAATCGCACCAAAGCCTCCATCGAGGCAGGCTTTTGTCCCGCCACTTTCGCCAGAACACTCGTGCTACAAGACATCGGCTTTTCTGTGCCATGCGGGCCGTTCGCCAAATCCAGCTGGGCCGCCTTTAGTTGGTCAAATACATCGCCCGCCGCCTTCCCCGCCAGTTTTCGCCGTGCGGGATGCATTTCTTCGGCATCCCCGTTCAGCACTGCCAGAAATACCTTCCCGTATTTCTCGAGCTTCTTCGCACCGACCCCGTTCAATCGGCTGAAATCATCCAGTGTCGCGGGCTTATGGGTCGCCATTTCGATCAAGGTCTTATCCGGGAAAATTACATACGCAGGCGCGCGCAACGTCTCCGCCAACTCGCGCCGCTTCATTTTCAGCGCACTCAAAATCGGCTCGTCCTCCTCGGCAACCAACGACACCGGTGCCCGCCGCGAGGGCGTCTGACCGGCGCTGCGGATTGTGTCCATCCGCAAATCGATACTCGCCTCGCCACGCAGAATAGGCCGCGCGCTCTGGGTCATAACCAAGCCCCCCATCCGCTCCACATCGGGCCGGATCAAATCATGCCCCATCATCTGCCGAAAAATCGTCTGCCACTGCTTGCGGTTATATTCTTTACCGACGCCAAAGGTAGGCAGCGCATCATGGTTCCGCGCCTTGACCTTGTCGGTCATACTGCCCAGCAAAACATCCGTCAGATGCCCGACCCCGAAATACTCCCCCGTCCGTAAAATCGCGCTCAGCGCTTTGCGAACCGCATCCGTTCCGTCAAACACCTCAGGCGGCGTTGTGCATAAGTCGCAATTCCCGCAAGGCGCTTCCAAATCATCGCCAAAATATTCCAGCAAGACCTGACGGCGGCAACCCAAAGCCTCCGCCAACCCCAACAAGGAATTCAAACGAGCATGGTCCGCCCCCTTACGATCATTCGGTGCCAACCCCTCGTCTATCTGCGATCGCCGTAGCCGGATATCATCCGCCCCGTATAACGTCAGCGTGTCCGCCGGCGCGCCGTCGCGCCCAGCGCGGCCGATTTCCTGATAGTACGACTCAATCGATTTGGGCAAATCAGCATGCACCACGAACCGGATGTCCGGCTTGTCGATTCCCATGCCAAAGGCCACAGTTGCACAAACGATCAGCCCGTCCTCACGCTGAAACCGGATCTCGGCCAACCGGCGTTCTTCTGCATCCATTCCTGCATGATAATACAACGCCGAATGGCCTTCACCCCGTAACGCTTGCGCCAGCACTTCGGTCTTGTTCCGGCTGGAGCAATACACGATTCCGGATTGACCTTTCCGCGCCGCGACAAACTCCGTCAATTGCTTGCGTGGCTGGTCTTTCGGCTGAAACGCCAGTGCAATATTCGGTCGGTCGAACCCTTCCAGAAACGTCGTCGGGCTTTCGCCGTCAAACAGACGCTTGCCGATTTCAAACCGCGTTTCCGCATCCGCCGTCGCCGTAAAGGCCGCCACTTGCACATTGCCAAGCTGTTTGCGCAGCGCCCCGATCTTCAGGTAGTCCGGTCGAAAGTCATGCCCCCATTGCGAAACACAATGCGCCTCGTCCACTGCCAGCAGCGTCACATTTATCCGCGACAACAACTGGATCGCACCGCCGTTCGCCAGACGTTCAGGTGCCATGTAAAGCAGCTTTAGCCTGCCTTCATCCAGCGCCTGAAAAACCTCCTCGGTTTCCTCCTCCGTGTTGCCCGAAGTCAACGACCCCGCCTCGACTCCGGCCTCGCGCAAGGCCCGCACCTGATCCCGCATTAATGCAATCAACGGCGAGATCACCACCGTCACCCCGTCGCGGCACAGCGCGGGCAACTGAAAGCACAGCGACTTGCCGCCACCAGTCGGCATGATCGCCAGAACATCCTCTCCGGCGTTCACCGCGTCGACAATCGCCTCCTGCCCAGGGCGGAAACTGTCAAAGCCAAAAACGGATCGGAGGAGTTCTGAAGTCTGGTTCATATCCTTACATCTATCCGCCTCGATTCGCCGAGGCCAGTAGAATATCGCCGATAAAAGTTAACAAACCGCCAACCAAAATCGTACATACGCGTTGTGTACGGGTTGTGTACNNGTTGTGTACCGGTTTTTTTGACGATTACGGGGAAGGTTAACGGCCAAACACCGATCTGGTTACGAGTTGGTAATACTTTGCCCTTACTCCTGAGTTCGGAACCGATTTAGGAGAAAATCCGAATGAACCCTGCAAGAATTGTGGGAATTTTATTGCTGCTGATACCCTCACTTGCCTACGGCAAAGGGGAGGCTGAAATGTGCAACATTGCAGCCGTCAACGCCGCCCGAAACGCAGACATTCCGCCAGACGTCTTGCGCGCCTTGACGTTGGTGGAAACCGGCAGAAGCAGAGGGGGGAAGTTCGCCCCTTGGCCGTGGACGGTCAACATGGAAGGCAAAGGTCACTGGTTCGGGACTCGTGAAGAAGCGATTGAATTTGTTAAAGAAAGCCACACTCAAGGCGCCCGCAGCTTCGACGTGGGTTGCTTCCAGATCAACCACCGCTGGCACGGGCAGGCTTTCACCTCGTTCGAGCAGATGTTCGACCCGCTCGCCAACGCGGAATACGCCGCCAAATTCATAGCATCCCTATACGAAGAAGGCGGTTCATGGTCATGGGCCGCAGGCGCCTACCATTCGCGCACCACAGCCCTGGCCGCGAAGTACAGATCCCGCTTCGACCGGATTTTCGCTGGATTGGACGTCCGTCCGGAAACCCTAGACCTACCGGTGGCCGTAGCCACAAACGATGTACCGCCAGCAACGCGACAGTCCACATGGGATCCGTTCCAACCCGTTGATATGACTTCGATTCCCGTGAGCAAGGGAAGCCTCGCCGGAGGGCTGGTCACGCGGCCAGCCTCCCCCTTGCTCGGCGCTCCGACGAGGGCTTTATTCTGATGCCAGACAAGTTCGACATCGCAGCCCTGTTCCAGCCAACCATATTGCTGGCGCTGGCACTTATGGCGATCATTGTCATGATGATCCTTCCAATGCCCGCGTGGATTTTGGACATCGGCCTCGCCGCCAGTTTTGCGCTGGCGATCCTGATTTTCACGATCACAATATTCATCGACCGGCCGCTGGATTTCTCGTCTTTCCCGACCATCCTTCTCGCCAGCCTGATGCTTCGCTTGTCGCTAAACGTGTCCTCCACGAAGCTGATTATCGGCGAAGGTCACACCGGCCCACATGCCGCTGGCGAGGTCATCCACGGCTTCGCGATGTTCATAATGAGTGGTTCGGTTTTCATGGGGTTGGTGGTGTTTTGCGTACTGCTGATCGTCAATTTTATCGTTATTACAAAGGGCGCGGGCCGCATGGCCGAAGTCGGCGCCCGCTTCGCCCTCGACGGGATGCCGGGCAAACAGTTGGCCATCGACAGCGATATGGCCGCAGGCGCGATCGGCCACGAGGAGGCCAAGGAACGCCGCCGCGTCGAACAAGAAGAAACCACATTCTTCGGCTCGCTCGACGGAGCATCGAAGTTCGTTAAAGGTGACGCGATTGCCGGATTGCTGATAACCATGCTGAACCTTGTGATGGGGCTGGCCATCGGTCTTTTCCTACATAACATGCCGATATCCGAGGCGTTTGAATCCTACACCATCCTGACAATCGGCGATGGCCTTGTCAGTCAGATTCCCTCTGTAATCATCTCAATCGCCTCGGCGCTTTTGCTATCAAAAGGCGGCGCGCACGGGTCGACCGACAAAGCATTGCTCGGCCAACTCGGGGGGCATCCTGCAGCACTCGCTACGGTCGCCGGCTTGCTGGCGATGTTTGCATTTATTCCGGGCCTGCCGTTCACCCCATTTATTGTCGGTGCAATCGTTTTGGCTATCGCCGCTTGGCTGTCTAGAAAAGCCGTGATGGCTAAGCAAGCCAAAGCGGCCTTGGCGCAAATTACGCCGGCCGCGAAGCAACCCGGCAAGTCGTTGGGCGATATGCTTGATCTCGACGAAATCCATATCGAATTTGCGTCGGATATCGTTCCGACGGTGATGGACAGCGTGACTGGCCTCGACACCCGTATCACCAATATGCGCAACCATATTGCATCAACTTATGGCCTTATTATTCCGGAAATCCGGCTGACGGATTCGCCTATGCTCGGTAAGGGAGAATACGCGATTCGGATTCAGGGGGTGGAAGTTGCGCGGTCCATAATCGAAACCGGTAAAGTATTGGTTTTGCTTAATGATCCGTCTACCCCTCCGCCCGACGGGAAGGATGTGAAGGAACCTGTGTACGGCGCCCCTGCCCGCTGGATCGAACCGGAAATGCAGGAAGAAGCTTCACTGCTCGGCCTTTCGGTAGTAACACCGACCGAGGTTGTGACCACACATTTGCTTGAGGTGCTAAAACAAAACTTCGCGCGGCTGTTTTCACGGCGGGCATTGCGAAAGCTGCTGGACGAGTTTGTAACCGTCACCGATCCCGCCCGCGCCGAAGCCAACAGGCGTGTTTTGGACGAACTGGTGCCGGATAAAGTGCCCGTCGACATCCTGCACGCGGTCCTTCGTTTATTGCTTGAGGAGCGAGTGTCGATCCGGAACCTCCCCCTCATTCTGGAATCCATCGCAGAAGTTCAAGGATACCTGAAAGGCGTTGAAACCATAACCGAGCATGTCCGTCATCGGCTCGGCTTCCAGATCGTCGCCGAGTTGCAGGAGGACGACGGCGCCTTGCCCCTGATTCAGCTCGCGCCCGACTGGGAAGACCTGTTCCAGAAGCACCAACTCGACGGCGAAAGCGGGGCCATTGATGTGGCGCTACCGCCAGACGATTTTAATCGTCTGGCCTCCTCGGTGGCCGAAAAGATCACGAAAGCGAGCGACAATGGCAGGTATCCCGCGATCGTGACATCGACGCGCCGGCGCAGGTTTTTGCATACGGTTCTAAGTTCGAAGGGTATTAGAAATCCGGTTTATTCTTTCGAGGAAATCGGCACAAACTCCAAACCCGCTCTAGTCGGTGTCGCCTGACTTTGGATGCGCTTGCCGAAATTCTGAGTTTCAGCGAAACCGCTTTGGTAGGCGCGTTTCTTGTGTTGATGCGGGTAGGGTCTGTCACCGCCCTGCTTCCCGGTTTCGGCGAACAAAGCATCCCCATGCGGGTTCGACTGATCGTCGCCCTCGCCTTCACAGCAATTGTCTGGCCGGTCGTACAGCCAGCATTCACCTTTTCACAAAAAGACATGCCCCTACTTATCCTGACAGAATCCGCCGTGGGCCTTCTTATCGGCATTTCGGTTCGCCTGTTGCTGATCGCACTCCAGCTGGCCGGATCAATTGCAGCGCAGAGCACTTCTGTTGCACAAGTCGCAGGATCTGGCGCAATGCCCGACCCGATGCCGGCCATCGGCAACATTTTGGTCATGGCAGGCATCGCCTTGGCGCTTGTGACGGGGTTGCACGAAAAGGCGGCGCTAGCGCTGATTTCGTCGTATGAAATTCTACCGCCCGGATACTTTCCTAATGGTGGCGATGTAGCAACGTGGGGAACCGCCCATGTTGCCTCCGCCTTTGCCTTGGCGCTTTCGCTCGCCGCTCCGTTTGTTGTCGCCTCTTTTGCCTACAACATTGGGCTGGGCGCCATAAATCGCGCGATGCCCTCACTTATGGTTGCTTTCATCGGCGCCCCGGCGATATCCGCTGGTGCAATCTTTATGCTTATGCTTACCGCACCGGTTTTGTTGGCATTTTGGAATGGCCAGCTTGACGTCCTGCTCGC
>DFBM01000149.1 GCA_002366645.1 Rhodobacterales bacterium UBA3080 | reverse complement strand
CCCAAAAAGCAGGACCACTTCAGAGACCTGTACTTTCATGACCGCCCCGCTATCACCACCACGAATATTGTTCGGGTACCCACGCACACTGGTTGCGCCGCCTGCGCTAAATAAACGCGCAATCGGAAGGTTTTCGCCATGTGCGTATTGCGCTTCCAGATTCAAATCCATCATAACTTTATCGGAGAAATTACGTGTGTAAGACAAAGCTCCGAACGCTAGATAATACTCCCCCCTCGGTTTCCGAGGTGTTCTTGGCATCCGACGAACCCGCCTTTATCCCAAGCGTTGTTGACCAGACGGCACGATCAAATTGTCGGGCGTAGGTCCCTTGCAATACAAATTCCGACAAGGTCACATCGGAAAACGCTTCGCCTTCGATGGTGGACGTGCTCTGCTCTCCGGCAATTCCGACATCTAGGACCACATGTGAAAACGGTCGAACGCGCAGTGGACGCCGGCACGAAAGACTACCGGTTAACTAGTTAGACAAAACGTCTACCTGCTCAAACACACCCTTAACAATTTCGTTTTCCGCGTAACTAAGCGTTCCGATCATCCGTCCTCCGCCGGCACCTACCGGACGCGAGTATCCCAGCGATCCTGACAATGAACCTTCGGAAACCTGTAATTGCGACGATAACGTGTCACGCACGCCCGTAACACTCGCCCAGCGTCCGAACAAAGTGCCGCGGTAAATACCTGTCGCATCAGTGCCGAAATTGTCAGCTGATGCGGTCCAGCTAAATTTGCGAGGCTCTGTCACCGTTATGACCGCTACGGTCGTACCCGGCTCATCGCCAGCTTCAAAAGTAAGTAAAGGTGTCAGATCATGTGAAATATCGTAGATTCGGAGGCCTTTCTCCAGACGCTCGAAATCCGGCAGCTCGCCCGCTTGCAGCGAAATGGTGCGTTCGACGAATTCCGGCTTTGTCCTTTCGAACCCGTCGAGCGTCACCCGACTAACAATCGCTTCGATCAGGTCGACACGGAGAATGCCATCACGAATTTCCTGAGGCGGCAAGATCGCGCGCGCAGTAACGACACCCGCAGTCGAATAAAGCGCCTGCACTTCAGCAATCATTGCCTGCAAATCGGAAAATACAACGGTACGGTCAACAACGGACGCTGCAATTCCCTGCAACTCATCCTCGTCGAGATAGGCCGATTCACTGAATTTGACGCCGGAGAGTGCAACTCCCTGCGCAAATGCCGCGTTCGACGCGAAAATCGCGGCCAATAATACTAAAACCCGAAACATCAGTTTGCTTCCCCCTTGGCGGCATCAAGTGCGGCGGTCAACCCCATAAGCGAAATATCAAAGACCGAAGGAGGCAAATCCGGAGAAGCGCGATAGCGTAACTCAGCAGACCGTCCCTGTTTCCACGCGCCCAGCGTTTCGGGGTCCAATTCCAGAACTGCCTCTCAAGCGACTGACAAACAACGAACAAAAGTCGCCTGCCGGGTGACACCCGGCGAAACTGTGGCAAATAATCCAGAGGCAAGATGAACGCTCGGCGGTACTAAAAATTGCACGATTGCCTTATTCTCGTCGCCTTCGACGGTTGCAACCCTAAGTGTAGCAAGCCAGCTTTGATCACTAGATGCAGCAGTTTGCGACAGCACACAGTACGCCCCCCTTCGGGTCATTAGTTTTTCACAATTATCGAATGTGAAGATGATAGCTGTCGAGCTGAAATTATTGCTTGGCTAGCCACGACCAGCGCCGGCATTGTTAAAACGCACGTGTGATTGATCACTCTTTGCAAGCAAAGCTGAAACATGAAGCGCTGTTTTCCCGGCGATTTCCATACAAGCGGCCATCGACACACCATCTAGATAGTTACCGGTCAGGAACATGCCGGCAAGGCGCTGATCAGAAGTGCTTAGAAATTCCCTGCGCCCCGCATGGCCAATGGTATACTGCGGCAGCCCTCGCGACCATCCGCGCGTCCTAACCACTTGTGGCGTGCCCTTAATCCCGAGCAACGTCGACAGTTCGTCGACGACTACCTCCACCAGTTCATCTTCGGACACTCCAGCGATCCCCGAATTTCGCACTCCACCAACATAACAGGAAATCGATACTTGCCCCGTCGGCGCACGCCCTTCAAACACGGTCGAACAGAACTGGGCGCTCGAAATCATACTATTTTCGTTCTTTGTTGAAAGAAAACCCAATCCGTCCAATGGGTGACTTACTTGCTCCCGCTCGAACCTGAGGAACACGACTCCGATGGGCGGTGCCGAAATATCACACACCTTAGTCAATCTTATTGATTCAGATCATACAACTTTCACCTTCAAACTATATTGTCCTCAAAACTAAATAAAAGTGTTGAGCCGCTAACCAGCGCGCGGAGAGACAGGAAAGACGATGAGCATCGAAACACCACACGACTGCAAACAATGTTCCCTGTATTACGATCCCGAGAACTTTTGCGCATGTTTAAGCTCTAACGAGTTGACTGACCTCAACAAAAAATCTCGCACGGTTAAAATGAAACGAAACGAATCTTTTACTGATGATGCATTGCTGCAATGGCCAATCGTCGCCATTTCCTCGGGTGTTTTAAGCTTACAACACATACTGGAAGACGGCCGCAAATCAATCGCGGCACTATTTACACGCGGCGATATTGTTGACTTGCGAAGCATATCCAATCGAAACCGCGGGAGCTTGATAGCTTTAGGGGCATCCGAAGTTTGTAGACTTTCGCCTGCGGTTTTTGAGCGAATTGTAGCCGACAACCCTAGCGCCTCAAGAATTGTCTGGGACAATCTTCGTGAACAAACCTTCCGCGCCATCGACCATTCCGTTGATCTGGCAAAAAAACAGGCGTTGGAAAAACTGGCCTCGTTTATTTTTGAATGCAGCCACCGCGACCTTGATCAGTCAAAAAACCGTTCCAAAGTCAACATTCCGATACGACGTATAGATCTGGCCGAATACATCGGCATGCAACCGGAAACCGTCAGCAGGTGCTTCCGAGACCTTGAAGAGAAAGGCATCATCGAATTTGAGAAGCTGTCAGCCCTGACAATCAAAAACATCCCTGCCCTTCGTCGCATTGCCAATGGTGACAAGGTCCTGAGCGAGGCACATATGCCGACGCGCCTCGACATGAAAATCCTGAGCTTCGGTTAACTGATATCCGGCAAAACCGGAGTCCTTCTGGTAAATCTGGGTACTCCGGAGGCGACCAGCTATTGGCCAATGCGATCTTTCCTTAAGGAGTTCCTGTCGGACAAGCGTGTGATCGAAGCCAAGGGACCAGTCTGATGGCTGGTGTTCAATTTGATTGTCCTGACCAAACGACCAAAATCAAGCGGCCTCGCATATAAAAAATATTTGGAACAACCAGCTCGACGAGTCGCCGTTAAAAACCATCACTCGTGCACATTCGGCAAAAGTCGCCAAGCATCTATGAGGTAGCCTTGATCTTCGTATCGATTGGGCAATGCGGTATGGCCGCCCCTCGATTGTCGAAAAAATAAAGAGGTTACAGGATCAAGGTTGCAACCGGATTCTATTGTTTCCGCTGTATCCACAGTATAGCGCCGCGACCACTGCAAGCGTTATGGATAAGGCCTTTGACGCCTTGAGGAAAATGCGGCATCAGCCAACCACCCGCGCGGTGCCGCCTTATTACGACCACCCCGGCTATATTCAAGCGATCGCTACCGGTATTCGACAGCATCACGCCTCGTTGGACTGGAAAACCGATGTAACGATTGCTTCATTGCATGGTCTGCTCCAAGTATTCATCGGCAAGGGTGCCCCATATCAGACACACTGCGAACGAACAGTTTTGTTGCTTCGGTAGGAACTAGGAATGGACAAGAAAGA
>DFBM01000201.1 GCA_002366645.1 Rhodobacterales bacterium UBA3080 | reverse complement strand
ACCCGTCTTTGCGGATACTGGTTTGCCCCGCCAGATTGTTTTTCAAGAAAGGTAAAAACGCGTGAAAGGCAGCGCGATGTTGTCTAATTCCGTAACCATCGTCGGCCAACGACTTTCGGGTTGCGTTAGCCATCACTGTATTATCTGGAAGGGCGACCCCGAAATATTTGGTCAGTTGCTTGCGAATAACGTCATAAGCCTCGGGTCCGGTGTGAAAAATTTTCGCCATAAACGCAGCGTAGGCGCGGGGGATCGGATGCCTAACGGCCGTTGCGGTCACGAGGTCCGGGTTCGCACGCATCCATTCAAGCAAAGTCCGCTGGTTGTGCCCTACGTGCAGAACTTCGCCCGCAGCTACGGCTTCGCCAAAACTTGAAGATTCGAAAGTGCCCTCGTCAATTGCATTCATCCAACGAAGCACCTCCTCGTTTGGCCCTCCCGGGATCGGCGAAAACAAAATTGGTTGGCTGATACATGTTACCATCTTCGGAATATTCGCGCGTCGTGTTGGGTCCAGCGACGCAGCAAAAACCGCGTCCTCTTCGGACCAAGCGGATAACGCTGCCTGCATCTCTTCGAAGTTTTCTACCTTGTCCCTAAGCGATCCCGGATTTTGCCTGCGGATGGTTTCTTTGACGGATTTCAAAACCTCATCTTGCCGAAGAAACTTTGCGAGTCCGTTCAGTGTATCGAGGTCGCGCTGTTCAGGATAGTGAACCCAAAAAGCGGTTTGGCCACTCCTTTGCAGCTCGGACTGGATTTCTGCGTAATAGACATCCTGCTCGGCACGATATTCGGCGAATGCGACGGGGTCGAACATAATCTTGCCACCGCGCCGATCCGGAGAATTGCGCAACAGCCACTGGTCTGTTTTGCGCGCGATTTCCAGCGAGATGTAACTTTGCAATGCGTCTCGCCTAAGAACTATCTTCGCACATTGCGGGTCCTGCAAAGCTGCCAACGCCGTGCGTTGATCATGGTCTTGAAAGACCCGAAACCCGGCGATGCCATCGCCCGCATCCGCGATCATGGCCTTTATCAGTGATTTCGGAGATTTCTCGCGCTCGTTGAAGTCCAAACCCATAAAGTCGGTGGATTGGGGGTGCCCGATAAAACTCGGGTTAAACAACTCGCCATGACAGGTGATACCCGAAAACTGGTTCAGCGACTGCTCCAGCAAGTTCGAACCACTTCGCATCGTCCCGAAAATTGCAAAATACTTATGCCGTTTGTTCATCATTTGCCTGCATCGTGGAGTCATTTAGGTTCGCCGTTGATGCAGGTTCTAGCAGCGAAACGTCGATGTCTACACCGATATTCTTTAGGTCGCGCGCAAATTCGAACAGCCGCGTTGCATCCACCATTGCCGGTAAGGCTACAGGTCCGGTTGTTCGTTCTGCCGCCGTAGACCCAAGCGTTGCCTGCAATGTTGGCAGCGGATCGGCGAGAACTTCGCCAAGCGTCCAAATATTACTGCCGCAACTCGATTCAGCATCATTTAAGGCAACAATCAACGCGCGTTCGCGGCTTAGCATCGTATTTGCGGTACTGCGTAGATACTCGGAATTCGAAATTTTTTCCGACATTAATGCTAGCACCCAGCCATGGTGAATATGGTGTCTAGTTGCGTTCGGGTCGGACAAAAGAAAGGTCTCTATTTTCGGATCATCGTCTAGTTCGAAATGAAATTTCAAGCTTGAATTCCGAGTATTCCAGACCAGATTGCACAAAAAGCTTTCGGGCGCGAGATCTCGGATACTTGTATTGTTCGAAATTCCGCCCGGCCCGGTGGAGGCACCGTTTGCAAACTCTACGTGTTTGCTTGCGAACATCCGACCGTGCGGCCGCACGTCTATTTGTGATTCAATCCAATTGTCGATTTCCGGGAAAACGGCGCCAAATCCAGTCAGAACATCGTATGGCATCGCGGTTGGCGAGTGTTTCTTGAACCACTGGCTGGGCGCGCGGCCATGCATATATAACCCGTTACGGCCCGTTTTCCGCCGGTCGGTCGCAACCTTGATTTTTTCTAAAGCGATTCCCGTCCTGTCGGAATCGTTGCCTCGATATTGCGTTGCCTGCAGAAAATGTTGATACAGCTTGTCGGAGCCTGACCAGATTTTTCGAATAAAAAAGGTGTCCAAACCTTTGATGTCGTCTACGTGGTCGTCATAAAAAGTGGTCGGTTTACCCTGATGATCAAAATGAGAGAACGTCAGTGCCTGCGACTCGATAGTCCGGGCATGTTTTCGGGACAGAGTCTGAAAATAAGACTCGTCTGGAATCCAGCATTTACGAAAATAGGCGTCGTATACAGATCGTTCGGTGTCACCCAGAATTGCTTCGAGTGTTCGACGGCTTAGGCACCACCATTGACTGCCGATATGGGCACGTAAGCCGGATGGAAGGGCGCGCTTAACTCGAAACAGGCGTTGCGCTTCGACCCAGAAATCAAACATGCGACGCTGCTTTTTCCATGAGAAAGGAAACGACAACGTAAACCGCTCGATTCCAAGCCCACCGGTTATCCAGTTGTCGTCGCCAACATCTACGCTTTCGATGAAGTCGACCCCCTGATTGGTTTTCAGGAATTCAATTAGTGCCGCAGGTGATCGAATTGGCAAACTGTCGCCACTAAGCAAAATCACGTGCCCGGCATCCGACCAACGCTCAAGCGCTGCCTCCGACATCGAAATGGTCGCTTCGACAAGTGAGAAATCACCCCATTCGCAGGCAATGCGGTTTACCCACAGAATTTCAGACAGACCAGCGAGCGAAATTTTAAAACTGTCGAATTCTTCGGCCGGAACGGATTCGTCGACGTGGATGGCAACTCGTAGTCCACCCCCGGCTAAATACCGGGTTACTTGCGCGACGCGATGCAAGTCTTTGTGTGCGAGAATGGCGATAACCGGAGTCATGCCCAGCCACCCATGGACATCAAACCGAGGTTTTCCAGCTGTCGCCAGTTCTCGAACCGTTCGGAGTGCTCGTGGTTAAGAACCGTTCCGTTTCCATTTGCGGACTTGTAGGCCCTATATTCACGACCACCGGCATAATGCTGTCGTCGCGTTTCTTCCCGTGCGGTCTTATGGGCCAAATCCGGTAGGAATTTGGTGTGCAGCAGACATCCGCAAATTTTCTCTCCACCCCAATCTTCGAATGTTTTGTTCAACCCACGTGGCAGCAAAGTGTGTGTCGAACTGACGTAGACGTTGCCTCGTGTCCATTTCACTAAAGGGATTTTGTTCAATGCGGGGGCAAGTGCGGGTTTGTCCGCAAAAAATACACGTTGGCGTGGCCCGCCCTGAATCCAGAGGTTGCCGTACTTCTTGTTCAGTTTTTGCGTATAGTTCCCGCTGTCAAAATGCGTGAGTGTTTCAAACGGGCTTTGCCCCGCGATGTAATTCTGATCTTCCAGCTGATTTTCCGGGTACATATCCAGCAACAGCGCCCCGAAGGACTTTATCGAACTTGCATCAAGCCAGTCGGTCAGCGCCCGCAACGGTCGGGTATCGTAATAAGGATACACAAAAAACTCGTCGACATCCACGACCAGCGCCCAATGATCGCGGGCATACTTGCGGAGCAGGTTGTTGACCCAGTCCATCCCGAAATTCGCACGTTTATAACTTGCGGAGGAAAACCACAGGGAGACGTCTGGTTGTGCTGCCAGAAATTCACCGGTTCCGTCGTCGGAGTCATTGTCGACAAAGAAAAAGTGGTTCACCCCGAGCTTGCGGTAGTAATCTAGAAAATACGCCAGCCTGTGGCGCTCATTGTGCACAGTCGAGAACAGAAAAATGTCGGAGTCTTTTCGGGCGCTCGCACGATTGTTGACCACCGAAATTTCCTTACGTTTTCGTAGCGCCCGAAGGCGTCGTCGGCGACGTTGTAAGCGAAGGTAATAAGGGCCTAAAATTTCGCGCAAAATGCTCATTATTATTCCATACTAGTTATTGCGCTTAATATCGCCCA
>DFBM01000140.1 GCA_002366645.1 Rhodobacterales bacterium UBA3080 | reverse complement strand
CTTCGGGCGGAGGGGCGGCGGAGTCGACGCCCATCTCGGATAGTGTTTCTTTTGCGGCGGTTACTACGTCGCGCATGACGTTTTCGTCCATCTGGCCAATGCAGCCGATGCGGAAGCTGTCAACGAAGGTCAGCTTGCCGGGGTAGATGATGAAACCTTTCGATTTCATCTTTTCATAGAAACCATCGAAGCTGAAAGTTTTATTAGCCGGACAGAAGAAGGTGACAATTATCGGCGAGTGCCAGCGATCGTTTAAAAGGGTCTCGAATCCCAGTTCCCGCATGCCGGCGACCATGACGTCACGATTTCTGGCGTAGCGTGCGCCACGGCCCGCGACCCCGCCTTCGGCTTTATGGGCGTGTAGGGCTTCGAGGAAGGCGACGACGACATGGGTGGGCGGCGTAAAGCGCCACTGTCCCGTCTTGTTCATATGCGACCACTGCGCGTGGACGTCGAGCGCGAGGGAATGGCTGCGGCCCTTTGCGGCTTCCAGTTCGTCTTTGCGGACGATGACGAAGCCGAAGCCGGGGACACCCTCGATACATTTGTTGGCGGAGGAGACCATGGCGGCATATGGGACGTCGTTGATGTCGAGCGGGATGGCACCGAAGGCGCTCATGCTGTCTACAAGCAGTTTTCGGCCAAGGGCCTCAACTGCGTCAGCGATTTCTTTGATAGGGTTGAGTATGCCCGAGGAGGTCTCGCAGTGCACGACGACAACGTGAGTGATAGACGGGTCAGCCTTGATGGCGGCGGTGACTTCGGGACCACGTGGCGGCATGTAGTCGCCTTTGTCGATGACAATGTGATCGCGATTTAGGTATTCCAGCGTTTTCGCGATACGTTTGCCGTAGGCGCCGTTGCTGAGGACCAGCGTTTTACCGTCACGGGGGATGAACGTGCCTAACATTGCCTCGACCGAAAAACTGCCGCTGCCCTGCATGGGCACGCAATCGAGGAGGCCTTCGGTATCGCCGGTCATTTCCAGCAGCCTGGCGCGCATCTCGGCGGTTATGGCGCGAAACTCGCCATCCCACGACCCCCAGTCGCGCAGCATTGCTTCTTTGGTTCTGGCCGAAGTGGTGAGCGGGCCGGGCGTTAGCAGATATGGCTCGCCCATTTTCGGAGGTGATATCGCGTCGGACATTTTCCGTTCCTTTGCACCGGATTTCATGGGGAGTTTTAGTCTGGACAAGCTATTTGTAAAATCGTTAATTTAGATCATATTATCGATTTAAGTGATGGATATAAAATGCGCTACGTTCAGCTTCGAGCCTTCCACAATGTCGCCATTCACGGTGGTTTCTCACGTGCTGCGGAGGCGTTGTTTTTGACTCAACCGGCGATCTCGGACCAGATACGGAAACTGGAGGAACAGTATGATGTGTTGTTGTTTAACCGCCACAAGAAGCAGGTGACGATCACGGCGCAAGGGGCGAAGCTGCTGGAAATCACCAACCGGCTGTTCGAAAACGAGCGTCAGGCGCTGGAATTGCTCTCGGAAACGCAGAGCTTGAGTTCGGGGGTTTTGCGGATCAGCGCGGATTCGGCGCATCACGTTAATCCGGTTCTGGGCCGGTTTCGGGCGCTGTATCCGGGGATCAAAGTCTCGATGCGGTCGGCGAATACTGAAGGGGTGATCGATGCGCTTTATGCATACGAGGCTGATATCGGCGTTATGGGTGAAGTCCCGCAAAACGCGGATATCAACGTGGAAATTCTGGGAACCTCGCAGATCGTCGCCTTCGCGGCGGTCGGTTTCGAAACGGGAGGTCGCGAAAAACTGTCCTTTGCGGACTTAGCGGATTTTCCTTTGGTGTTCAGGGAGCGCGGGTCCAAAACCCGGCAAAAGCTGCAAGAGGCAGCTGGCGAAGCTGGCGTCAACCTTGCGCCGGTTATCGAAGCCGAAGGCCGCGAAGCGGTCCGCGAAATTGTGGCGTCAGGGGCCGGCATCGGTTTTGTTTCCGAGGCGGAATACGGCCACGATGATCGCTTCCGACTGATCCGCCTTGATGGGCCGCCGGTCACGATGGACGAGGCCCTGATTTGCCTGCGAGAGCGCAGCCGCGGCAAACTCGTCTCTGCATTCATGGCGCTCGCGACGCAGGAAAAAACGCCTTAGCTGTTGTCTGCATCCAACGTTTCAACCAGCCGCGTTTCCAGCAATTGGCCCTCCCGATAGAGGATTGGGTAGGCGACCGAGGCGAACAGCGAGTTCAATTCCTTGAGGTTTCGCAAGGTTTCTAGATGGATATTGCTGCTTTCGAAGCTGATCTCTCCACCCTCGCGTAGCCGCTTTAGATGTTGCTTGCGGGATTTGCGCTCCATATTCGCCATCTCGGATTTTTCCTCGATCAAAGTTCGGGCGGACTCGATGTCTTCGCTGATAAGAACGCTGAATGCGAGCTTGATGTTGCAAACCACTCGTTCGTGCATGGTCAGCAACTCCTTCCAGCCCTGTTTGGAAAATTGCAGATGCTTTGTGTTTTTGGATTCCGCAAGCACCAGCAGCCGTTTCGCAATAATATCACCGGCGGTTTCAAGGTTGATAGAAAACTCCGTCAACGCACGGGCCGTTTTGGCGTCGGCCTTCGACAGGTCGCCACGTTGAAGTTCGGCAACATAGCGGCGGATGTTAGAGAAGATCGCGTTCACTTCCAGATCCATCTTACGGACTTTGAGCATACGATCCTTGTCGAAATCCTCGTATAATTCCATCACCGGATGCACCATGATTTCCACAATCTGTCCCATGCGCAAGACTTCGCGGGTGACGCCCGAAAGGGCCAACTTCGGTGTATCGAGTACGCCGCGATCCAGCGCGCTAAGCGGTGTAAGGGAGCTGTCTGTCGTTTCTGCCTTTGGTTCAGGCAGCAACATTTCCAGAGGTTTTTCCATGATTTTGGTAAACGGCAGGCCAACTAAAAGCAAAACCAGATTAAAGGCGAGGTGCACGTTGACCAGATGTTGGCCGGGGCCGAAGGCATCGAACACAGGCAGTAGCGGCGTAAGGTTGATAATGAACAGCGCGGCGATGGCGGCGGTTCCGCGTAGCAGCAGATTGCCAAGCGGAATACGGCGGGCAATGGGCGCCATTCCGCGCGACAACCAAAGCGGCAGGGTTGCACCGCCAAGGTTCGCACCCAGCACCAGCGATACGCCAGCCTCGACCGGGAGAATACCCAAGGTAACCAATGTCACAAATAGCAGGATCGCAGCGACGCTAGAGTGCATAATAAATGCCAGCGCGGCACCGATCAGGAAGGCAGTGATATATTCGCTGCCAAGATAACCAGCCATTTGCGGCAGTAAGGCGCTTTCGCGTATCGGCTCGCTGGCGGCGCCGATCATTTGCAGCGCGATCAGGATGAAACCGATGCCTAGCAGAATTCGACCAGCTTGTCGTGACCCTCGGTTTTCGGTTTTCAGGAACATCCAGCCACCGATCGCTAGCAAGAAGGGCACCAGCCAGTCCAGTTCAAACGACAGGATCTGGATGACCAGTGCCGACCCCATATCGGCGCCCAGAACAATCGCCAGACCGGCGCTGACCGTCAGAAAACCGCCAGCGGCAAAGCCTGTGGCCAATAGTGCTGTCGCGGTGGAGCTTTGCAGGATGATTGCCAGCAACATCCCGATGAGGGAGGTCTGTATCCGGTTGCGTTTGGGGTTGGTCAGGATGCGTTTGAACGAGGGCCCAACCGCGCGTTCAATCCCCGTCTGCACCATGCGCACAGCAAACAGTAACAACATCGTTGCGCCCGCGAGGTTGAGGAAAAATGCGAGAACATTCATGCGGGGTTCACCAGTTCAATAAGTTGCTCCAGCAATTCAGGCGTCGCGGCGCTAAGGACGCGACCGTCCGATTCCAGACTAAGCGGGTTTCCCTGCCAGTCAGTCATGAGGCCACCTGCCGCCTCGATCAGCGCAACGACGGGCAGATAATCGTAAGGTTGCAGGTCGTAATCCACGACCGCATCAATGTGACCGGCTGCGAGCAACGCGTGCGGATAGCAGTCGTACGACAATCGCCGCGTTTTGCCCGATGCACAGAGTTTCGCAAAAATATCGGGGTGGGTGGCAGCCAGCTTTTCGCCCTCATTAATAAACAGCGTCGCCTGATCCAGATCGGTCTGCGAGGACGCCACAATCGGCACTCCGTTCAAATCCGCACCGACACCGGCCTGCCCGATATACACCTCGTCCAGCGCTGGCATCGCCACAACGCCGAGCACAGGTTTGCCCTTGTCCACCAGCCCGAGCAGCATCCCGAACAGCGGCATGCCGGATATAAACGAACGCGTTCCGTCGATGGGATCAACCACCCAGAAGGTTTCGGCGTCCATCTGCTCGCTGCCGAACTCCTCGCCCAGAATGCCGAAATCGGGGTAGGCGGAGGTCAAAGCCGCCCTGATCTGCGCCTCGACATTCTTGTCGGCTACCGTAACCGGGCTTTCGTCCCCCTTTGTTTCGATTTCCAGAAGCTGGCGGAAGTACGACATCGCGGTCACCGACGCCGCATCAACAGTTTTCAGCGCATGGTCGGCCAGTTGCTGGTGTATGTCTTCGAAATTCATTTGGAGTCTCCGGTGGCGACAATAACTTTAAGGCTGCCCGATTGGGCTGCGGCGGCGAATTTTTCGGGCGTTGGTGCGTCAGTAACCAAAATGTCGATGTCCGGTATCGCGGCAAATACAATCGGCGCGTTTTGCCCGAATTTGCTTTGGTCGACGACAATGATACGGACGTTGGCTTTGGCGACGTAAATCCGTGCAATTTCGGCTTCGGACAGATCGGTCAGCATGAAACCCTTGTCGGCACTCGCCGCAGACGCTGAGAGGATCGCAAAGTCGGGGTTGAAGCCTTTCACAAATTCTATGGCGCCGGCGCCGTAACTACCACCGTCACTTTCCCGCAACTCGCCACCTGCGAAGAACACGCGGTTCCCGTTGTGCGCGGACAGCCGTTCGGCAACCTTGATTGAGTTGGTGACGACAAACAGGTCCTTTCGGACGCGCAGGGCATCGGCAACAAAACTGGTGGTTGAACTGTTGTCAATGAACAATGAAGTGCCGTCGTCAATCTGGGCTGCCACGTGCGCGGCCATGTGACGCTTGGCGGGCTGGTTTGCCTCCATCCGTTCGCCAAAAGCCGGTTCGTCGTTTCGGTTGGTTAGCAACACGCCGCCATGAACCTTGATGACCAACCCTTCTTTCGCGAGCTTCTTGATGTTGCGCCGGACAGTTTCTTCCGAAACTTTTAGCATCCCCGCCAGTTCCGTGGTCCGGCAGGACCCGCCGTTTTCACGTAAAACGGTCAACAAACTATGCGCGCGGTGCGATGATAACTTTTCGACGGATTTTGACATTCTGTGCCCATTTGTGGATGATTTCGACTTAAAAACCACAAAAAACCATAGTTGTCGATCTTGATTAGGGCAATTGTGGTATAATTTTGGTAAACAAACCGTTAACGCCGCTGTTTCGGGCGAAAAGCTTCATTTGCATTGAATTTTAGGTAGTAATTTCTTGCGATGTTTGATGCTTGTGCTATCCATATGGCAGCGGAGTATCCTGGCAGAACGCCGGATTGGTCCAAGGTCCGCCGCCACTTCAACATACAACGAATTCTGCCGTCGCCATACTAATGGAGCGAGCGTGAGGGGACGCCTTCATGTGGGGTGAAGGAGAGCCTCTGTGGGGGAGGCTCTCCTGCTTAAAACATTACTCGAACCAGCCAGAGGGTAATTGACGGGAAGCCGATCAGGATGCCAACGCGGATAATGTCGGACAACACGAAGGGGGCAACGCCGCGATAGGTTTGCGTAATCCGGATTTCCGGCGCAATTGAGTGAATGATGAAAAGATTCATGCCGACCGGCGGGGTGATCAGACCGACCTCGACGACGATCAGGGCAATAATGCCGAACCAGATAGCGACTTCTTCGGGCGGCATGCCAAAATCTAGCGACATTATGATTGGGAAGAAAATCGGAATGGTCAGCAGGATCATCGACAGGGAATCCATCACGCAGCCAAAAACCAGATAAAGCGCCAGCATCGCCAGCAATACCAGCATCGGTGCATAGCCCTGCGCGCCAACCCAAGTAGCAAGTCCCTGTGGTGTTTGCGTGAACGCGAGGAACGAATTGAACAACTGCGCGCCGAAAACGATAAAAAAGATCATGCCGGTCGAGGACGCTGTGGCGAGAATGGAATCCAGAAAACCGCGACGATCAAGCCCGCCGGAGAGCACACCGTAAAGACCGGCGCCGATCGCACCAACGGCCGCGCCTTCTGTCGGGGTAAAAATGCCGGCGTAAATGCCGCCAATGACGGCAAGAAAGATCACCACAACGGGCCATATTTTGACGAGATTGCCAAGACGTTGCTTCATTGGAACGCGGGGCGCAGAAGTGGCGCTGTCCGGTTTGATCCAGACGTAGATCATGACGGTAAGCATGTAACCGAGGGCCGCCAGCATCCCGGGAATCATTGCCGCCATGAACATCTTGACGATGTTTTGCTCGGCGATAATGGCGTAGATCACTAGAATGATGGATGGTGGAATCAGGATGCCCAACGTGCCACCAGCTGCCAGCACGCCGGTTGAAAGCGCGTCGGAAAATCCGTAGCGGCGCAACTCGGGCAGGGCGACTTGTCCCATGGTCGAGGCTGTTGCAAGCGAAGACCCACAGACTGCCCCAAAGCCCGCGCAGGACCCGACAGCGGCAATCGCCATGCCGCCCTTGTAATGCCCGAACCAGTCGGCGGCGGACCTGAACAGGTCGCGCGACATACCGGATTTAGTTGCGAACTGACCCATCAGCAGGAACAACGGCACGATTGACAGCGAGTAGCTGGAAAAAGTGTCATAGGTCAGCGATTTCAACTGGCTAAGCACCGCATTAGGCGAGCCAAGCAGCACCCATGTGCCGATAAAGCCGGTAAATGCCATTGATACTCCGATGGGAATCCGCAGGAATATGGCGATAAGCATTACCGCAAACGCGATGATCGAGAGTTCTAGGCCGGTCATAGAATTGGTCCTTCATGGCCGCGGATTGTCCAGTTTACGGACCGCCAGACAGTATAAAAACAAACGATTGCGAAGAAGGCTGCACCGACCATCGACAGCGCGTAGCCGTACCAAACGGGCATACGCAGGATGAACGTGGTCTCGGTGTAATAAGGTTTGTTGCCGAGCATCAGGAGAGTGCGCAGGGTGTCGGAGCCCATCGGCAAACGTTCCCCGAGGCCCAGCCATAGACGCCATGCGATCACGACCGAGGCGATGGTTAAGGCAACGTCCCCCGCCATGCCAAGGAATGCCCGTACGCGTGGCGAGAAAGCGTCGACCAGAATGTCGACGGTGACCTGACCGCGGTTGATCTGGCTCCACGGCAGGAAACTGAAGACGGCGACGGCGCAGGTCAGTTCGACAAGTTCGAAATCACCTGGTACTGGTCCGAGGCCTGCCCAGATCATCGCCCGTCCCGCTATCGAGAAGACGGTCATGATTGCGGCGGCGGTCAACAGGAACCCACCGAAATATGCCAGCCATTTGGCGATGCTTTTTAGTATGCGCCCCAGCCGAGCTTCGGCGTTCGGGGCGATCCCTGATAGTGGTTCGCTCAAGGGAATCTCCAAGTTTGATGCGGGTGTTATGACGGGTCTGGCGGCGAAATGATAGATGGTCGATTATTCAATCCTTCGACGTCCATTCCGGCGGTTTTCTTGTAGACGGCGGCGGTTTTCTGCAACTCGGATGTGCTCAGAACATCTTCGATTCTGTCAAAGCCGTTCGGCGCGCGTTCGGCAACGATGTCGAGGACTTTATCCGGCCCGTCGCCACGGTTGGCTGTAACGATGGCCGCTGTCAAAGGGCGGCGTTCAGAGTCGTAGACCTCAAGGGCAGCGGCGGTCTCGCCAAGAGTCCGGATTTCGCGCGCCAATACCCGCGCGTCCAAAATCGCCTGCGTCGCACCGTTGGAACCGATCGGGTACATCGGGTGTGCAGCATCGCCAAGCAATGTCATGTTGCCATGGGTCCAGCGCGGCAGGGGATCGCGGTCGATCATCGGGAACTCAAAGATATGTTCCGCATTTTTGATGGTCTGCGGCACGTCGAGCCAGTCAAATGACCAGTCCTTGAATTCGGGCAGGATATCCTCGATTTTACCGGGGCGGTTCCAGTCTTCGCGCGACCACATATAATCGGGCGGGAATTGCAGGTCGGCAATCCAGTTGATGATCGACCCCTCAGAGGTATCGGCAATCGGATAGCAAACAAACTTGCGTTTCTTTTCGCCAATCATCGCCATCGAGCGACCCGTCAGGAACTTCGGGCCATGCGTGACGCCTCGCCACATAACGATACCACCCCAGACGGGCGGGCCTTCGTGCGGATAAAGGCGGGCGCGGGCATTTGAGTGCAGGCCATCAGCCGCCACAAACAGACTACCGGTTTCACGCGTTTCGGCGCCGGACTCGCGATCTTTGACTACGATCTCGACCCCGCTGGCTGTGTCGGACCAGTCGGTGACCTCCATGCCGGTTGTGATGGCACCAGTACCAAGCCGCTCTTGCACGGTTTTCAAAAGCAGCATTTGCAGATGACCGCGATGGATCGAGAATTGCGGCCATTTATACCCGGCGTTCATCCCGCGGGGTTCCGACCAGATCATGCCGCCTTGCGCGGAGGAGTAGGCGACTTCTTCGGTCCGCAAGGCAATTTTGTCCAACTCGTCCAGCAACCCAAGTTCGGCCAACTCGCGAACTGCGGAGGGTTGCAGGTTGATGCCGACCCCGAGTGGTTTAATCTCGGGGACGGCTTCGAAAATTCGACAGCGAACGCCAATTTGGTGGAGGCTTAGCGCGAGACTTAACCCGCCAATACCGGCACCGCTGATAAGTATTGTCATTCATTTATCCCGCAAAAAGACCCAACACCAATCCCATGATCGTGCAGCCAATCGTAGCATAGCCACCATCAATAAGCGTCAGGTTACGGGGTCGCATGCCAAAGGCGTAACAGGTCATGATCCATGGTGAAACGATGAACAGGCCAAGACCAAGGCCGGCCATGGCACCTTTGTATGCGCCAGTGATGTCAGCCATTCCGAACACGTGTCGCATCATGCCCGCAACCAGAATGCTGGCGATGGCGCTGATGATGAACGGCGTCATGTTCTGCTTGCCGTCGGCGGATTTCGCCATTTCTTGCGTTACGCCGGATGCGGCCATCCACGGTTTTGCCAATGTCATATACCAAAACGCCCCGAAGGCGTAGCTAGCGGCGGCGGCGATTAGTACGGATAGAATTCCCATAACTTTACCCCCTCGTTTTTTTTATGAGGGCAGTATGGGCGTGAAACAGGCGCGCAATCAAGGGTTTCGAGCGCTAGGGGGCGGTATATCCGCCAAGCTCGCAGATGATGCGCCATTCTTCCGGCGTCACGGGTTGCACCGATAGGCGGGTGTTGTTGACCAGAACCATGTTCTCAAGGCGCGGATCGTCTTTGCATTCCTGAAGGGTCACCGGTTTGGGAAATGGACCGACGGCTTTGATGTCCACGCATTCCCAACGGGAGTCGTCGGTGGTGCTGTCAGGGTGGATTTCGTTACAAACTTCGACGACACCAACCACGCGTTTTTCGTCAATCGAGTGGTAGAAGAACCCGAGATCACCATTTTTCATCAGCCGCATGTTGTTGCGAGCTTGGTAATTGCGGATACCGTCCCATTCTTCGCCCACATCGCTTTTTGCGACCTGATCGGCCCAGCTCCAAGCATTGGGTTCGGATTTGAAAAGCCAGTAGTTCATGCGTTTACTCCTGCTTCAGGGGCCGTGATAGAAGGGCGTCTACGGCCTCGTTTACCGTAATCTTGCGTGAAAGCACAGCGGCGACGACTTGGGCGACGGGCATCTCGACGTTGTGGCGTTTGGCAAGGGTGCAGGCAGCCTCGGCGGTGGCGACACCTTCAACGGTTTTGCCATTCGTCAGGCCGGCACCGGACCCGAGCGCCAAGCCTTGGGCGAAGTTGCGAGACATTGGCGAGGCGCATGTAAGCGCCAGATCGCCAAGACCGGATAGGCCCGAAAAAGTTTCGTCGACGCTGCCCATGGCAACACCAAGGCGGCGCATTTCGGCGAACCCGCGTGTCATCAGGGCGGCGCGAGCGCTTTCACCAAGACCGGCGCCGATGACTATGCCAGCGGCAATGGCGATGACGTTCTTGAGGGCTCCGCCAAGCTGCGCGCCTGTGACGTCTTGGGTCAGATATAGGCGTAAACGGTCCGTGGAGAGGTGCCGTTGCAGTGTTTCGCCCAAGGCCAGATCCGTGCAAGCAAGGGTTAAGGCTGTCGGCAGACCACGGGCAATTTCGGTGGCGAAACCGGGGCCGGTGAGGACGGCGGTCGACAGGTTTGGTGCATGGCTGGCCGCAATATCGGTTTGTAGCTGGAATGTTTGAAGATCGATGCCCTTGGCGCAGAGCACCAGCGGGGCTTCGGGCAGTCTTGTGGCATTTTCGGTCAGAAACGCCGCCGTCTGCTGGGC
>DFBM01000026.1 GCA_002366645.1 Rhodobacterales bacterium UBA3080 | reverse complement strand
AACTTGTCCTCTTCGGGGAACTCCGTGTCGATGACCTGCGTGCCATTGCCCGCCTTTTCCGCCATCGCCGGCAAACGGTGATAGGCCTGCGGTCCGACAACCAGATCAACCAAAGGCTGGCGGATCATAATTTCCTCGCCCTCCGCCTGCGCCACACAACCGGCGACGCCGATCTTCAGTTCAGGGTTTGCCTCTTTGAACTTCCGGTAGCGCCCCAGCTCAGAATAAATCTTCTCCGCAGCCTTTTCGCGAATATGACAAGTGTTCAGCAGGATCATATCCGCCTCGTCCGGCGTATCCACAGACGTGTAGCCGCTCGCACCCATAGCGTCGGCCATGCGCTCGCTATCATAGACGTTCATCTGACAGCCATAGGTTTTTACGAACAGCTTTTTTGTATCGGACATCTTGCCACCTGCATCACTTCACGAGTCCATCCCGCGCCGCCCGTCTACATGTTTGGCAATTCCTGTGCAATGGAGGACGATTTTCGCTTTCAGAACAGGGGGCATATTTGCTAAACGAGGACTGAACATCGTGAAAGCCGGACATGCCACACCAAGAACTCGACAAATTTCTGCGACTTGAAGGGCAAAATCTGCCTGCGCCTGTGGCCATTATCCTTGCCGAAGACGAAATCGAGCTCGACAGCGCCGTTGAACACCAGATCAAAGCAGGCTTCGGTACGGTTATCGTCGTCGGTGACGTAGCAAGCGCCACCGTTGGCGGCGCGCACTATTTTCCCGCGCAACTGAACCGAATCGAGGATTCCGTCGAAGTCATCAACAAAGTCATCCGCGCTTGCACCGGCAAGTGGGTCTATTATGGCTTCAACGCCGAATACCTCTATTTCCCCTACTGCGAGACTCGCGACATCAAAGACGCGATCACTTTCATGGAAGAAGAACGCCGTTCCGCTGTATTCTCCTATGCCATCGACCTTTACCCCGAAAACCTGTCCGAACATGGCAACGGGGTGGACATCGGCTCCGCCCAGCTTGATCGCAGCGGGTATTACGGACAGGAACGATTCATCGACGGTGAAGCGCAGGAACGCCAGATCGAGGTATTCGGCGGCCTGCGCTGGCGCTTCGAGGAACATATCCCGTGGGAAAAACGGCGTATCGACCGCATTAGCCTTTTCAAAGCCAACCCCGGTGTCGAAATCGACCTCGATTTGCGCCTGAATGACCCCGAGCTAAATACCATCGCCTGCCAATGGCACAACAACATGACCTTGGCTGTCATGTCGTTCCGCGTTGCCAAGGCATTAATGCACAACCCAGGCTCGGCCGATGATATCGACACTTTCCACTGGGGCGGAAGCCGGAAGTTCGAATGGACCTCCACTCAATTGTTGGAACTCGGCTTTATGGAACCGGGGCAGTGGTTTTGAACGATAAACGCAACCTCAAACTGAACCTGTCCGCTGGCGGTGCTTCGGTTCTGGTGGCCACACTGCTGGTGGCACTTAAACTCTGGGCGCTCGGAGAGACCGGCGCACTGTCGATCGCCGCCAGCCTTACCGATTCCGCGCTCGACCTGATCGTATCTCTGACAGGCGTGCTGGCAATCGTGTACGCCGCCCGCCCCGCAGATGACGACCACGACTTTGGCCATTCTTCCGCTGAAGACCTCGCCGCGCTGGCGCAAGCCTTGTTGCTTATCGTTTCGGTGGTGGTTATCGGCTGGTCTGCGATCGAACGCCTTTTGTCGGAGGCCCCACCCGCCCTGAACGCCGAAGGCCGCGGAATTGTCGCCATGATTGCATCGGTGATAATCACAGGCGCGCTGGTCTTGTGGCAACGTCGCGTCGCCCGCCGCACCGGCAGCAAAGTCGTCGCCGCCGACAGCCTGCACTATTTGTCCGACCTTCTGCCAAATTTCGGCGCTATCGCCGCATTGTTTGCCTCGCAGGCGTTCGGCCTGACCTCGATCGATTCGATCATCGCACTCGCCGCTGCATTGTTTTTGCTGTTCGGGGCTTGGCGCATTGGAAGCGGTGCTTTTAACGCCTTGATGGATCGGCATGCGGACCCCGAAAGCATCGCCAAAGTAGAAACCGCAGTTAAAAACTGGCCCGGCGTCTTGGGTTATCACGACCTAAAAACCCGCACCGCTGGCAACCTGATATTCGTTCAAGTCCACATAGAACTGGAAGGCAGCCAAAGTCTTCACGAAGCCCATGCCATAAGTGCTGGCCTAAAGCGCGAGATACTGCGGATCATTCCAAATGCCGACGTCATCATCCACAAGGACCCGACGGGCGACCCGCTTTCGCCAAACCGCACCACGTAAACGCAATAAACGATGCGCATGCCCAGCGTCCCTCCCCCATTTAAAGGGGGGAGGTCAGGAGGGGGTTTACGCCAACCCCCGCCCTTTCAATAACGCCTCGACCTTCGGTAAAGAGCCACGGAACGCTGTATAAAGCTCGGCCGCGTCCTTCGACCCGCCCGCCGTATAAATATGCTCCGCCAGTTTAGCCGCCGTATCAGGGTCGAAAATGTCGCCTGCTTCCTTGAACGCTGTGAACGCATCTGCATCCATCACTTCGGACCACATGTAAGAATAGTAACCGCTTGAATAACCGTCACCCGAAAACACATGCTGAAAATGCGGTGTAGCGTGGCGCATTGTAATCGCCGCCGGCATCCCGAGACGTTCCAGCGTTTCAGCCTGCGCCACCATCGGATCAACAGGTGCCTCGCCCGCATGGAAGTCCAGATCAACCAACGCCGAAGCGGTATATTCCACCGTCGAGAACCCCTGATCGAAATTTTCCGCCGCCAACAAGCGTTCCAGCAAATCCTGTGGCATCGCCTCGCCTGTGTCGGCATGACGCGCATGTTTGGACAGAACTTCCGGCTCGCTCAGCCAGTGTTCGTAAAGCTGGCTCGGTAATTCGACAAAATCCCTCGAAACCGACGTCCCCGAGATAAAGTTATACGTCACATCCGACATCAACGCATGCAGCGCATGGCCGAATTCATGGAACAGCGTCCGCGCATCGTCAAACGTCAGCAGTGCGACTTCACCCTCGGGTGCCTTGGCAAAGTTGCAAACATTGACGATAACCGGCCGCACATCGCCTCCCAATTTGGATTGCGAGCGAAAACTCGAACACCACGCCCCTGACCGTTTCGAAGTGCGTGCAAAATAGTCGCCGATGAATACACCAACATGCCGGCCCTCCTTAAGCACCTCCCACGCGCGCGCATCAGGATGATAAAGTGGTGCGTCAAGTTCCTTGAAGGACAGACCGAACAGCTTGCCCGCCACATCGAACGACGCCTCAATCATGTTATCGAGTTGCAAATACGGTTTCAGTTCTGCCTCGTCCAAGTCATGCTCGGCCTTTTGCAAAATCGCCGCATAGTGCCGCCAGTCCCAAGGCGCCAGATCGTCGTTCACACCGTCTTCACGCAAAAGCTCGGTCAGTTTTTGTGCATCCCGGTCAGCCGCCTCTTTCGCCGGCTCCCAAACCGCCATCAACAATTCGCGCACTGCTTCGGGCGTTTTTGCCATTTCGTTTTCCAGCTTGAACGCCGCAAAACTGTCATACCCCAATAACGCCGCCCGCTCCCGCCGCAACTTAAGCGTCTCGGCCACAGCTTCCAGATTGTCCGACTGCCCGCCATTTTCGCCGCGCGCAACCCAGGCCTTGAACGCCACTTCGCGCAAATCGCGGCGGGTGGAAAACTGCAAAAAGGGCACAATTAACGAACGCGACAGGGTAATCACATACCCGTCCTTGCCCCGCTCCTTCGCCGCTTGCGCCGCCGCCGCGATCAGGCTGTCCGGCAAACCTGCAAGATCGTCCGCCTCTAGCGTCATTTCCCACGACTTCTCGTCCGCCAACACATTTTGCGAAAACGCGGTGCCCAGTGTTGCCAAGCGCTGCATAATTTCTTTCAGACGTTCACCTGCATCCGGTGCCAATGCCGCCCCTGCGCGCACAAACATACGGTGATACAACTCCAAAACCCGCTTTTGCTCGGCCGTCAGGCCCAAATCTTCCTTAACATCAAACAGGGCCTTCACCCGCGCATATAGCGACCCGTTCATCAGCGTTTCGGCCGAAAACGCGGCAAATTTGGGTGACAGATCACGTTGCAACGCTTCCAGCTCGTCATTCGTATCCGCACCCGCAAGGTTAAAGAATACGCCGGCGACACGCTCCAACAGCTCCTCGGCTTGCTCCATCGCCTCGATCGTATTTTCGAAAGTGGCCGGTGCGGGGTTACCGGCAATCACGTCGATAGCCGCTCGTGCCCGAACGAATGCTTCGTCAAAGGCCGGGGCGAAATGTGTGTTTTCGATCTGATCAAACGGCGGGATTTCGAATGGAGTGTTCCACTGCTGAAGAAGCGGGTTCTGGGTCATGTTTCATCCATAATTTTTCAAGATTTCCCAATCAATGTGGAGATTTCAAAACTTTCTTACAAGCGGCAAAACTTTTTTCGACGGAATTGCATTACTTGCACGTATTACCATGTGTCTAAGTGAATAATAACTAACAACTCAAAGGAACACATAATGAAAACGCTAATCGCAGCAACCGCAGTATCCGCACTTCTCGCCACATCCGCTTTCGCGGCAGGTACCGGCACTCCGGGCGCAGGGTTTCTAGACGAATGGGACATGAACACAGACGGTCAGGTAACGTCCGAAGACGTCAGCTCCCGCCGGTCCGACATTTTTGTATCCTTTGATGCGGACGATAACGGTGTTCTCGACGCCGAAGAATATGCCTTCTTCGACAACGCTCGCGAAACCAGCCACTCCGACCAGCCAAAAGGTGGCCACGGCGGTGACCGTAAAGCAGCTGTTGGCATGACGCTGGAATTCAACGACGTTGACGGCGACGGTTCTGTTTCCCTCGAAGAATTCCTTGGTCAGTCCGCTGCTTGGTTGGCTCTTGTTGATCGCAACGGCGATGGCGTTGTTATGGCCAACGACTTCGGTCCAAACCGCTAATATCAAAACAACAAACCAGCGCTATCTGGCGCCGGTTTTATTCTGCCAAGTCCCCTGATTTCCGCTCCAAATGCCGCTCGAACCGTCGCAAGGCGAGCGAGATCGAGATCGTCATAAACAAGTAAATCAGCGCGACGATATTATACGTCTCGAAAAACCGGAATGATCCCGCCGCATATATCTTGCCGAGCTGCGTAACATCCGCGACCCCCAACACCGACACCAGCGAGCTATCCTTGATCATCGCTACAAAATCATTGCCCAACGGCGGCATGATCGTCCTTAACGCCTGCGGAAAAACGATGAATCTGAACCGGTGCCACGGCCGCATCCCCAGCGCCTTCGCCGCCTCGATCTGCCCAATATCAACCGATTGCAGACCTGCGCGAAACACCTCCGCGATAAAGGCGGAATACCCGACCATCAACGCAATAACCGCCCGCCACAACAGCGACAAATCCCGCGTCCTCATCGGATCAAAACCCAAAGGTTCGCCAATCCAGTTGATCAATGCAACCAACTGCGGCGCACCGACAAAGGCGATATAGAGCAGCAGCACCAGCATCGGAATGCCACGCACTATTTCGATATAAAACCGCGCGACCTGCCTAAGAACCACGTACCGCGACAAGGCCGCCATCGCCAGCAACAACCCTAAAGCTGACGCTAAAAAGAACGCAACAAACGTTACAAACAGCGTGATTGAAATCCCTCTGGAAACAATATTGAACACCTGCACATAAAGGTCGTCCGAAACCACCCGATACGCAAAGTAAAGCCCGATGCCGATCGCCAGCACCAGCCAATAGGGGAATTCGTCTTTATGTGGAGCGTTGTTCATAAATAGACAAAAGCCCGACGCAATGGCCGGGCTTTTCTTTCGTTTCTAAGGCTTACTGGCCCATCTCGTATTCTAGGAACCACTTGGTATTCAGCGCCTCGATTGTGCCATCCGCTTTCATCGACGCAATCGCCTCGTTGATCGGGCCAACCAGATCGGAGCCTTTTGGAAAGATAAACCCGAAATCCTCGGTTCCCATCGGGTCGCCAACGATTTTGAACGTGTCAGGGTTGGCCTTAACGTAGCCATTACCGGCGGTGCCATCCGTCAACACAACGTCAACATCACCGGCCCGTAGCGCCTGAACTGACGCACCGAAGGTTTCGAACAATTTGATCCGCGGGTTCGCCTCGTCAGCGTCCAGCATATTGTAAACCGCTACGTAGAACGGAGTCGTCCCCGCCTGCGCGCCAACCAGCCCGTCTTCATAAGCTGCAAAGCTAGGTCCGTCGGTGAAATTCGCCTCATCCGCACGCACCAGCATGAACATTTCCGAACGCATATACGCATCCGAGAAATCCACCTTTTCTTTACGGTCGTCGCGGATTGTAATCCCTGTCATACCGACATCGTACTGCCCTTCGGAAACCGCCGGAATCATCGCATCCCAGCTTGTGTTTTGAATAACAATCGTCGCGTTAATGCGCTTGCCGATTTCCGCAATGGCGTCATATTCCCAGCCGATCGCGTCGCCCGTCTTCGGGTCCATAAACTGTAGTGGTGGATAAGCGTTTTCCGTCACAACGACGATTTCCTTACCCCCGAGGTCCGCTGCAAAAGCCGCGCCTGCAATAACAGACGCCATCGCGCCTAGTGCCAATTTCTTAAACATAATGTCTCCGATCCCATTGTTTGAAGTCTTCTTGAGTCGCGCGAATGTTTGCATAAAGATTAAACGCCCCGCAAGTCACCATGTCGTTTTCGCCCCAACCAAAGTCGGCCCCATATAGACGTGCGGGGCGTGACAAGGTTAACTGCGTGTGAATCACTCGGAGGTGCCATATGAAAACCCACGTAAAAGCCTGCGTCGTCGGCGGCGGAGTCGTCGGAACCTCGATCGCCTACCACCTCGCCAAAGCGGGTTGGGACGACGTCGTTCTGCTGGAACGCGACGAGCTTACCTCGGGTTCGACATGGCACGCCGCTGGCCTGCTACCGCTGTTCAACATGGGCTACGCAACTTCGCACATTCACGACTATTCCGTGAAGTTCTACAAGGAACTAGAGGCCGAAACCGGCCTGAACGC
>DFBM01000058.1 GCA_002366645.1 Rhodobacterales bacterium UBA3080 | reverse complement strand
AAGTCAGCCGTCTTCTCGCCAGCTTCCTGCTCTTTCAGCATCTGTATGATCTGCTCGTCTGTGAACCGCTTCTTCATTTGTCCGTCCTTTTGGTTGGGCGGACTCTACATCAAAATGGAGGAGTTCTAGGGGCGCAGGTCACTCCTTACCAATAGTTGGTCGACTGTTTTCTCCGGAACGTGCCGTGGCGGGTTTTATTGCCGAATTAAGGCAGCAAGCTAAACTGCATATCGATAGGATTGGGCCGCCGGCGACAGTTGGCTATAGGGCAACAATCATATTTGCAGCGATAACGTATCGTCAGTTATTGGTTACAGATCCACTTGAATACTTTTAGCAAAACTTATCGGCACTCTAACCTAAGCGAAGCAGCCAAGGGAAATATGTCTATATCCTTGTGGTCTTGTCGAGTTAAGGATCAAAATAACCATTTTTCTTAGTAGCGTTTCTTCCGAACAACAGTTCAATATTGGACGCTGTTCGGGCAGAGCCGAAACAGCAAAGCAAAAAATCACCCTAATATGACGCGTAAGACTATGTTTTAATGTACTACTTTATGGGTGCGAAAGCATGCATCCAACTTAACTTACTATATTTCACGGCGATTTTGATCCTCCGTATCCTAACTATTCGGGTGGGCTATATCTTTTGGGGTTTCTCACCATTTATCAACCCAAATCCGGCTCTCGGATATGAAACGCCCGTAACGTTCGCTAGGCGCTCGATATCCGCTACCGACTGCAACGCTGCACATTAGTCGGTTGTCAAACCTGTGTCTTATCGCGTTTTAAAAAATGGGCGTTGGTAACGAGTGGGTGGCAATTCTGGAGACATGAAAAACACTTCGATACAGATATGTTAATGGCGGCGCAGAAAGTCCGAAGCGAACCGGTTTTCCATGAAGGAAGGAAAACGTTATCTGTGTAGAAAGAATAACGACATCGGCAGTAGGGTAATCTCTGGATAAGTTGTGTCAATCTACAACACAGTTTTCCTATAGAGCCCTTTGCGTCTAAAATTCCTCCGGCAACGCCTTTCATGCAAATAACAGGTTAATTCAGAACACTGAGCAACAAAAGTGCGAAGGTTCCGGATGCGTCTGACTCAAATAAATTTCATCTGACAACGCGCTTTAAAAAGTCTTTTTTTACCTAAAACTATTCGTCGATTAAGTGAGTGGGTTTGGCGAATTCGATCAGCTTACCGGGGTTTTCCATATGAACAATCTGACCGTCGACGTTAACGCCATGCTCTCTGAGTGCGCTGAAGGCACGGGAAAGGTTTTCGGGGGTCATGCCTAAGTAGGAGGCCAGTCGACGTTTCTCGTATTTCAATGGGAAGCTCTGACCTGCCCCAGATTTCTTCTGGGTCTTCAGCAAATAGTTGGCCAGACGTTCTTTCGAGGTTCTCAGCTTCAGGTTCTTGGCGTTTTTGATCGAGGCGCGGTAGCAACTCGCAAGTTCTGTCACGACATTCTTCGCGAACTCGGCGTCCTTCTCGAAGACGTCTTTTACATCCGCCGACGGCACCATCACAATCCGGGATTTCTCCTGAGTGCGGGCTGACATCAGGTAGGGTTCGGACCGGATTGTGGCAGCGATAATGAAGCTGCTCACAGGCCAGACGGTTGCCATGGTTGTTTCATTATTTGACCAGTTTGCGAAAAGTTCGACAGACCCGGTTAAGACAACATGTAGGAAGTCCGAAGTTTCCCCTTCGGTAATGATTTCCACATTTGGCGGGAAGTTTTGAATATAGGCAGCCTTCATCAGAGCGACAAAGGAATCTTCCGAGATTCCTTCAAACAACTCAATGTCACGAATCTCGGAGAATTTGGCCGTAGGCATTTGCGTGCTCCGTATCCGGTTGACATTTATCAAGTGAGTTTAGGTAACATGTTGGTCAGCCCCTTAACAACATGAAACCACCGACTTGACTTCAGATCAAGTAGTAAGCGACATATATCAATAAACTATTGTTTTTATTATATTTTTTTACTTCGTTGACCTAGATCAATTCGCGAACTCCAAAGATGATGCCTGTTGTCTTTGGGTTTGCTGTTCAAAAACACGCACAAACGAAAGTCAGCGACCATCGATATGCCTAAACGGCAACGGGATGCTGGTCTCAATAGTTTCGAAACGAGGAACAAAAAAATGGAACTACAAAACAAAGCCACAAGTCTTTGGGGGAATTTCTTCAAAGTTAATATGGTGCAGATAAGAACTTTCCACATGGCGTGGTTTGCTTTCTTTGGAGCGTTCTTTGCATGGTTCGGTATCGCCCCCCTAATGATCGTGGTGCGCGAAGAACTGCAACTAACCAAAGAGCAGGTCGGCTGGAGCATCATCGCCTCGGTCGCGGTAACGGTGTTTGCGCGATTCTTTATCGGCTGGCTGGTTGACCGGATCGGGCCCAGACTGTCCTACACGTATCTGTTGGTTTTCGGGGCGTTCCCGGTTGCGGGTATCGGTCTTGCAAACAGTTTCGAGACCTTTTTGTTCTTCCGCCTTCTGATCGGTATCATCGGCGCGTCCTTTGTTATTACTCAATACCACACATCGGTGATGTTCGCGCCTAACGTCGTCGGAACAGCCAACGCGACCAGCGCTGGCTGGGGTAATCTGGGTGGTGGTGTCACGCAGATTGTTATGCCTCTGATCTTCTCGGGCATTATAGTTCTCTTTGGTGTAACTGATGCAGTGGCATGGCGCATGTCCATGCTTGCAGTCGGTGTCGTTATCTTCATCATCGGTATCGCGTATTACTTCCTGACCCAGGATGCCCCGGATGGCAACTATAAGGAATTGCGCGCGAAAGGCCTGATACCGGAAAAGGCAAAAGTTACAGGCTCGTATTTCAAAGCATTGAAAGACTACCGTGTCTGGGTTCTGTTCCTGATTTATGGCGCATGTTTCGGGATCGAGCTAACGGTTAACAATACCGCGGCGCTTTATTTCTATGACTACTTCAATGTGAATCTGGTTACAGCCGGTGCGATTGCAGCCTCGTTTGGCTTGATGAATATCTTCGCACGCACATTGGGCGGCATCTTTGGTGACAACTTCGGTTCAATCTGGGGGCTTAAAGGCCGGTCGTTCTGGTTGTTCATCGTCCTACTGGGTGAAGGCATTGCACTGATGATCTTTAGCCAGATGAACGTGCTGTTCCTGGCCATTCCGATGTTGATCGTATTCTCGCTGTTTACCCAAATGGCCGAAGGCGCGACATATTCGGTTGTTCCGTTCATCAACAAAAAGGCGCTGGGTGCGGTTGCTGGCGTGGTTGGCGCAGGTGGTAACGCCGGTGCTGTGGCTGCGGGTTTCTTGTTCAAGGGCGCGATGGAGTGGGACCATGTCTTCTTCACAATCGGTGTGGTCGTCACGATCGCTTCGCTGCTGACTTTCTTGATCCGGTTCACGCCAGAGCAGGAAGCTGAAGAGAAGGCGCTGTTTGAAAAAGCCAATATCGACCTGCTGAAAGTTCGTGCGGATCGGGCCAATGAGGCCCTGGCACACTCGGTTCAGGTTGTCGCGGAATACAACGATACGCACGACGAGAAAGTCTGAACGTAACTAACAAAACTGGTGGGCCACCAAGGCCCACCGCCACCGACCTACTCAAACGAGGAGAGAGAAATTGGGAAAAGATCTAAGAAACTGGAACCCGGACGACGAGGCCTTTTGGGCGTCGACCGGTAAATCCATCGCCACACGAAACCTGTGGATTTCGATCCCCAGCCTGCTCAGCGGCTTTGCTGTTTGGCTTTACTGGGGCATTATCACAGTGCAGATGCTGAACCTCGGGTTCGACTTTGCCAAATCCGATCTGTTCACACTGGGCGCGATCGCAGGTATCAGTGGCGCGACGCTTCGTATTCCTTCGACCTTCTTTATCCGTATCGCGGGTGGACGAAATACAATCTTCTTTACAACCGCACTACTGATGATCCCGGCACTCTGGGCAGGTATAGCACTACAAAACCCTGATACATCCCTGTTGACGTTCCAGATTCTGGCACTTCTCTCCGGTATCGGTGGCGGTAACTTTGCTTCTTCCATGTCCAACATCAGCTTCTTCTACCCGAAGAAACAGATCGGGTATGCGCTGGGCATGAACGCTGGTCTTGGTAACTTCGGTGTTACAACTATGCAGATCGTTATTCCGCTGGTTATGACTTTGGGTATCTTTGGCGGCACATCGATGACGCTACAGCAGACATCCGGTACTCTGATCGGTAAAATTCCTGCGGGAACTGAAACATACATCCAAAATGCTGGTTTTATATGGTTGGTCCTTCTCATACCACTAGCCTTCCTTGGCTGGTTCGGCATGAACAACATCCGTGACGAGCATGTCTCCCCGGACATTCCTAACCCAATTGGCGCATTTGCTGTCATGACAGGTATGCTTCTTATCGGTCTTGTGACTGCAACATTCGGCCTATGGCTGATGCTTCCAGAGGCTGCACACGGTTCGGGCTTTGGTGTTTCCAAATGGATCGTCCTACCAATCGTTATCGCTTTGACAGTTATCTTGCTGAAAATGATTCCGGGCTCTGTTGGTGAAAACCTGACACGTCAGTACCAGATCTTTAAGAACAAGCACACATGGGCGATGACAATCATCTACGTCATGACCTTTGGCTCGTTCATCGGTTACTCGGCAGCGCTTCCGCTGACTATCAAAGTTGTGTTTGGCTTTCAGCACGTAATGGGTGCCGACGGTGTTCTGAACCACGACGCTTTGAACCCTAACGGCCCATCGGCCCTTATGTTTGCATGGATGGGTCCATTCATCGGCGCGCTTATCCGCCCTGTCGGTGGTATGATGGCTGATAAACTTGGTGGCGCGCGCGTTACACAGTGGATCTCGGTTGTTATGGTTGCTTCGGCTGTTGGCTTGGCCTGGATACTGCAGCAGGCATATGCCTCTGCTACACCTGAAACATACTTCTTGCCATTCATGGTTCTGTTTCTGATCCTGTTCGCAGCAACCGGCCTTGGTAACGGTTCAACCTTCCGTACAATCGGTATGGTTTTCAACAAGGAACAAACAGGTCCGGTTCTTGGTTGGACTTCAGCTGTGGCTGCCTACGGTGCCTTCATCATCCCGAAAGTATTCGGCGAGCAGATGGGTGCAGGTACACCACAATATGCCCTTTACGGTTTCGCGATTTTCTATGCGGTTTGTATAGCCATTAACTGGTGGTTCTACATGCGCCCGAATGCGTATGTGAAAAACCCTTAAATCGTGATCTTGGTGCCGGCGTTTTGTCCCCTCTTTTCGCCGGCACCGACTTTTAAAAATGGAGAAATGAAATGAGCCATCTATTAGACAGGCTGAATTTCCTGAAAAGCAACAGCGTTGGGAAATTTGCAGACGGCCACGGCAATACCACGGACGAAAACCGTGACTGGGAAGACGTATACCGCGACCGCTGGCGCCATGACAAAGTTGTGCGTTCGACCCACGGTGTGAACTGCACGGGTTCGTGTAGCTGGAAAATCTACGTGAAATCCGGCATTGTAACCTGGGAAACCCAACAAACAGATTATCCGCGCACCCGCGCCGGAATGCCAAACCACGAACCACGCGGCTGTGCCCGTGGTGCCTCGTACAGCTGGTATCTATATTCCGCCAACCGCGTGAAAACACCGCTGATCCGCGCGCGTATGCTGAAAAGCTATCGCAAGATGCGCGCAAACAATTCCCCGATTGAAGCTTGGACAAAGCTGCAAGAAGATCCGGTCCTTCGTGCCGATTATGTAAAATCGCGCGGGAAAGGCGGGTTCGTTCGTGCCGATTGGGAAGAAGCCACAGAAATCATCGCAGCCGCTAACGCCTATACTGCCAAAACATACGGTCCAGACCGCGTATTCGGGTTCTCTCCAATCCCGGCGATGTCGATGGTATCCTATGCCGCTGGCTCGCGTTACCTGTCCTTGCTGGGCGGCACCGCGATGAGCTTCTACGACTGGTATTGCGACCTGCCACCTGCCAGCCCGATGACATGGGGCGAGCAAACCGACGTTCCTGAATCCGCTGACTGGTATAACGCTGGGTTCCTGCTGTTATGGGGCTCCAACGTTCCACAGACACGTACGCCGGACGCGCACTTCTATACCGAAGCACGTTACCGCGGTACAAAATCCGCCGTTATCTCGCCAGATTATTCCGAGGCCGCCAAGTTCGGCGACATCTGGATGGCACCCAAGCAGGGTACAGACAGCGCGCTGTCAATGGCCATGGGCCACGTCATCCTGCGCGAGTTCCATCTGGACCGTCAGGCGAAATACTTCGAGGATTACGCACGTCAATACACCGACATGCCGATGCTCGTTGTTATGGAAGAAAAAGACGGCAAGCTTGTTCCGGGCCGCCAGCTACGTGCTGATGACCTGAAGGGCAAACTTGGGCAGGAAAAGAACCCCGAATGGAAAACCGTCGCAATTGACGGCAATTCCGGCGACCTCGTGCCGCCAAACGGCTCGGTCGGTTTCCGCTGGGACGGGAGTGCTGAATGGAATCTTGAAGAGCGTGCAACAGGCAAAGATACAAACCTGAAACTCTCGCTTCTACTGGAAGAAGATCACGACGAAGTCGTTGGCGTGGACTTCCCATACTTTGGTGGAGCTGCAACGGAAAACTTCGTTAAGTGTGAACATCCAGACGTTCTGACCCGTAAAATTCCGGTCAAGAAAGTTACGCTTGAAAGTGGCGAAGCTTACGTCGCGACCGTGTTTGACCTGTTCTGTGCAAACTATGGTCTTGATCGTGGTCTGGGCGGCGAGTGGGTCTCGAAAGACTATAACGACGATATCCCCTTCACCCCCGCTTGGGCCGAGAAGATCACCGGTGTTCCGCGTGACCAGATCATTCAGGTCGCCCGCGAATTTGCATCAAACGCCGAGAAGACAAACGGCAAGTCGATGATCATTCTGGGCGCTGGTTTGAACCACTGGTACCACATGGACATGAACTACCGTGGTATCATCAACATGTTGGTCATGTGTGGTGCGGTCGGACAGTCCGGCGGTGGTTGGAGCCATTACGTGGGTCAGGAAAAACTGCGCCCGCAAACCGGATGGCAGCCATTGGCCTTCGCGCTTGATTGGGCACGTCCGCCACGGCACATGAACTCCACTTCGGCGTGGTATGCCCACACCGATCAGTGGCGTTATGAAACGCTGGGTTCCGATGAGATCCTGTCGCCAACAGCGCCGAAAGGCGACTGGAAAGACGCCAGCATGATCGACTACAACATCCGTGCCGAGCGCATGGGTTGGTTGCCGTCGGCACCACAGTTGAAAACGAACCCGTTGGAAGTTGTGAAAGCTGCGAAATCTGCTGGCATCGACACCAAAGACTATATCGCCAAGAACCTGAAGTCCGGTGATCTGGAAATGTCGTGCGAAGATCCGGATGCACCGGAAAACTGGCCGCGTAACCTGTTCGTGTGGCGTTCGAACCTGCTGGGATCAAGCGGTAAAGGCCATGAATACTTCCTGAAACACCTTCTTGGTACAGACCACGGTGTTCTGGGTAAGGACCTTGGTCAAGAAGGTGGTCAAAAACCGATCGAGGCTGAATGGCATGAAGATGCACCAGAAGGCAAACTCGACCTGTTGGTGACAATCGACTTCCGTATGTCCACAACGGCTGTGTATTCCGATATCGTTCTTCCAACGGCCAGCTGGTACGAGAAAGACGATCTGAACACATCCGACATGCACCCGTTCATCCACCCGCTTCAAGCGGCGGTTGATCCTGCATATGAAAGCCGTTCGGATTGGGAAATCTTCAAGTCTATCGCCAAGAAATTCTCGGACATCGTTCCGGGGTATCTGGGCGAAGAAACCGACGTTGTAGCGCTTCCATTGCTACACGATACCCCTGCCGAGATCGCGCAGGATCAGGTTAAAGACTGGAAGAAGGGCGAATGCGAACTTATTCCGGGAAAAACAGCGCCGAACTATGTTGAAGTGCAGCGGGATTACCCGAACCTATATAAGCGGTTCACATCTGTTGGTCCTCTGATGGAGAAAGTCGGCAACGGCGGTAAGGGTATCGCTTGGGACACCAAAGTCGAAATGCATCACCTGAAAGATTTGAACGGTGTTGTTACGGACGAAGGTGCTACCAAAGGTTTGGCGAAACTCGACACGGCTATTGATGCCGCCGAGATGATCCTGATGCTGGCCCCTGAAACCAACGGCGAAGTTGCGGTCAAAGCTTGGGACGAACTGTCCAAAGCAACTGGTCGTGAACACGCGCACTTGGCCAAACCGAAAGAGGATGAGAAAATCCGCTTCCGCGATATCGCTGCACAACCTCGCAAGATTATTTCCAGCCCGACATGGTCGGGAATTGAAAGCGAAGAGGTCTGCTACAACGCTGGTTACACCAACGTTCACGAGTTGATCCCATGGCGCACCTTGTCTGGCCGTCAGCAGCTATATCAGGACCACTTGTGGATGCGGGCGTTCGGTGAGGGTTTCTGTACCTATCGTCCTCCGGTCGATCTGAAAACGATCACCAAAGACGTGAACACTGCGGAACAGAATAACGAACCGCACGTTGTGCTGAACTTCATCACACCGCACCAAAAATGGGGTATCCACTCCACTTACTCGGACAACTTGTTGATGCTTACGCTCAACCGTGGTGGTCCGGTGGTCTGGATGTCTGAAATTGACGCTAAAAAGGCCAACCTCGTCGATAATGACTGGGTCGAGGCTTACAACGTCAACGGCGCGCTTACGGCCCGTGTGGTTGTTTCGCAGCGGATGAAGGAAGGCACCCTCTTCATGTATCACGCACAAGAAAAGATCGTGAATACACCGGGGTCCGAACAGACAGGTCTTCGTGGTGGTATCCACAACTCGGTTACCCGCGCGACGCTGAAACCTACCCATATGATTGGCGGCTATGCCCAGCAATCCTACGGGTTCAACTACTATGGAACAGTTGGGTCCAACCGCGATGAATTCGTGATTGTTCGTAAATTGACCAAGGTTGACTGGCTCGACGAGCCGGCAAAAGAAGGAGGGCAGAGCTAATGAAAGTTCGTGCACAAATAGGCATGGTGCTGAATCTCGATAAATGTATCGGGTGCCACACTTGCTCGGTCACATGTAAAAATGTCTGGACCAGCCGTGACGGCGTTGAATACGCTTGGTTCAACAACGTCGAAACCAAACCCGGCATCGGTTATCCTAAAGACTGGGAAAACCAAAAGCGCTGGAATGGTGGATGGACACGTACAAAATCTGGTAAATTGCACCCAAAACAGGGTTCGAAATGGCGGATTTTGGCGAATATCTTTGGCAATCCGGACCTGCCCGAAATCGACGACTTTTACGAGCCGTTTGATTTTGACTACGACCACCTGAAGTCTGCCCCTGAAATGACGGCGTTCCCTACGGCACGTCCTCGTTCCAAAATTACCGGCGAGCGGATGGAGAAAATCGAATGGGCGCCGAACTGGGAAGAAATTCTTGGTGGCGAGTTCGAGAAGCGTTCGAAGGATTACAACTTCGACGGCATCCAGAAGGAAATCTATGGCGAGTATGAAAATACTTTTATGATGTACCTGCCGCGTTTGTGTGAACATTGCCTAAACCCCGCCTGCGTAGCCTCGTGCCCGTCCGGTGCGATCTACAAACGCGAGGACGACGGCATTGTGCTGATCGATCAGGAGAAATGTCGCGGCTGGCGGATGTGTGTTTCCGGCTGCCCTTACAAAAAGGTCTATTACAACTGGGAATCCGGCAAATCCGAGAAATGCACCTTCTGCTACCCTCGTATTGAATCCGGTATGCCGACCGTTTGTTCGGAAACCTGCGTTGGGCGCATCCGTTACTTGGGTGTGATGCTTTACGATGCCGACAAGATCGAGCAAGCCGCGAGTGTGGAGGGCGAACAGGAACTATACGATGCCCAACTTGGCGTGTTCCTTGACCCCAACGAGCCCGAAGTTCAGGCCGCTGCCCGTGAAGAAGGCGTTCCCGAGGCATGGATCAAATCCGCAATCGAAAGCCCCGTGTGGAAAATGGCGATGGACTGGAAGATTGCCTTCCCGCTGCATCCCGAATACCGCACATTGCCAATGGTTTGGTATATCCCGCCACTCAGCCCGATCCAGAATGCGGCCGAAGCTGGTGCGATTGCCATGAACGACGACATGCCGGACGTTCAGTCACTGCGTATTCCGGTGAAGTACCTCGCCAATATGCTGACGGCGGGTGACGAAGCCCCTGTGGTAACGGCGCTGGAACGAATGCTGGCGATGCGCGGCTACATGCGCTCCAAAACTGTCGAGGGAGTTGTTGATCTGGGTATTGCCAAAAAAGTTGGCCTGACCCCGCTACAGATCGAGGACATGTACAAAATCATGGCGATTGCTGACTACGAGGAACGTTTCAAAGTGCCAACAACGCACCGCGAAGCTGTCGAGGATGCCTACGACATGAAAGGTGGATGCGGCTTTACCGATGGCAATGGTTGTTCCACTGGCAGCAGTGGCAAGAAACTTTTCGGTTCGCGTAAATTTGTCGTTCCGACTGGAGGTGCACGATGAGCGTTACGTTCAAAGCATTATCAGTTCTATTGAGCTACCCGAGTTCCGATCTTAAGACTGCCGCTGGCGAGATTGGTGAAGTGTTGGCAGGTGAGGGCATTCTTTCGAAGAATGCGCTCGCCGCCATCCAACCTTTGTTAGCTGATATGGAGCAGTTCGATGTTTACGAATTACAGGAACGTTTCGTCCTGTTGTTCGATCGCTCGCGCACCTTGTCGCTGAACCTGTTCGAGCACGTTCACGGTGAGAGCCGTGATCGTGGCCCCGCAATGGTCGATTTGCTGGACACCTACCGTGCCGGCGGTTTCGATCTGGTCAGCACAGAGTTGCCCGATCACTTACCAATCTTGCTGGAGTTCCTTTCCACCCGTCCGTTGGATGAAGCAAAGGAAATGCTGGAGGACGCGGGTCACATTCTGGCGGCTTTGGCTGAACGCCTTCAGCGCCGTGACAGCAACTACGCCGCCGTTCTCGCCGCTTTGGCCGAGTTCGCTGGCGTCGAAGCGTCCAGCGAAATGGTTAAGGAGCTTCTGACCGTCAAAGACGACGATCCGGAAGATCTGGAAGCACTGGACGATGTCTGGGAAGAAGCCGAAATCACGTTCGGTCCTGATCCGAACGCCGGTTGCCCCGTTTCGCGGGACATTCTGGCAAACATGGACATCCCCGCAAATACGCAGCCAGCCGCTGCAATGAACGAATAGGAGGCGAAAATGCATCAGTTTCTATACGGAACCTTCCCCTACATTGCGCTAACAGTGTTGGCGATTGGCTCAATCGCGCGGTACGAGCGTGACCCTTACACGTGGAAGTCCAGCTCCAGTCAGCTCTTGCGTCGCAAGCAGCTGATCATGGGCTCGATCCTGTTCCATGTCGGTGTTCTGTTGATTTTTGCAGGCCATCTGGTTGGTTTGTTGACGCCCCTAGCCATCTGGGACGCGTTGGGCGTAAGCCACGGTGTCAAACAAATTATTGCTATCGTTCTTGGTGGATCAGCCGGCATCTCGATGCTGATCGGTGGCCTAATGCTGGCACATCGCCGGATGTATGATGAACGTATTCGGGCACGCAG
>DFBM01000175.1 GCA_002366645.1 Rhodobacterales bacterium UBA3080 | reverse complement strand
CCTCTTTATCAAGGCCATATGCCAACGCAGCCGCAGTCGGCTCGTTGATAATACGCAGCACTTCGAGGCCAGCAATTTTACCGGCGTCTTTGGTTGCCTGACGCTGTGCGTCGTTGAAGTATGCTGGGACGGTGATAACGGCCTGCGTCACACCTTGGCCAAGATAATCCTCGGCTGTTTCTTTCATTTTGCCCAAGATGAATGCGGATACTTGCGATGGGGAGTATTTCTCACCCTGTGCTTCAACCCATGCATCGCCTTCACCACTGTCGATGATCTTATATGGAACCATGTCCATATCTTTCGTAACCATCGGATCATCAATCCGGCGGCCGATCAGACGTTTGATAGCGGAAAGTGTGTTTTCAGGGTTCGTCACAGCCTGACGTTTGGCGGCTTGACCAACCAGACGCTCGTCTTCTGTGAAACCTACGATAGACGGCGTAGTCCGTGCACCCTCGGAGTTTTCAATAACTTTAGCCTGTGCACCATCCATGATGGAAACGCAGGAGTTGGTGGTTCCAAGGTCAATACCGATAACTTTAGACATGTGTCTTCCTTTCTAGCGGCGAGTGTGAAGTTCGGGTCCATTATGGCCCCCGGACTTCGTCCCATAAGGTAATCCCCGAGCGGGGATCGTTTGATGGGTATATAGGAGGGCTATTTGCATGCTGCAAGCGGTTGCTTGGTGTCTTTTTCACGTTTTTTTGATCGAAGTGCAGAATCTTCATGAAAACAGCGAACGGATTCAAAAAGCTTAACAAAAACGGAACGGGCAGCTTAAGCGAAATAGTGGCGGGTTAACCATTCTGCAACCACTGCTGGCTTGCTGGAATCCTTGACTTTAATCGAGGCGTCCATGGTTTGTGTAAAGCCACCCTCAACTTGATCTATTTTTGTCAGGACAAACCGCCCACGGATACTTGCGCCCGAAGGAACCGGCGCAACGAAACGGATGCGGTTGAAGCCATAGTTAACGCTGTGTGCAAGACCGGCCACTTATGGCAGCGCATCTTCGGCCATCACACTAAGCATCGATAGCGTCAGGAAACCGTGAGCAATGGTACCGCCGAATAGGGTGCCACTTGCCTTGTCCGGGTCAACTTGAATGAACTGTAGACCTTCAGTGACATCAGCAAATGTATCGATGTGCTCCTGACTAATTTCAAACCATCTGGACACACCGATTTCTTGGCCAATTTGCACCATCAGGTCATCCAGCGAAATTGTCACGGAAGTTTACGTTTGCTGCCGTTTTCGTCGACGGCATCGTAATAGTTTGAAGCGCGAGCATACCTTCCGGAACTTCATTAATCATAGCATCGACCTCTTACCCCAACTCGAACTCATATTTTTACGCAGCCAGAATTCCACCATGACAGCGAACATAAGCAGCGAAATGGATAGGTAAACCGGATACTCCATGTTGGTGTGGCGCGGGAAATAGTTCACAAACGCAGCGCCCCTAGCCTGATCGATGGTGTGAAACAAAGGGTTCCAGTCGAACCAGGCAATCATCGATGCAGACATATAGTTTACAGGCAGAATCTTCCCGCTCGTTATCATGTTCGCGCGCCGATACAGCATAGCAACCATTGGGACAAACTTGGGTGCGAAGGGGGTCAATACTCCAAAAACCAATCCAATCGCAACACCACTTGCCCAAGCCATAAAAAACGGAAAAACCAGATCTGCGGGCTTATAAAACTCCAAGCCACCGCGCAAGATATGGACGACGAGAAGTATCAACGCAAACCCAACAAGCTGCGTGTATAGGCCGGAAAGAATCGCACTCAATATACTGAGTGGTGTGCTAATCGGTGCATGCAGGGTCATACCTCCAACAGGGGAAATAGCGCCCATCGCCGCCGATACTGCTTTATTATGCGTTAAAAACAGGAAGATGCCGGTTAAAAGAAATACTACAAAATCCCCGCGAATTAGCGACGACTTCATCCCCATAACACTGAATAACGCGAAAAAAATGGCAAGCATTAAAAGGCTCTGCATAATCACCAGACCCATTCCCAAAACCGCATTTCCGCTAGAAGTCCTGATATCGCGAACGATGGAGTGGAAGAGCAACTCCATGAAGGCCATCAATGCGCCCAGCATTGATTTGTTCACTCTGGTTTTAATTTCCATCGGCAATCCTTTTGAAACTCGCAAACGCTACTTGCCCAACGGTGCAACATACGTCCATATGGCTATAACATTATGCCAACATCATATGCAAAAGGCTTTATAAATGCCAAACACGGAAATTGTTTTTGAGATTCGACGCCTCGCCATTCTCGCTGGTGACGAGATCATGCGCATCTACGAAGGTCCCGAATTCGAGGTTAAACTAAAATCTGACGACAGCCCTGTCACTGCGGCCGACGAAGCCGCCGACAAGTTGATATTCGCGGGTTTGCGTACGGCTTTTCCGGAAATTGCGATCGTCACCGAAGAACAATCCGACAGCCACAGTGTCTCCGCTAGCCGCTTTTTCATTGTCGACCCGCTGGATGGCACCAAAGAGTTCGTTCATCGTCGTGGAGATTTTACGGTAAACATCGCCTTGGTGGAAGACGGCGTTCCGGTGCTGGGAGTTGTCTACGCCCCGGCTCGTAAAAGGTTGTTTTATACTGATGCACACGGAAAGTCCGTTGAGGAGCTTGGGCAGTTTTCCCCCGACCTCATTGGCGAAACCAAAGCAATTTCTGTTTCAAAACCGGATAATTCCGCACTGACAGTGGTTGCGTCGAAATCCCATAGGGATCAGGCCACGGACGACTATATAGGCAAGTATAACGTCGATGCGTTCCAAAGCGCTGGTTCGTCGTTGAAATTCTGCCTCGTTGCGACCGGAGAAGCGGACATCTATCCGCGACTTGGTCGGACAATGGAATGGGATACCGCCGCTGGCCATGCTGTATTACTTGGTGCTGGTGGAAGGGTCGTTCGGCTCGATGACCACACAGCCCTTACATACGGTAAGCCTATCTACGAAAACCCGTTTTTCATTGCTTACGCACCCGGTATTACATTGGTGCAAGGGTAATTCATGTCGGTTCTGGTTGTCATTCCCGCACGCTTTGCGTCAACCAGATATCCCGGCAAGCCACTCGTCCAGCTTCGCGGGGCGACTGGCAAGTCGCGTTCGTTAATCCAGCGTAGTTGGGAAGCGGCGCAACAGATAAAATCTGCCGACAAAGTTGTCGTGGCCACGGATGACCATCGCATTAAATCGGCAGCCGAGGGTTTTGGCGCTGAAGTCGTGATGACTTCTTCCTCCTGCGGGAACGGAACAGAGCGGTGTGGGGAAGCGGCCGAACTACTCGGCCAATTTGACGTCATTGTAAATTTTCAAGGAGATGCTCCACTTACACCTTCATGGTTTGTGGACGATTTGGTTGCGTCGATGAACGACCCCGAAGTCGCCGTCTCAACTCCGGTTTTACGTTGCGATGCCGCCGCACTTAACGGGTTTAAAGAAGATCGTGCCAACGACCGTGTCGGCGGAACAACGGCTGTATTTGATCGGGCCGGCAAGGCAATGTATTTTTCGAAAGAAGTCCTGCCCTACACTGGCCGCAACTTCTCCGACACCGAGATCACACCGGTGTTCCATCACGTCGGCGTCTACGCCTATCGCCTACACGCATTACAACGGTATGCGCAAATGAGCGAAGGTGTGTTGGAACGTTGGGAGGGGCTGGAGCAGTTGCGTTTCATGGAAAACGGGGTTCCGGTTCAATGTGTCGAGGTTGATGCAAAAGGGCGCGCTTTTTGGGAATTGAATAACCCTGTGGACGTCGAACGCATCGAAAAGATTCTCGCCGACCAAGGCATGACATGACTTTGCCTGTTCCGGTCAGTCTTGTAGTCGTTAGCCGCGAACGGCCCGCGCAATTATCGAACCTGTTGCAAAGCCTGCGCCACCAGACCCATAAGAACTTTGAGGTTGTTCTTGTCGCAGATCATTTACCTGAAGCGTTTGCTGGTCATGTAAAATTCATCCCGTTCGGCATCGCAAATATTTCGGCCGCCAGAAATACAGGTATTGCCGCCGCCTCTGGTGAGGTTATCGCATTCTGTGACGACGACGCCATCCCCGACCCGCCGTGGCTGGACCGTCTTATTGCGCCGCTCCATTCCACAACTGTGGGAGCCGCTACCGGATTTACCCGCGGGCGTAATGGTATAAGTCGACAATGGGGGGCAATGCGCTTTGATCATTCAGGGGCAGATCATACGTTCGAGATTGACGAATCCGAACCGTTTGAAATTTTCGATGCATCAACGGATTTCCCAGTCAAATTGCTCGGCACCAATATGGCTTTTCGAAAAGACGCGCTGCTCGACATTAACGGTTTTGACGAGGCGTTTAGGTTTTTCCTAGACGAAACCGATGCAAAACTACGGCTTGATGCAGCCGGTTGGAAAACAGCTATTGTCTCCAATGCACAGGTTCAGCACGGCTTTGCCGCCAGCGCCCGGCGCAAACGAAATCGTGTGCCGTCAGACTTATTCGAAATAGGGGCGAGCAAAGCGTATTTTTGCACCAAACATTCTAATGACTCTGTTGATGACGCCTTACGCAGCTTCACAAAAGAACAGTTGTCGAGGCTAACAGCAATGGTCGACGATTACCGCCTTCAACGTCGCGAAGTCGATCCGCTGATGGAAACTCTCGCGGCCGGGTTCACCGAAGGTCTAAACAGGCAGACGGAAACACCTTTGCTCTTATCCGAGCCTTCGACATTTCTAAAATTCGAGACCAACCAATCCGAGCATATCGTGATCTGCGCCACCCCGCACGAAGCGAAGCAAGCGAGTTCTGCGGCTCGCGCTCTGACTGAAGTGGGAAAATGTGTCAGCGTTATCCAGTTGCTCAACTCACCCAGATACTTTCAGGTCCGTTACAAGAATGGATACTGGCTGCACATAGGTGGCGTCTTGGGTAAATCAGTCCGTACGCAACCACTGGTCCAGTTCACCAGCTATAAAAGACGTTTCGAAGCGGAAATCGCAAGGCTTTCGAAGCTCTATCCAGTGGACAAGGTTATTATTGGTCCGCGTGCCACCGAATATAGGTAAAGTGTTCATATTTAGGTGGCACAAATCTCGCGTAGCAATTAACTAGGTTAAAATTTCCACACTATTGATTTGTGAATGAGAGACATTGTGAAACGTAAAGTTACAAAAGCTATTTTTCCTGTTGCCGGTCTAGGCACCAGATTTCTGCCCGCAACCAAATCGATCCCGAAAGAGATCATGACCTTGGTTGACCGCCCGCTGATTCAGTACGCGATCGACGAGGCACGTGCGGCTGGAATTAAGGAATTTATTTTTGTGACCGCCAAGGGGAAAAGTGCGCTGGAGGACTATTTTGACAGCGCCCCGGAACTTGAAAAAACCCTACGCAAAAAAGGTAAAACTGACCTTTTGAGAGAGCTACGCGCCACAGACATGGACAGCGGCGCAATCGCCTATATCCGCCAGCGCGAAGCCTTGGGTCTGGGCCACGCTGTATGGTGCGCGCGGCGGCTGATTTCGAACGAACCCTTCGCGGTAATCCTGCCGGACGATGTCATCGCAGCCGAAAAACCCTGCCTACAACAAATGGTTGAGCAATACGCCGAGACCGGTGGCAATATGGTTGCCGCCACAAAAGTTGCACCTGAGGAAGTTTCCGCATACGGCATACTCTCTGTAACTGGCTCCAAGGACAAGCTGCTTACAGTGGACGACATGGCCGAAAAACCAAGCGTCGAAGATGCCCCGTCAAGACACGCCGCAATCGGGCGGTATATTTTGGAACCAGCAATTATGAATCGCCTTAAAGACCTGAAACAAGGAAGCGGCGACGAAGTCCAGCTTACAGACGCCATTGCACAAGAAGCGCGCAACGGCGGGAAGGTGTACGGTTATTGTTTTGAAGGGCAACGCTATGATTGCGGCTCCAAAGCCGGATATCTGAAAGCAACCGTAGCATTCGCGTTGGCTCGTGACGATTTGAAAGACGAACTGACGGATTTCCTTAAGCAACTCAGATTTTCGTAAGGTCAGCGGGTGGCGAGGCAGAAAAAATCCGCGTTTGTCCTCGATTTTTCGCGCACGGTTTCGCGTATCGGCCGCGGCCACCCTACCGGAATTGATAGGGTCGAATACGCGTATATCCAGTATTTTCTTGGCCAACCAGATCCAGTTTTATTCCTTGCGCGTTACAAAGGAAAATCCGTCCTGTTGTCGCGCGAAGCTATGCGTGACTTTATGATGCGCGTACAAAATAACGGACCATGGGATTCACCGGCCAAGCTCCGATGGTTGCTCCGGAAGGAGCCAACTACAGGTGCCAAAGTCAGAAAAACGGTATCACGACTTGCAATTTCCGGGTTCTCTCTTTCGCGAATTCTGAAAACCAATCTGCCTGACGGATACACGTATATAAACGTTGGCCATGCAAGAATGACCCCGCGATTATGGCCGTTTCTTAGGCGAAATGGCGCGAACTCTATTATCGTTATGGTGCATGATCTTATCCCGATTGATTTCCCGCAATACTCCAGGAAAAATCCCAGGATAAGGTTTGAAAAATGGATTCGCTCTGTCGCAGAGAATGCCGATGTCTTCATCTACAACTCCGCCGATACCGCGAAACGCATGGCGTATTGGATAGAGAGATGGGGATTGCCACAAACCGAAGGGCATGTTGTTCTTTTGGGGACAGATCCACTGCCAAAGCAAGAAAGCTCCTCGAAATCGCCAGATTCTTCGCCGTATTTTCTTTGTCTGGGAACGATCGAGCTCCG
>DFBM01000102.1 GCA_002366645.1 Rhodobacterales bacterium UBA3080 | reverse complement strand
CATACTTCACCCAAGCGGAGATACGAAAAGCGGCATGAACAGATACCCGATGGATCTTAGCAGAGCCGCTAACCTGTCCCTAAAAGCAGGACCACTTCACCTTCACGCTTCATGAAGCTCGCCATGGCGGCGTCAGGAAGCGCTTACCTTTCGCAAATATCTTCGCCATAGGCTCTGCCATGATTCAGTCACATACAATAAGGGCATGCGCATTTTCGTTCGATTTGAGAAATAGAACCAGGGCATTTGCCAGATATGTCAGATTTTTCTCTTGTGCCAAACGGCCTGCATGTCCGACGAGAAATGCGTCGTCAGGGATGCCCAATTTCTTGCGTTCAAGTGCCGTATCTACATTGACTAGAGGTGGCGTGTTAACCCCAGTCGGAATAACTGTGATCGGTGACTCAACATTTGTTTAAGTAAAAAGTCAGCGGTGCTTCTACTTGGTGCAATCTCCGCATCGCACAGGTAGCAGTACCCTGTCGTCAGGCTGAGCGCGAGACGTTTCATTATTTCGGAATTCTGGATGATGTAGTGACTATAAAGATCATAGCGCGTGTGGTTCGTATAAATAATTGGAAGGTTTCGGTTCGCAGATATACTCAGAGCCGTTCCGCCCAACAAAAAAGGATGATGCGAGTGAACGATATCTGGGGCAAAAGTATCCAGCCGTGTTGTTAATGACCGGCTGAGGGGGGACGGTAATGCGAAATCGCTTCCGGTGAAATCTTGTAGTGCTGACATTCGAACAATTTCATCCGTACTTTCCTTGGCATCGGGAAACTTTGGGGCAACTACCAATACCTGATGACCTATTGTATGCAGCCCACTTGCAAGCCCGTCGACACTGTGTGCAACACCCCGACATGAAGGTTGTAGGTGTTGGTGAACATTACTATTTTCATAGACATAGTTCCGCCAATTTATACAATCTAGTCGGTTTTTGGTCGTTTGATTCTGAACCACGCAACGTAGAGCGCGGGTAGGAAAATCAGTGTCAGGAAGGTACCCACAATAATGCCACCCATCATTGCGTATGCCATTGGTCCCCAGAATACGTCCTGAGAAATCGGGATTAGAGCAAGGCTGGCTGCTGCAGCCGTCAAGAGAATGGGCCGCATTCTGTATTCGGTTGCCTCTACCACGGCCTTCCAAGGCGCTGTGCCAGCGTTCCTCAGGTCCTCGATTTGCACTATTAGGATGACAGAGTTTCGGATCAGGATGCCACTTAGGGCCAGCACGCCGAGTACGGCAACAAATCCCAATGGAACACCTGCTGGTAGCAATACGAGCACAACCCCGATAACCGCGAACGGGGCGATTGCGAAAACGATGAATAGTCGTTGGAAACTTTGCAGCTGAATCATCAGGATTGTGGCCATAATGAATAACATTAACGGGAAGGCAGCTATGATCGGTCCCTGAGCGTTTGTGCTGCCCTCTGTGGTTCCGCCTAATTCGATTTTGTATCCAGCAGGTAGAGTTTGCGTATACTCGGCGACAGGACCCCGCAGTTGGGCATCTACCGTTGGGGCTTCGATGTCCGTGATGATATTGGCGCCGATGGTGATTGTCGGGATGCGGTCACGACGCCAAATTACGGGCTGTTCCAACTCGTAATGGAACGTTGCAACCGATGCTAATGGGATGGCCTGCCCACTTGGGCCGGAAAGCTGCAGGTTTGTTAAAGTTGCAATCGAATTTCGGTCGGACAGTTGTGCGCGTGATACAACGTTCACAAGGTAAATCCCATCGCGAACCTGCGTGATGACAGTACCGCCTACAATACCATTCAACGCCGAGGCAACACTGTGTGACGTAAGCCCCAGTTGTCTGGCTTTGTTCTGTAAAAGCTCCACTTTAACGACGCGGATCGGTTCCATCCAATCGTAGATCACTTTGCCTAAGTTTGGGTTCGGTTCAATAACACTGGCTAATTCTGCAGATAGCCGTCGAACTTCCTGAATATCCGGACCGGAGATACGATACTCGATTGGGTGGCTTACAGCAGGCCCAATAGCTAACAACTCGACAAGCGCGTCGGTGCCGGGAAAAGTATGTTCGAGGTACTCTTGAAGTTCTATCCGAACTTTATCGCGTTTCTCCAAACCTGCTGTGATCAATATAATCTGTCCAACGTTTGCGTCAGGTTGTGGCGGGCTAAATGGCAAAAGGAAGCGCGGTGAACCACCGCCGATATAAGTCGACCAATATTCGACACTTTCATTGTCTTGCAGCATTTCGACTTCAAACTGAGTCATTTGAGCCTCGGTTTCGGCAATTGAACTGTTTTGTGGAAGCTTGAATGTCACAATCAATTCGTGTCGGTTTGACGAGGGGAAAAACTCCTGCTGGACAAACTGTAAGCTATATAATGATCCTCCCAGTGCTGCGATCGTCGCGAAAATCGTTAACCAGCGAAAGCGTAGGGCAACACCCAGAAGTGCGGAGAACGACCTGAAAAACCAGCCGCGCTTGGAGTGTGTATGCTTTAGTTTGGCAGGTAAAATAGCTACACCCAAAAGCGGCGTGAAAAGCACCGCGACGACCCAACTTACGATTAGTGAAATGGCAATGACCATGAACAGCGTAAAAGTGAACTCGCCTGCGGCACTGTCGTTCATTCCAATAGGCATGAAGCCGGCAACGGTCACCAGTGTTCCTGTCAACATTGGAAACGCAGTGGAGGTATAAACGTGGGTTGCGGCTTTGCGTAAATTGTCGCCTAACTCAAGCCGCGAAACCATCATTTCAACCGCGATCATCGCGTCGTCTACCAACAGTCCCAGCGAGATAATCAACGCGCCAAGCGTGATCCGCTGCAACGTGATGCCGAGGGCCTCCATTATCAAGAATGTAATGGCAAGTACTAGAGGAATCGAGATGGCTACAACTAGTCCCGCCCGCATCCCAAGACTGATAAAGCTAATGGCAAGAACAATAGCTACTGCCTCGAATAGTGCGCGGGTGAAATGCGAGATAGCCTCCTTCACAATTTCCGGCTGATCAGATACCTTGTGAACATTCACACCGACAGGTAGCTCGCTTATGATACTCTCCATCTCATGCTCGAGGGCCTCGCCGAAATCCAACAAATTCGCGCCTTGCTTCATACCGATCGCAAGTCCGAGAGCCGGCTGCCCGTCATATCGGAAAAGCGAGGAGGGAGGGTCAACATAGCCACGTGTAATTTCGGCGACTTCGGACAAGGGAAAAAACCTGTCGTTGACCCTGAGGTTCACATTTCGAAGGCTTTCTTCCGAGGTGAATTGCCCCCCCACGCGCACGTTGATGCGCTCAGGACCAGCTTGAATGACGCCGGACGGCGTAATGGTGTTCTGGGCACGCAACGTCGTGATGATGCTTTGTTGATCAAGGCCGAGTGCCGCTAGTTTGCTGGTGGAAAACTCAAGATAAATAATTTCCTGTTGTGCGCCTACAACTTCAACTTTACCGATATTTTTGACTGTCAAAAGTTTAGATCGGGTATCTTCGACAATATCCCGCATCTGTCGTTGGCTAAGCCCGTCTGATGTAAATGCATAAATATTACCGAACACATCGCCAAAACGGTCATTATAGAATGGTCCTTGTATGCCAGCAGGGAATTGTAGACTGATATCGCCAATCATGTTGCGTACTTGCGCCCAGGATTCACCAACCTGATCACCGCGCGTCGTAGCTTCCAATTCGACCATTATGATGGTTCTACCTTCGGTGGTCATGCTCTTCGTAAAGTAAAGAGTTTCTAGATCTTCCAACCGTTTCTCAATCCGGTCGGTGACTTGTTCGGTCATTTCCTCTGCCGAAGCACCGGGCCAGTTTGCCTGAATGATCATCGTTTTGAGAGTGAAAGACGGGTCTTCCTCGCGGCCAAGATTGATGTAGGACATCGTTCCTGTAACCAGAAAGGTAATCATGAAGAACCAGACAAGGGATTGATGTCCAAGTGCCCAATCTGAAAGGTTGAATTTTTTCAAAACGTTAATTCCTCACCAAGACGAATGGGTTGATTATCTTCAAGACTGTTTACGCCAGCGACAACGATACGCGTGCCTGAAACAATACCGCTAAGTATTTCGACCAGTGTTCCGCGTTCTTCTCCAAGCGTTACCAAATGCAACGAGACCGATTTGCCATCATCGGCAATCACCCAGACATGGGCTTTACCGTTTCGTGCAAGTATTGCCGTGGCAGGAACGACCATGACTGGCTCGTCAGTTGAAATGAAATCGACGATCACCGTTGTTCCAAGCCGGAACGCTTGTGGCGGATTTTCGAGAGTTACGCGCGCGCGAACGGTTCTGGACAATGAATCGGCAACGGGTGCCATGTCACTGATTGTTCCGTTTGCCTTGATTGAGGGGGCAAGTTCGAGTGAAACAGTTGCGCTTTTCCCAACCGGCAAACAGTCGCAAATCGTATCCGGTAGATCCACGACGGCTTCACGGACGTCCGCGTTGGCAATGGTCATGATTGTCTGTCCCGGAGCCACGGTTTCACCGATTTCGGCGAATATTCCGATTACAATTCCATCATGCTCTGCTGTGATGCTGGCGTATCCAAGCTGCTCCTCGGCTTTGGATAAAACTGCGGTTGCCCTTGTTAGCTCCGCCCGAGCGGCCTCTAGTTGTTGTGTCACGATGTCATGGATGGCTTGGCTTGTTGCATTGGTTTCCAGAAGTGCATTTTGTCGATTTTCTTCGGTTGTAGCACTAGCCAGTTGCGCTTCTGAGATCGAAACTGCAGCTTGTGCTGAACGAACTGCCAGTTCGAACGTAGTTGGGTCTAAAGACGCAATGATCTGCCCTTTGGTGACAGAGTCCCCGACCGAAGCATCCGCGAGGGTTAACCGTCCAAGAACACTAAAGGCGTGATTGGTTTGCACTTTCGGTTCGACGGTGCCAATCAGGCGGATGTCTTTTTCTGCTTGTGGGACAACGGTTGTCCACATAACCGGACGCGGTGGCAGCTGCTCCTTCGTTTTTTCTTCCTGACAACCGAGGAAGGGGAGCGATGCCGCCAAGAAAATTACTGCCAGTTTCATTTCGCTGCTCCTTCCAGTATTGTGACGGCCATTTCTTCACGAAGGAATTTGGCGCCTTCCGTAATCACTATTTCGCCTTCTGAAATTCCGGTGCGGACCAAAATTTTACCGGTTTCATATTGTTCAACGTCGATCGTTCTGATTGATACAGTGCCGGTGTTCTTATCGTAGACCCAAACTGCGGGGTTGCCATCATAAGAGGTCATCGCCTCCCACGGCAGCACGAACAGCGACTTTTCAGGTAACAGCGCAGTCCCGCTAACCACCGATGCGAGCGTAAAGCTGGAAGGGGGATTCATAATTCCGCATTTGACATGTACGGTACCCGTGTAAGGGTTAATTACCGGTGAGACCTCGCGCAATATGCACGAGGATTTGGCTTCGGGATTTTCGACAAGCGAGAGTTCTACTGTGAAGTTAACATTTTGCTGGAAAAAGACTGCCTCATACACGTCGAAAACTGCATCTCGTGCGCCATTTCTCGCAAATGTGAAAACCGGTTGTGCGACCTGCGTAATTTGCCCTTCTTCCGTGAATTTTTGCGTAACGGTTCCAGCTTCCGGTGCGATGATTTGCGTAAACCCGAGTGCGTTTTGCGCCAGTTCCAACTGGGCAGAAATAGCTTCGAAATCCCCCGTTGCCGACGCGAGTGCCACTTCGGATCGGTCAAATATAGCACGGGTTGTAAAGCCTTGGTCTAGTAAGTCCTTGTTCCGTTCAAATTCGGACTGCGCAAGAAGCAACTGAGATTTGGCCGCTTCAACGGAAGCCTCGGCTGCGGCTAAATCTGCTTTTTGTAGTTGAGGGTCAAGACGCGCCAGTACCGTTCCTGCTTCCACGTGGTCTCCCGCATCGACCAGTATCTCGGATATTTGACCACCGATCCGGAAGGACAAATTCAAACTGTGCCTAGCAACAACCTCACCGGTGAGTGTTATCGCGGCCGCGTAGTCTTCTCGTGTCACAGTTGTTGCGCGTACTAACGTAAGTGGCTTGCCAAGTGCTTGCGTTCCGCTCAGCAGAGTTAAGGACAGTATAGTTGGTAGAAATATATTGGTCACGTAGGACATTATTAAAATGCCCCTCTAGTTTCTGTCGCCTTCGAGGATTGACCCATAATCAAAGCCCGTACCGTGTCGGCTAGAGCATGTTCTTGATCTATGATTGGCGCAGATGAATGCTCTATAGTCAGATTTCGCAAAATTGGCATGAGTTGGAAGTGGCCCAGAATGAGAGACATTGCCGAAACAGCCAATGATTTTGGGTTTCGGTTCGGCACCAGTTTTCCGATCAGTCTTTCAACTTCAAGAAAGGGGGGTTCAATCACTTCTCGCGTTAAGAGTTTTATTCTTGCGCTGTTTCCATCCAACAATTCTCTTTGGAGAAGTAGGGTAAATATTTCGTCACGAGAAAAGAGTCTAATTAGCCAAAGGATCAAGTTTTTCAGCTTTGTTTCGGAGGACTCTCTCCCTTTGGTTAATTCGATTATCGCCGACGCCTTATCCGTAAACACATGCAGAAGCGCCGCGTAATACAGAGCCTCTTTGTCTGCATAGTGATGATATAGAGCAGCGGGCGTCATTTTTGTCTCGCTGGCTAATTCCCGCATGGAAACTGCCGCGTACCCTTTTTGCGCAAACAATCGGGCGGAGATTGTCAAAATTTCTTCTTTTTTGGGGGTAAGCGGTGGGCTTATTGCAATTGAATCAGGCATGAGACCATTTTCCCTATTGAACGTTCGTTTAGGTGAATTATGTTGTTGGTTGAATGGTGTCAAGACCACGTATGTTTCGAAAGTGCGTGGTCTGGAAATGCCTATATCAAGGGAAAGGTAAGGCCATGGCTGAAGAGAATAATGTGTCCGGTAAAACACGGGAAATGTCCCGCGCTGCCGTCGAAAGTAATCGAAACATCCGAAATGAAGTTCGTGATATAGTTGTCGGTACACTGGTTGAGCGCCATCTGGATACAGACAATGTTAAACGGGTTATCGATGCCGTTCTGGAAGGCGCGATGGAGGGTGCTCCCGAAGGTGAGAAGGACTTGCTGGAAGCATTGAAAGAAACGGTGGATGGGCTGGATGAAGGCCTTGCCAAAGCCGCCGAGGCTTCCAAGCTTGCTATCGAGGAAGCGTCTAGCCGCGTTGATGAATTTTCCGAAAATGACATTAAGCGTGCACTCAACGATTTGAAGGATTTGGAGGGCCTGTTTACAGAGGCCGTCGCGGACTTCGCAAAAGCAGGAAAAGCTACGACCAAAGGGGCGTTGAATGACCTGGTTACACATACCGGCAGGACTGGAACCGCCACCGGAAAGTCGGTCGCAGATGCACTAGGCGCGCTGCAAGGACCGCTATCGCTGACGGAGCACCTTCGTTTGTCAGACATTGAAAAAGCGACACGAGCGGGTGTCGCAACCATAGCATCGATTGCCAGTGGTATATTGGATGGTATCGCCGATAGTATGCGTCACGAAAAGAAGCCGGAGGCTGAATCTGAGGGTGAAGCTGACGATAAGGAATAGCAATGCTTCTGGAAGCTTTGGGTGCCGCGCGTGATCTCGGGCGGTTACATGATATATCATCGATCCTTATTCGCTTTGGTTTTGGAGACACAGTGCGCCGCCTTGGTATGGGCGCAGTTCTTGAAAAAGCGGGCAAAGTTCTTCATTGGCAAGAAGCTGAAGAACTCGCACGTCTGGAACCTCCCCAGCGAATAAGGCGAGCAATGGAAGAACTTGGACCGAGTTTCGTCAAGCTCGGTCAAGTTTTGTCGACGCGCATTGACCTTTTTCCGTCTGAATATATCGAAGAGTTTAAAAAGCTTCAGAACCAAGTGCCGCCACTACCCTTTCACGAGATTATTGAACAGTTGGAAGAGGATTTGGGCGGGCCCATAGCAGATGTATTGGAAAGTGTTGATCTTGACCCATTGGCAGCAGCGTCCATTGCCCAAGTCCATCAGGCGACCTTAAAAACCGGTGAGAAAGTAATTTTAAAGATTAGGCGTCCTGGCATACGCGACATTATTGATGCCGATTTACGGTTGCTTATGCGGTTGGCCGACATTGCAGACGACGAAATGATCGAAATGTTGCATTTTGACCCAAAGAAAATCGTCGCAGAGTTTGCCAAGTCAATCCGAGGTGAACTGGACTTCGCCAATGAGTGTCGTAACGCCGAGCGTATATCCGATAATTTCAAGGATAATCCAAGCATCGTTGTGCCAAAGGTGTACTGGCAATGGACATGTGAGAGATTAAATGTTCAGGAATTGGTGGTGGACATTCCTGGCAGCGATATGGATGCAGTCGATGCGGCTGGCTTCGACCGAGAAAATCTTGCCAAAATCGGAGCGGAGGCTGTTTTGAAAATGGTTTTCGAGGATGGCTTTTTTCATGCCGATCTTCATCCTGGCAATGTTTTCTATCGTTCTGCCGATCAGATAGTTGTGGTCGACTTTGGAATGGTTGGGCGAATTTCGCAAGAACGCCGTTTTCAACTGGTCGATCTGCTTTATGGTGTGGTTATGCGGCAAGCTGATCGAGTGGCTGAAACCTTGATGATCTGGTCTGGTGAATTTACATTTGATAACTCGGCGCTCGTATCCGAGATTGATGATTTTATTGACCGAGTACACGGTGTACCGTTGAAATCTCTGAACTTTGTAGATTTAACATCTGATCTGGTTGTACTTTTGCGTACTCATCATCTGTCTCTGCCTTCTGATCTTACTTTACTCATAAAAGCTCTGGTATCACTTGACGGCATGGGACGTCAGCTCGCCCCCGGTTTTGATATGATGTCAGCGGCGAAGCCGTTCTTGAGGCATGCGATGATGATTAAATACGCGCCAAAGGAACTGGCCAAACGAGGGCAAAAGGGCATCGTCGACGGCTTCGGTCTGATGACCGGATTGCCCAAGGATGTGTGGGATTTGGTCAAAATAATGCGAAGCGGAAAGTTTCAGTTCCATATGGAGGTAGCGCATATGGAACATTTTCTCGACCGATTAGATAAATCTATTACCCGTATCACCATCGGGATTATCATTGCTGCTTTGATCATGGGTTCTTCAATTGTAATGACCGTGGCTGGTGGCGAAATTCCTATCGGGCTGGAGTATTTTTCCATGATTGGTTTTGCGGGCGCGGTTTTGGGCGGTTTATGGATGATGTTCTCAATATGGCGGGGTCGCTAAAATGGAAAATTTGCCAAGTTTAAAAGTATCCTTTTCTGCCCGAAAAAAATGGGGTCGTTGAATGTATAGACGTGTTCGCAACGACCGATTTATGGTCCTTACTACGACGTTAATAGCATGGAAACGAGCGTCGTTCTGATGGGTGCGAACATTTCGGTAATGGTCACAAACGTCGGCAATATGGATAAAAATATTGTTTCATTGGGAAATTCAGTCGAAACGATTTCCTATTCCATGCCTGCAATGACGAGTGCAGTCGTTGACATGTCTGCCAATTCGAATCGCATGTCGTACGACATATCGCAGGCGGTCTATGCCTTTATTCAACCAATGTCCTATATGTGGGGCAGTGGCTTTCCCTAATTGAACATCGGGCGGTAGTCGGGAGTGCAGACACGGCCTTATGGGGGGTGAGCCAAACACATCGATCAATTCGAACTCTGCATTTTTTCCGCCATCATTTCAGCAGCGTGTCCGTCATCAGAGTTTTTGGGTCCAGAGGCTATTTAAACTAAGAGAGTATCTGGCTCATCTGGTTGGTTTCATTATGCGGCGAACTTGCGGTGTTGCAAGCGCCGAGTCTCGAGTGTTTTGTATTTGATCCTTTCCCGTTTGTTTAGAATGGCTTGAGCGCGCCCGAAGTAGACGTCTGACGGCGTAACGTTGTTCAGGCTCTCGTGATAG
>DFBM01000146.1:2250-14836 GCA_002366645.1 Rhodobacterales bacterium UBA3080 | reverse complement strand
TACGTGTTGTGCACACGGGTTTCCAGCAATTATTGGAAAAGGTTAACGCTCTAATTGCGCCCCTTCTCCAGCACACGGCGCGCAATAACCTGCGCCTGAATCTCGGCCGCGCCCTCGAAGATATTGAGGATACGCGCGTCACACAAAACCCGGCTAATCGGATACTCCAGCGCAAAACCGTTGCCTCCGTGAATCTGCAATCCGTTGTCCGCACACATCCACGCAACCCGCGCACCCAGCAGTTTCGCCATACCCGCTTCGAGGTCACAACGACGGTCATTATCCTTCTCGCGCGCCGCGAAATAGGACAGCTGCCGTGTGATCATAATCTCCACCGCCATCATTGCTAACTTGCTGTAAATACGTGGAAATTCGATCAGAGACTTGCCAAACTGCTTGCGATCAAGGGCGTACTTCATGCCCAGTCCCATAGCACATTGCGCCACACCAATCGCCCGCGCCGCCGTCTGGATACGTGCAGATTCAAACGTCTGCATCAACTGCTTGAACCCCTGCCCCTCAACACCGCCGAGCAGGTTCTCCGCCTTCACCTTGAAGCCGTCAAACCCCAGTTCATATTCCTTCATGCCCCGATACCCGAGCACCTCGATCTCGCCGCCAGACATCCCCTCGGCCGGAAACGGATTGTCCTCCGTACCACGTGGCTTTTCCGCCAAAAGCATTGATAACCCTGAATAATTTTCCGTATCAGGGTCCGTCCGAACCAGCATCGTCATCACGTCGGTTCGCGCCGCGTGGGTGATCCAGGTCTTGTTGCCCGTCACTACATATTCGCCCCCGTCACGCACCGCACGCGTTCGCAAACTACCCAGATCCGATCCGGTATTCGGCTCCGTAAACACCGCCGTCGGCAAGATTTCCGCCGCCGCAATCTTGGGCAGCCACTCATGTTTCTGCGCCTCTGTGCCACCGCCCAAAATCAACTCCGCGGCTATCTCGGATCGGGTCCCCAGCGACCCCACCCCGATATACCCGCGCGACAGCTCTTCGGAGACCACACACATCGCAGTCTTGCTCATCCCGAAACCGCCATATTCTTCCGGAATGGTCAGGCCAAAAACGCCCAACTCACCCATTTCCGTCAATATTTCCATAGGGATAAGCTCGTCCTTCAGATGCCACTCATGGGCATAAGGCACGACCTTATCATCGGCAAAACGACGGAACTGGTCGCGGATCATCTCGTATTCCTCATCGAGCCCGCACGCCCCGAACGTCGACACACCGTCCCGCTCGATCATCAGTTCAGCCAAGCGCTTGCGCGCGCAATCGGTATTACCCTTCGCCAAAGCGCCAAAAGCAGCCGTATCAAGCGCCGTATCCGCGACACCCAAATCCTGCAGTCGCACGATTTCGCCTTGAGACATAGGGATTCCGCCGCGAATCTGGTTAAGATACTCGCCAAATCCGATCTGCAAAATTAGCTGTTCCATCTCGCCAAAACGACCGCCGGACTGCAAGTTTTGCGCCCAGTTCGCCATCTGCCGCAAGCTTTCCACATAAGTCGCCAGCCAGCTAAGCCCGTGCGCTGCAAATTGCTCCTGCTCCACAGCTTTGCCCGAAACCCGACCATCAACCGTAACCCGCGCAGCCATTTGGCTTTTCGCCGTGTTCAGCACAGTCTCGATCGCGGGAATTACGTTGTGACAATGCTCCAGAAGGTCCTGAATTAGCGCTTCACTTTGTGGTTCGTTTGTCATTAGCTGTTCTTCCTTGTTGCCTGCTGGCCTTCAGATTATGCTGCATCGCAGAACTGTTTTGTGCGGTTGCGAAGACATTATGGCGCTTGGATCGAATCGTCAATGCGTGCGCAACAATAATTCGTCAAATAATGACAATGCGGAACTTTGTTGTTGTTCGAATTACTGCCGCGCTTGATTAGTAACCTGAATGAAAGATTAGAATGACCGACGCATTGGGTATATTAACCACGGAATTCGGCCTTTTGGCCATGGTCTCAGCCTTCGGCGTAATGCTCTTCGCGGGGTTCACCAAAGGCGCGGTTGGCTTTGGTCTGCCTATGATCTGCATCAGCGGCATCGGATCAATTATGCCAGCGGAAGTTGCCATAGCAGCCCTAATTTTACCGGGCTTAACCACCAACATCTGGCAATCGCTTCGCGACGGTTTTGGCGCGGCTTGGCTTTCACTGATAAAATACTGGCGGCTTAATCTAGTGCTGCTGCTTTCGATCTACGCCTTTGCACAGTTGGTGGTCATTATTCCTGACACCGCCCTATTTGTTATTCTCGGCATCGGTATAACAGTCTTCGGCACCATCCAGATCATCGGCTGGGTGCCGCATATTCCCACCCACGTCGCTTTGAAAATCCAGCCTTTGGTTGGCTTGATTTCGGGCTTTTTTGGCGGCTTATCCGGCGTTTGGGGGCCACCTATCCTGATGTACTTGCTCTCACAGCACACCCCGAAGGTCGAGATGGTACGAGTTCAGGGGATTTCGTTTCTGGTCGGCGCCATCGTTTTAACAGGCGCACATCTTCAGTCGGGCCTGCTGGATGATCTGACCACGCCACTGTCGGCATGGATGGTTTTGCCCGCGATGGCGGGGATGGCGCTTGGCTTCAAAGTGCAGGACAAGCTGGACCAGTTGCTGTTTCGCAAGATCACGCTGATTGTTCTGGTGCTGGCCGGGCTAAACCTGCTGCGGCGCGGGCTATTTGGTTAGCACTGCACCGGAACGCCGCGCGTCACCAGCAGCCTCGAAGCCGTTCTTTTTGTGGCGCACCGCGTGGACGCCACCGAAAAACATCGTCTGACGTGGCCAAGTATTTGCCTCGGGAAACTCCTCAAGCAGCGCTTCGCGACGCTTCTCCGTGCCCGTATCCTCGAAGTCCAGAATATGCGGTGTGTCGTCGATATGTATACGCGGCGCACTAACCGCCGTTTCCAATGGTTCCTCGCCGTCGATAAGACGCAACGCCACCTGCGCCAGCGCCGACCAAATCCGGTTCGAACCACCCGACCCCATCATCGTCAGCTCACCGTTCTTGCGCAGCGCCATCGGGCACATCATCGATGCGAGCCGCCGGTTCTCCGCCCAGGAATTTGGGCCGTCCGGCACCAGATCATCCTCGCCCAGCATGTTGTTGGCCATTATGCCGGTTCCCGGAACAATCAGCCCGCAACCTTCGCCGTTCGACAGCGTAAACGCCACGCCCATGCCGGTTTTGTCGACCACAGAAATATGTGTCGTCCCGCGTGTCGCCGCCTGATGTTGCTCCAGAGTTTTCCGCAATCCTGCTACCATTTTCGGGTCGAGAAGGATTTTTTCACCCTGCGCCGGATGGTGATCGAGGTCCTTGGCCTTGCGAATGCGCGAGACTTCGTACAAACAACGCGCCAACAGGCGGTCATCCGGGTTATCGGGCAATGCCTGTAATGCGAGCGCGATTTGCACACCGCCAAGACTAGGCGCCGGATTTAGATCCATCTCCGATCCACGCCGTTCAATCCGCAAAGGTTTGCGCCCTATAGGTCGGTAGGATTTCAGGTCGTCCGCAGTCAGATGGCCGCCCTCCAGCGACAGCAAAGCCTTGGCCACTTCGCCTTCCTGGAAAAACCGCGGTCCCTCCATCGCCATCACTTCGAGGACATCCCCCATCTGCGGATTTCGCAACGTCTCGCCCTCGCCAAGCAGTTCGCCATCCGGGGCGTACAACGCCCTCGAGGCCTCGGAGAGTTTCAGGATCGCCTCGACATACCCGTGCACTTCAGCCTGAAATCCGCTCAAGACGATACCTTCGCGCGCCGCCGCAACGGCAGGCGCTGCAAGTTCCTGCATGGAAATTCGGCCGAATTGGCTGTGTGCCTCGAACAAGCCCGGAATTAGCCCCGGTGTACCGATGGTACCCGCCCCGCAGTGGAAAATTTGTTTTGTCGGTCCGAAATCAACTTCGATTTCGCGAATGTCGGCGTCAGCAATACTGCGTTTTCGTTTTGGGGTCTGAATGAACGCGTCGAGAATTTGTGACGGTCCGTCTGCTGGCGAAACCATCAAGAACCCGCCGGCCAAGGGCGATGCGAGGACCGGTTCGGCTACACAAGCCATCAACGCACCCGCAATCGCTGCATCAACTGCCGTGCCACCGGCGCGCAACACTTCGGCGGCGGTATGGGTGGTCAGCTCGTGACCCGAAGCGACGGCGAAATTTCCCATGGAGTTCCCTAAACGAAAAGACGCCGCCCTTTTCAGGGCGACGTCATGTTTTTGTCAAGCAGTTTGCGTTATTGCGCTTTGATCGCGGCCGCTAGAACCTCGTCATCGACATAAGCTTCGTACTGCGCAAAGTTGTCGGCAAACATATTCGCCAACTTGGCCGCCTGTACGTCATAATCGTCCGCTTCGGCCCATGTCTGGCGCGGATCAAGTAGAACTTTGGCAACGCCCTTGACCGACACCGGAACCTCGAACCCGAAAATCGGATCAACGCGGAAATCGCGATCATCCATGCTGCCGCTAAGCGCAGCGGTCAGCAACACACGTGTTGAACGGATCGGCATACGCGAACCCCCTTTGCCCTTTGGTCCGCCTGTCCAGCCGGTATTAACCAACCAGCAATTCGCACCAGTTTCTGCAATTTTCTTACGCAGAAGATTGCCGTACACTTCGGGGCGGCGTGGCATGAACGGTGCACCAAAACATGTAGAGAATGTCGGAATCGGCTCGACCACGCCCTTCTCGGTTCCCGGTACTTTCGCTGTGAAGCCAGACAAGAAGTGGTACATCGCCTGCGCGGGCGAAAGCCGCGCGATCGGAGGCAGAACCCCGAAAGCGTCGCATGTCAGCATGATGATGTTTTTGGGAATACCGCCTCGCGACGTTTCGGACGCGTTGTCGATATAATCCAGCGGATAGGCGCAACGCATATTTGGCGTCAGGCTGTCGTCGGCGAAATCCAGTTCACGGGTGTAGGGATCGTAAACCATGTTCTCGATGACGGTCGCGAACTTGGATGTTGTTCCGTAAATCTCTGGTTCAGCCTCGGCACTCAGGTTGATGGTTTTGGCGTAGCAACCACCCTCGAAATTGAAGATGCCGTTGTCGGACCAACCATGCTCGTCGTCGCCGATCAGAATACGCTCCGGATCAGCCGACAGGGTTGTTTTGCCAGTTCCGGACAAGCCAAAGAACACAGCGGAGTCATCCACATCGTCCGGTGCGTGGTTTGCCGAGCAATGCATCGGCATCACGTTTTCGTCCGGCAGCAGGTAGTTCAGAATCGAGAACACGCTTTTCTTGTTTTCACCCGCATAGGAAGTGCCCGCAATCAGGATCAGTTTCTTCTCGAAGGAAATAGAGATCACGGTTTCGGAGCGGCAGCCGTGGCGCGCAGGATCAGCGTTAAAGCTTGGGCAGTTAACGATGCAGAATTCCGGCAGGAAATCGGCCAGCTCTTCCATTTGTGGGCGACGTAGCAAATGCCGGATGAACAGACCATGCCAAGCCAATTCGGTAATAACGCGCACGTTCAGACGATGGGCTGGATCGGCCCCACCATAAAGGTCATTGACGTAAAGCTCGCCACCTTTCACATGTTCCAGCATATCGGCGTGCAAAACGTCGAAAGCTGCCGGATCCATGGGTTTGTTATTTTCCCACCAGATGGTGTCTTCTACCGAAGCCTCGCGAACAACAAATTTATCCTGGGGCGAGCGCCCGGTATGCTTGCCGGTGGAGACCAGAAATGTGCCTCCGTTACCGATTTCACCTTCTCCGTTGGCGACAGCTGCCTGCATCAGGGCTGCTTCTTTTAAGTTGTAGTGAATCTTTCCGACATCTGGAATGCCAGTCTTCCCTAACGTCTGGGTCGGGTTGACCTTGCCTGTTTCCATTGATGTACGCTCCTTGAACAAACGAGGGGCTTATGCGTGCCATGACAAACCCCCCTATAACAGAGAGATTACTGCATAACCGGGAGGGCCAATCCCGACAATATAACCGACGCTAACTTGCCGATTCTACCGTGCAGCAAAGAAGGCCCTTCCTATAACATGACAAATTTGTGAATCCAGTGTGGATTTACGAATATTTTGTCGCAGCGCACACCTAAGTTCGAATATTACTCTTGGGTCTCGTGAAAATCGAAGGTTGCAACAATGGTCGGCTTCCGCGATTATAGTGAAAACCAATAGCAACGGGGGCGTGCAATGGCGACAATCGTGTTGGTAGACGACGATCGGAACATCCTGACTTCAGTTTCAATCGCGCTGGAGGCCGAGGGCTTCGAAGTAGTCACATTTACAGATGGTGTTAGTGCCTTATCTTCACTTTTGAACGACGAACCGGATCTAGGTGTTTTCGACATCAAAATGCCAAGAATGGACGGCATGGAATTGTTGCGTCGCTTGCGTCAAACGTCTGAAATGCCTGTTATTTTCCTGACATCCAAGGATGACGAAATCGACGAGGTGCTTGGTCTTCGCATGGGGGCTGACGACTACATGCGCAAACCGTTCTCGCAACGTTTGCTGATCGAGCGTATCAAAGCCATCCTGCGACGCAAAGAAGTTGTCGACGTGACGGACGCGGAGCCGAATCCAGAAGATGCCGCCTTCACCCGTGGCAGTCTGCAAATGGACCCGCTGCGTCACAAAGTTGTCTGGAAGGGCAATGATGTTTCGCTAACCGTGACCGAGTTTCTCTTGCTGCAAGCGCTGGCAAACCGCCCGGGAGTCGTGAAAAGCAGGGATCAGTTGATGGATGTAGCTTATGATGATCAGGTCTACGTCGATGACCGCACGATCGATAGCCACATCAAGCGCCTGCGCAAGAAATTGCGCAAGAACGACGAGGAGTTCTCTTCCATCGAGACCCTTTACGGCGTCGGCTATCGGTTCATTGAGGCATAGGACCGCATGAGCGCCCCTAAAACGAGCCGCTCCGCGCCGTCGCTGATCGACGGCGGGTTGCGTGCGCGAGTTAGCGGGACACTTAGGAACACGCGCTCACCGTTGACGCGAAAAATTATCGCCTTCAACCTCGTGGCTTTAAGTTTGCTGGTGACAGGTATTCTGTATCTTAGCCAATCCAGCACCAGTCTATCGGACTTGCGCAAGGAGGCCCTTCTTGCCGATGCCAGCGTCCTAGCGATAGCACTCGAGAACCAGATTAAACTTTCGGGCATCGCGGATTTTCACAATCCTGCACTTTATGAAACCCTCGAATCTCTAGCCGACCCGATAAACGCCCGCGCACAACTTTTTTCTAAAGACGGTGTGTTGATCACCGATATCGGTGCAAGGGCCGAAGTTTATGGCCAACCAGAACAATTTGCGGCCCCAAAAACCAACACTCTTAGTGACCTGCTGAATGACGCATGGACGAGGTTGGAAGCAGTATTCATCGAGCAACCCGCACCAAGCGACGAATCCTATCTAACCGCCTTCAGATCAGCCATCGCGCGGCGTTCAATGCTCGCAAGCGACCCGACCATCGCGACCACAATGAACGAAATCCAGCAGCTGATTGTAACAGTTGCCGTTCCGGTTTCCTACAATGGCGAAATGGCGGGATCGATTGTACTTTCCACGCTCGGCGGCGAGATCGACGGGTATATCCGTGGGGAGCGCCAGCAAATCCTCGAAGTGTTCATATTGGCGATACTGACCTCCGTGTTCCTGTCTATCATGCTGGCCAACACCATCGGGCGGCCATTGCGGGAGCTGACACAAGCAGCACAGCAGGGCAGCTTACAACGCTCCAGCGGGTTCAACCCGGGGCGCATACATATCCCCGACCTGACCTCTCGTCCTGATGAAATCGGCGATCTTTCCCGTCAGCTTCGCAACATGACCACCGCCCTTTATGACCGGATCGAAGCAAACGAGGCGTTCGCCGCCGACGTTGCCCATGAACTTAAAAACCCGCTGACCTCGCTCGGCTCGGCCGTGGAATCCATGCGCCTGGTCAACGATAATACCGCCCGCAATCGACTGTTGGACGTTATCCGCGACGACGTGAACCGTATGGACCGACTGGTCACAGACATCTCAAATGCTTCGCGGCTGGACGCTGAACTGGCGATCGACGAGATGACCTCCGTAAATCTGGTCGAAATGCTATCAAATCTTGTAGACTACCAGAAAGAGCTGGCCGCTAAGCAGGGCGTAAAACTTGTTGGCGATTTCCCGGAACACGCGTTGGAAGTTCCCGGTCTCGAAAATCGACTAGCACAGGTTTTTGTCAACCTTATCACCAATGCCATTTCATTCGTCCCTGAGGGCGGTAGTGTGACGGTCAAAATCCTGCAGTCCGACAAGGGCGAAGCTGCCGTAGTTGTCGAAGACACCGGATGCGGCATTCCCAAAGAGAACCTCGAAGACGTGTTCAAGCGCTTCTACTCCAGTCGTCCAAGTCAGGATTTTGGTAACAACTCCGGCCTTGGTCTGGCGATCTCGAAACAGATCATCGACGCTCACGGTGGCGGAATCTGGGCCGAAAACATTTATGGTGACAACCCAGACATACCAACGGGCGCCCGCTTCACCGTTACTCTGCCGGTATGAACACATCTGAGGTTCTGCATGCAACCTGCGTAAGTTATGGTCAGTTCGGCCTGCTGATTTCCGGTAGGTCCGGTAGCGGAAAATCATCCTTGGCGTTAGCCCTTATGGCATTTGGGGCGGAACTTGTCGCGGATGATCGCGTGCAGCTTCAGTCACGCGACGATGCGTTGGTCGCCACCTGCCCCGCTGCGATAAAGGGCATGATCGAAGCGCGAGGGGTTGGGTTGCTAGAAGCAAAACCACGCGATATGGCTATTGTCCGGCTTGTGGTTGATCTTGACCAAACCGAGACCGAACGCCTTCCGCCCCATCGGACTATCACAATGTTGGGTATTGAGGTTGATGTCGTTTTTGGCAAAGATAACCCGAAACTCGCACCAGCCTTACACCAACTGATGCAAATCGGTCGCCGCGCGTGACCAGTACCGAGGCCGAAATGTCCGTCGACTCTTACAAACCACTGCTCTTGATCACTGGCCCCGCTGGCGCTGGCCGCGCGACCGCGATCCGTATCCTTGAAGATATGGGGTTCGAGGCTGTCGACAACCTACCCATGCACCTGTTGCCGCGTTTGTTGGCAGGCGGTCCTGTGAAACGTCCGCTCGCCATCGGTGTCGATACCCGCACTCGCGGCTTTGACCCGACCACCATCATCAACATATTGCAATCACAGAATAAAAACCCGCCAACACTGGTCTTCATGGATTGCGACGAGGAAACGCTACTCCGTCGTTTTACGGAAACCAGACGTCGACACCCGCTTGCCCCGAACGATGCCCCGATCCTTGGTATTCGCCGCGAGATAGAACTACTCCACGGTCTTCGCGAACGTGCAGATATTCTTATCGACACGTCCGACTTCTCGCCCCACGATTTAAAGGCGGAAATGGCGCGGATATTCGACTATGAACACGCCAATAATCTGGCGGTCTCTGTGCAATCCTTTTCCTATAAAAGAGGCACCCCGAGGGGCGTCGATATGATAATCGACTGCCGTTTCCTGCAAAATCCGCATTGGGAAGCCGGACTGCGCGAAATGAACGGCAAAGATAAACCAGTCGCCGATTTCGTCGAGGCTGACCCGCTGTTCGAAGCGTTTTTCAATCAGCTTAGCGAAATGTGCCGCTTGCTGTTGCCAGCCTATCGCGCCGAAGGAAAATCTTACTTTTCGATTGGTCTTGGCTGCTCGGGCGGTAAACATCGTTCGGTATGTGTGACAGAAAAGCTCGCGAATCTGCTTGCAGACGATGACTGGCAGGTGTCTATTCGCCATCGAGAACTTGACCGTCAAGCGCAGGCATTGGCGACCTTGAAAGGAAACACACCCAAGTGATTGGTATCGTAATTGTAGCTCATGGCGGACTGGCTCGCGAATACCTCGCGGCATTGGAACACGTCGTCGGCAAGCAATCTGGTATTAAAACTGTGGCAATCGGTGCCGAATGTGATCGCGATGCCAAGCAGGCCGAAATTAACGCGGCGGTTGCCGAAGTCGACACTGGAGATGGTATTGTGGTTGTGACCGACATGTTCGGGGGTACTCCGTCGAACCTCGCGATTCAGGCCTGCAAAGCCGACAACCGGACCGTGATCTACGGCACGAACCTGCCGCTGCTGGTTAAGCTGGCCAAAGCCCGCCGAATGAGCCTGAAAGAAGCGGTCGCGAGGGCGGTCACGGCAGGTCACAAATATCTGGGCTGCACCGCACAGGCACCGGTATAAAATCTAAAGGTTAAAAATGCTCCTCGATATTAAAAATGAAAAAGGGCTACACGCCCGCGCTTCGGCCAAGTTTGTCGAAATCGTCGAGAATTACGACGCCGATGCCGAGGTTTCGCGTGACGGCAACAGCGCCTCCGGTGACAGTATCATGGGTCTTTTGATGTTAGCGGCCGCCTGTGGTTCGCAGATCGAGGTGAAGACAACCGGTCCGCAGGCCGAAGAACTCGCTGCTGCACTTAAAGCGCTCGTCGATGACCTTTTCGGCGAAGGGAAATAGCTACGCCTCGAAAACGTAGCCGGACTCGCGCATCAAACGATCCGAGTTGGTCTCGATCACGTCTTCCATTTTTACCATAAATTCTTTCAATTCCATACCCGCTGGAATTGGCTCGAGGAACTCGATTATCGCAGTGCCCGGTTTACGCACTGGACTGCGTCGCGCCCAGAAAACACCAACATTCGTAGCCACCGGAACACAATCCAGCCCCAATCGCGTGTAGATGACCCCGGCCCCAACCTTGTATCTGTCCTTAGCCCCCGGCAAAACGCGCGTACCCTGCGGAAAAATCGTGGTCTGCCCACCCATCTCCGCCTCGGCTTCCAGATGTGTAACCATCTTTTTCATCGCGCCGCCCTTTTTGTCGCGCTCAACCGGCGCGCAACCGATCCGCCAGCCGTAAAAGCCGATCACTGGCGCAAACACCAGTTCGCGCTTCATGATGAACCTCACGCGTGGCAGCTTATACGCCAACATCAGAATATCCATGAAGGACATATGTTTGGAGCATACCAGAACCTCGCCCTGCGGGACTTCGCCACGAAATTCGACCTTCAGGCCACAAAGCACCCGAAACACCCAAAACATCGTTCTGCAATAGCCTTTGATTACCTTAAACGCGCCCTCACGTGACCAGATAGCCAGCGGCAAACCGAAAATACCGAAGACAGCGAGCAGCAGATACATCAGCATATTTGCAATTTGCGAGCGGATAAGAAGCATAAAAATCACCTGTAAAAACGTCCTGCATTTCTGTTTAGCCACGGCGCCGGAAAAAGACAACATTACTAGAATGTTGCGCAACGCTTGGAAACGGACACCCGCATGGGTAAAACTGGTGGAATAGGTGATTCGCGCTTCGCGGATCCGACGCAACTACCGAGGTTGTTATGCGAATTACATGCCCAACCTGTGCCGCACAGTACGACGTTAACGAGAACGATATCGCGTTTACCGGTCAAGAAGTTCAATGCAGCGAATGCATGACGGTCTGGACCCAAACCCGAAGCGGCGAGGTCGAAAACGCGCACGCCGCAGATGCGTTGATCGAGGAGCCCGAGGTAGAAGCAGTCGAACCTGCCCAGGCAAGCCCCGAATGGGCAACAATTTCCGAACTGGCCGAGGAAACACAGGCGGAAGCGGACGAAATTAGCGACGTCGAAGAAGTCGAAGAAGTCGAAGAATCTCAGGCCGAAGTAGAAGTGCAAAGCAAAACTGCCGAAGCAAACGAAGAACCTAAAATCGAAGATGAATATCCGGCGCCCGAAGAACCCGTCCTTGTCGATGAAGCCGTTTCGCCCATTGTCGAAGATACGCCCGCCGAGGTAACCGAGGATTCCGTCGACGAGACTGAAGCCAATACGAAACAAGACGAACCGGAGTCGGCAGACGCCGATTATACTCCGCCCGACGAAATGCCGCCGATTCAAGGAGCTCCGGCGGCCTCGGATGAAGCAGAACCGATATTCCCTGCTCCCGACGAAGACGAGCGTCCATGGGAAACAGAAGAAATAAGGGACGACGAACTGACAGGTTTCGTCTGGTCGGATCCGACAAAGGCCGAGACCGATGAAGACATCGCGGAACCTGCCCACACTGACGACGACGAAAAGCCGGACCCGGTTGATGACTCCAGCACGTTTGAAGATGCCGCCAATGGTTCGCTCGAAGAGATAGACGACTCGGACATTGCGCGCGCGCTCAAGGCGCAGATGGAAATCGAAGATGAGCTTGAAAGCAATCCGGAACAGGCAAAACGCGATCTGGAAGCGGTCCCCGAAGAGCTCGGTGGGCGGCGCAGCCGTGCGCCCGATATGGATGCACTGAAATCGTCGGTGCGGGCAAAATCCGTCGATCTGACAAAAGACGAACTGCAAGAAGCGAAACCTGCCCGCCGCTTCCGTCGCGGCTTTGTGTTGACGCTGGTTCTGTTTGCAGCCCTTGCGGCGGTGTACGTCCTGCGCGGCCAAATCGGCGAGGCGATACCGGCGGTGCAGCCATATCTCGAGACCTACGCGACACTTGTCGACACCCTGCGGG
>DFBM01000146.1:0-2138 GCA_002366645.1 Rhodobacterales bacterium UBA3080 | reverse complement strand
TCCCGCGCCCGTTCCGAAGCATTCTGGTCAGGCACAACCGTGTCGCCCGATTCCGTCGTACCTGTGCGCCCCAACGGTCGCCCGAGCGGGTCACGCGTTGATTGCGTGTCCTGCGTCTCGCCTTCTTGCAGGCCATCGCGCCCCTGTCCGGCTTGTTGCATTTCCTCGCCTAGTTGCCGGATCGCCTCGCGCAGGTTTTCCATCGCCTCGGCCTGTTCGTTCAAGGCCTTGCCCAAATCGCCTTCCTGCAAATGATCCCGCGCTTCGCCCATGTTTTCGTCGGCCGCACCGGTGGACTCCCGCGCCCCCCCGCCTTGCTGGTCCTGCAACTGTTCCAACAGCTCGCGCAGGGCTTCCTGTTGTTCCGCCAGTTCCTGACCGTCCTGCTCCTCGCCGCCCTCCATCATGTCCTGCAACTGCTGGAAAGTCTGATCCGAGAGCCCCTGCTGCTGGCTCAACGCATCCTGCATCTCCTGCATCTGTTCCGAATTCCCGCCCTGCTGCTCGGCAAGCTGCATGTCTTCCATCATCTGCCGCATCGCTTCAAGCAACTTGCGCGCCTCTTCGGTCTCGCCGTTCTCCGCCAGTCGTTGCAACTCGTCCAGCATTTCCCGAAGCTGGTCATTGCCGTCTGAAGGTTGCTGCGCGTTCTCCGAAGGTTCGGTCTGCTCCTGCTCGGCTGCAAGCATCTCCATATACTCGTCCGTCGCTTCGCGCAGCTCGTCCATTAGCTCGGAAATCTCTTCCTGCTCGGCATTTTGTTCAAGCGCCTGCAACAGCTTCTCCTGCGCCCGCCGCAGACGTTCGCGCGCATCGCCCAGATCGCCATCCTCGAGAAATATCGCAACCTGCCAGAGCGCCTCGGCCACCTCGGAGCGCTCCTCCTCGGTCAAACCATCAGCCGAGGACTGCTCCAGCCGTCGGATCGTTGTGCGGATTTTCAGGTAGGTCCCCGTCGAAAGTGCCAGATCCTCGGGCAGATTGGCCAACGCCAACAACACCTGCAACACCCGCCGGTCATTATCAGGCGACCACAGCAAGTCGCGGCGCTGCTCGGCGATTGCAGCGGCCAGTGGCACAAAGAACCGCTTGCCGGGCAAAATACCCGACGTCTCGAAACGGCCGGGTTGCCCCGCTGCATCCCGCACCTCCAGCGAAATATTTACCGGCATCCCGACCCAGATATCCTTGCTGAAATCCTCGACGAGCACCTCGTTCACCTTGTCTGTCGCCCCCCGAAACGGCATCGGCAAATTCGTCGTTAAAGCCTGCCGAGCCACCGGATCAGCCGCCAACCCGAACCGCCGGTCTACCCGCACCAGATCAAGTGCGATACTGACACTGCCCGCAACCACGCCATAATCATCCGTGGCCGTGAACGGCAGTTCCATCGCGCCCGAGGTCGTCTGTCCCACCTCCTGCGTCACCACAATATTCGGCGGTGCATCCGCCGTCGTGATAAATCGCCAACTGTCCAGAACCTGCTTGCCCTCGTGGACCGAGATCTCGCCGGATTTTACCAACGGGATAGTCACATTCTGCACCGAAGCATGTTCACCGGAAAACGCGACCGCCGTATCGGAAACGTCCTGAACCAGCGAGATTTTTTCGGTGCCGCCATATACCTGCATCACAACCTGCGTGCCCGTCGGAAGTTGCAACACGGCCTCGTCGGTCACATCCCCCAGATAGACCTGCGGCTTACCAGTATAAGCGGGCGGCCTCGCCCAAGCCTCGATACTTGTGCCAATACCACCAGCCGCAATTGGCGTCAGCAGAACCTGCTTCGCATTCGTTAACGCCCCGCTTGGCGCGAACATCACCGCTGCCATCGCGCTCACCAGCGCCATAAACCGCAAGCCGTTGCGATCATATCTCGACAACCGCAAATCCGGCGCTGCGGGTTTTAGCCCCGCCGCCTCCGCCGCCATCCGCGACTGATGCAGCTCCCACAGCTCTTTGGTGAAGGTATCGTCTTGTCCGGTCGCCGGATGGTCCCGCAGGGACGCAAGCGGCGCATCCACGCTGCCGCTATCCAGCCGGTCTATGGCGTGATCGCGACGCGGCAAACGAAACCCGCGAAGCCCCAGCACCAGAAACACCGCCCCGACCAACAGCACCAGAACCATAAACACGCG
>DFBM01000159.1 GCA_002366645.1 Rhodobacterales bacterium UBA3080 | reverse complement strand
GAAATGGAAGCAACCCCCCATTCGGGGCAATGTAACCATGGCCGCCCGACTTATGTTGAGTTAAAAATGACCGATATTGAACGCCTGTTCGGGCGAAGCTAGGAGGCATTGATGTCTGAGGCAGCTCTTCCAAACCATCCGTTACGTTTCGAGCTCAGCAACGAGCTGCATGCCCGTCCGTTCCCCGAACTTAAAGCACCGTGTCGTGCCGCGTTCCTCGCCATCAAAAAGCCCGAAAAAGCGGTGGAGCGTGATCGTTCGCTGGACCGAAAACACTTGATCGAACTTCTCGACCGCTACGGCGCTCCTCATCCTGCACCGAATGCCGGACATTATTCCGGTCAGGTCGGGCGCGGGTTTTTGAAATGGGAAATGCACACGGAGTTCGTTACCTACACGATTTTTGCGGATGACGTCGCTGCAGTTCCCTTCGACAGCGCTGTGTTTTCTATTTTCCCTAAGGACTGGTTGGCCGACGCACCGGGGGCTGTTTTGACCTCTGCCCTCGTTCGGGTTGAGGAATACAAGGATCAAGCCGAGCTGGATCATATTCTCGACACAAAAATCCCCAACTGGTTCGTGCCCGAAAGCCTCGCAGCCTCGCGCGTGATTGACGACGAAGCGATCGTTGCCGGCGATTTCAGAATTGATGAAGCCGGCCACGTCCGCTTCGCTGTTCTAACCAAACCGGAAATCGGACTTCGGCGACTTGGGCGCATTGTGCAAAGGCTTCTTGAGATTGAAACCTACAAGACCTCGTCGATGTTAACGCTCCCGATTGCGAGGTCCGTATCTCGTCGCGTCGGGGAACTGGATCAGGATCTGACTGAACTCGTGCAGCGGATGGCCTCTGGCACCGGGGACGAAATCGGCACATTGGATCGCCTGCTGAAAATGGCGGCGGATATCGAACTGCTGTCCTCCTCAACCGCGTTTCGTTTCGGGGCCGCTGGCGCATACGAGGCAATTGTCCACCGTCGCATCGGAGTGCTTCGCGAGGAACGCCTGATGGGGCGTCAGCTGTTTAGCGAGTTCATGACCCGTCGATATGATCCCGCTATGCGTACCTGTCGCTCGGCGCAGGGGCGCCTGAACGACCTTTCGGCCCGCGCCGAACGCGCCGCCAATCTTTTACGCACAAGAGTTGACGTCGCCTCGGCTGAACAGAACCACAAAGTCTTACAACAAATGGACCGCCGCGCCGCGCTTCAGTTGCGTTTGCAAGGAACGGTCGAAGGGCTGTCGGTTGTCGCCATCAGTTACTATGCGGTCAGCCTAACGGGTTATCTTCTGACACCGCTCGCTGACGGATTCGGCGTCGATAAAACCGGCGTGCTCGCGCTTGCGACAATACCGGTTATCGCCCTTGTGTTTCTGATCTCACGTCGTATCCGAAAACACATAGGGCACTGATTTCGTCAGGTTAAAAAATGCAACATTGACCAAAAGGTTGAATATTGTTGTTATTTCATTAAGATAAAGAAACTGTATAGATATTATTAGCGGGCATATGTGATGCCTTGCATAGTCAAGTAAATCGTTCTCGAGCACGTAGGTCAGAGCGTTTGGTATAATAGCTAGCGGTTTGATTTCATGGCACTTATTAATATTGGGTTTGTATAATGCAAAACACACATCAAAAGCGCAACTTTACGGCGCGGCTAAAACAATTGATTCGTAATTTTGGCGACGAAAGCGGTGCCACGACGGTTGAATTCGTCCTTTGGGTTCCGGTTTTCATGCTTATCCTGATGTTAACAGTGGACGTAAGCCTGCTGTTTTTGCGTCAGTCAAACCTGTGGCAAGTAGCGCGGGATACAGCGCGTCAGGTCTCCATCGGGCAAAAAGATGAAATCACGGGTCACACTTACGCAACGAATAACGGCACTTTTGGTGGTGACACTCCGGATGTAAATATAACCGTTGACGAAACGTATCGATGGGTGCGCGTTGATATTAGTGTTCCGATGAGCAACGTCGGTGTATTTGGTATTTTTAAAGTTGGCGGAAAAGTGATTACCATCGGTGGCACGGGTGACCTTGTCGCTTCGGTAACACATCGACTTGAACCTGAATAAAATACGCATTGGGGATACCAAAATGCACAAAATTATTGAAAAGACCAAGCGGTTTATCCGCAACGAAGACGGTATTGCGACGGCGTGGTCTATCGGCTGGCTAATCCTGTGCTTCTCGATTGCGGGCCTGTCGATCGACGTCACGAACGCCTGGAAAGTTAAGCAATTCCTGCAATCCACCGCCGACGTATCCGCCCATGCGGGTGGTTTGGTATTGGGATCTGTAAATAACGAGGGCATCCAAGCAGCCGTCGCCATCGAAGCCAACAAGCTCGCGACGATAAACATGAACCAGAGCCGGTATGGCGATGTGCTCGTAAACAGTGACATCATAGTCGGGTTCTGGGACGGGGATACGAAAATTTTCACGGAATTGGAGGTCGGAGACACCGACATTCCGAACGCTGTTCGCGCAATTACGCGTCAGGACGGCATCGCGAGCTCCAGTGTCGGCACCTTCTTCTTGCGGTTTGTCGGCTTTGACGCTTTCACGGTTGCTGCGTCCGCTACAGTTGAAAAATTTGTGTCTATGTGTGAAACGGATGGCATAATTTCAGCCGGAGTTGTCGAAATGTCGACAACACAGAAGTTCTGGGGCAATTTTTGTGTGCACGGCCAAGGCGGGTTGAAAATGTCGCAAAGCAATGAATGGAACGACGAGACCATTGCAAGTATGTCGACATCCGGTACCTGCGATCCGGATGTAGATAGATGTACAGATGATGATACCAACCCCGGCATCGTAAGGGCGTTTCGATACTACAACAGGCCGAATACCAAAGCGACACCGGAAAGCATTGCCGGATATATCGGAGCCCTGCAAATCGGAAGTAGAGACGTAATATCGACCGACGTTATTCCAGACGGGGTCGTCGTTAATACCACTTTCGTTGACCAGAAGGATTTTGATGTCACAACGCTGGTTGCCAACACGATCTATACCGTCAGCTGCAGCAATGACGCCATTCCTGGGGTTCGCGACGCGCTAAGAGGTAACGACAGGAACAAAACGAGTGTGGAGATGGGTAATGCCGCTGCACACACAACCGTTTCCAACGTTGTTATAATTTCCGATTGTGTGCTCAATTTCGATGACACGGTTACCTATCAGGATGCGATTATCGCTACGACGAGCACCAATGCCAATTCGATAAACGGAAGTTCTGGTGTGTCATTCGGAAATGCGGCAAAAAGCTGTGCACCGGGTGGCGACGTTATCCTGATCAGCCAAGGTGGCGCAGGTTTCGCCGCCAAATGGGAATCATACGACCTCGAAATGGTGGTTGCCGGAGATGTTTCATTGGCGTCACGCTCGTCGTCGGGCGATCCGATCGTGCATACCGGTACCAATATATACAACGGTGGTGATGTGAAACTTACGACCAAGCATGAATTCGTAAGTTGCCCTAATCCACAAGATCCTTCGCTCGACCTTAAATACACGCTTCGCTACGTTGAATAGGTTGGTCTTTGCCTAGCCTACCAAGCCTCTAGGTTGTCATTTTCGATATCGGAAATGTGCTGATAACGTGGCATCCTGAACGGCTTTATGACACCCTTATGCCTAAAGGAAACCGCCGCGCGATGTTTGCGGCGGTTGATTTACACACCATGAATGACAAAAGAACACCGACGCGGAAGAGGCGCTAGGCAGGCACGGGCATTTGTTCTCGTTGCAAGATGAAGGAAACGGCCGCCCATAATAGCATTGGCAACAGCGGTAATATCACCTGGGTCGATTGCGGTCTGGATGACACGCTTGCCACACTATATGTCGGCTGGGGTCGCACGGATTTGGAATACCTACAAACCAACACCACTTTGACTTCGATGTCAGAGCGTGTTTTGTCGGAATGCCTTAATTTTCAGCTTAAACCAAGCCGTCAAGGAGCGTTGGAAAACTGCGTCGACTGGTTCATGCAACTACTGCCGTTAGGGCAGCTGCATTCCCTTCTCTTGAAGGTTAATGTATAGTCTGGTGATCGTTTGAAACAGGACCGCCCAATGCATTTGCTTAAGATACTCGTGATTATGCCCGCGCTCGCGCTACTTGTCGCCTGCGCACCCAAGGAAAACGTGAGTACAAAAAATACAAGTGCGCAGGTTTGTTTGGCCGAGGCGATTTATTTCGAGGCCCGTGGTACCGGCGAAGTTGGTCGACGTGCCGTTGGCGAGGTCATTTTGAACCGCGCCGCCCACTCCGAATTTCCATCGTCGGTTTGCGGGGTTGTAGACCAACGCTATAACGGTTCCTGCCAGTTCTCTTATCGCTGCGCGGGTACGTTGGCTTACAATGACCAACAAGCGTTAGCTAACGCGCGCGAAACGGCTTCAGATCTCCTGAACAATAGCAACAAAGACATAACAAACGGCGCCTTGTTTTTCCACGCCGCGTCCATGGCCCCGGGGTGGTTTGGAACGTTGACACGACTAGGCACATTTGGCGGCAATATTTTTTATAAGTGATCAACGCAAATCCGTTTGGCGCTGTTAATACTTGACCAAATTCAGATGAGAATCTTCACTCTCGCCAAATTATTCAGGAGCCGATAATGCACCAACCCGTCATTTCAGGAACCGGCGTTTTTACACCATCCGAGATTATTACCAACGATGAGCTTGTGGCGACATTCAACGCCTATGCAGACAATTTTAACGCCGAACACGCCGCCGAAATAGCTGCCGGCGAGATCGCCGAGATGGCGCATTCCAGTAGCGAGTTCATCGTAGCAGCAAGCGGCATACATCAACGCCATGTACTTGATAAAACCGGCATCCTTGACCCCGAAGTCATGCACCCACTGTTGCGCCAACGTTCGGACGATGAGCCGGGCGTAATGGCGGAAATGGCTGTTGATGCCTGCAATAAGGCGTTGGCCAAGGCCGGAAAGAGGGCCGCCGACGTGGATGCGGTGATTGTTGCGGCGTCCAATCTGGAGCGCGCCTATCCGGCGATCGCGATCGAGGTGCAAGACCTGCTAGGCATCAACGGTTTCGGTTTTGACATGAACGTCGCCTGCTCGTCGGCCACCTTTGGCATTCAGGCGGCCAGCGATATGATCCGCTCGGGTTCAGCACGCGCTATTCTGGTGGTAAATCCCGAAATCTGTTCGGGCCATCTGGAATGGCGTGACCGCGATTGCCATTTCATCTTTGGCGATGTTTGCACGGCAACACTGATCGAACGGAAAGAAGATGTGACCGCCCTGCATTTCGAAGTGATCTCGACCAAATGCCTGACACAATTTTCGAACAACATCCGAAACAACAACGGCTTCCTTCGTCGATCCCGCCCAGATGGCGTGTCCGACCGGCGCGATATGCAATTCATGCAAAACGGGCGAAAAGTTTTCAAAGAAGTGCTTCCGATCGTGTCAAAACACATCCTTAGCCATCTCGAAGCCGAAGGTGCCAGCCCGGACCAGTTGAAACGCCTGTGGCTACATCAGGCGAACAAAGCCATGAATGATTTCATTGGCCGTAAAGTTCTGGGGCGGGTGCCGGAACCGGGTGAACAGCCGAATATTTTGCAGGATTACGCAAACACTTCTTCGGCTGGGTCTATCATCGCATTCGCTCAATACTCGGACGATATTGAAAACGGCGAACTCGGGTTGATTTGCTCGTTTGGTGCAGGGTATTCAGTGGGATCTGTGTTGCTAAAACGGGTTTGTTGATCGATGGCCAAGCTATACTTTAACTACTCCACCATGAATGCCGGAAAAAGCACGATCCTGCTGCAAGCGGCGCATAACTATCGCGAACGCGGGATGGAGACCTATCTTCTAACCGCCCGTCTAGATGACCGTGTTGGACAAGGCAGAATTGGCAGCCGGATCGGTATTGGTGCCGACGCCGACATGTTCGAGGTAGACAGCGATCTGTTTGCGATGGTCAAGGCGCAGCAAGCCATAGAAGACTTCGTTTGCATCCTGATCGACGAAGCCCAGTTTCTAAGCGAAGCGCAGGTTTGGCAATTGGCGAGGGTGGTAGACGACCTGAAGATACCGGTAATGGCCTACGGGCTTCGCGTTGATTTTCTGGGGAAGTTATTCCCGGGCTCCGCGGCACTATTGGCGCTAGCAGACGAGATGCGCGAAATTCGCACGATCTGCCACTGCGGGAAGAAAGCGACGATGGTGGTTCGACAGGACGAGACTGGCAATACGTTAACAGCCGGAGAACAAGTCCAGATCGGCGGGAATGAAGCCTACGTTAGTCTGTGCCGCCGGCACTGGCGCGAGGCCGTCGGCGATTAGTCAGTGCATCCGCCCGCCAAGCGGGACATCCTGATCGGGCCGCAACAATACGATACCACCGTCAGCATCCGGCACGCCCAACACTAGAAATTCGGACATAAATTTCCCGATCTGCCTCGGCGGAAAATTTACCACGCCCATCACCAAACGGCCGACAAGTTCATCGGGCGCATAGTGAATGGTGATTTGTGCAGAGGTTTTCTTCTCGCCAATCTCGGCCCCGAAGTCCACCCAAAGCTTAATCGCGGGCTTTCGCGCCTCGGGATAGGGTTCGGCACGCGTCACGCGACCCACGCGGATATCGGTTTTCAAGAATGTATCAAAATCTAGGTCGGCCATATGTCCCTCCGTTTAGGCAATAAAAAACCGCCTGCCCGTGAAGGGCAAGCGGTTTAACTGCCGGGAGGCAATTTAATTTAGACGGTGAATTTCTTCGCCATGTCCTGAAGCTCGGCTACCGAGTCCTGAATGCGTGCCGAAACAACTTCGTAAGCGTCGGCATTCGCTTTTTGCGCGCCTTCAGCCAAAGCTGTCATATTTGCCAAAGCTTTTTCAAACGCTACTTTCGCTACTTCGCCCTGAGCAGTTGCGGATTCCGCATCCAGCTTTGTCGGATCGAAATCGGCGATCTGTTTTTGCGCTTCAGCGAGTGTTGCTTCGAACACCTCAACCTGTTTCGCGAACAAATCCTGATAACCGGCAGCAGCAGCCTTATTCGCGGCAACCAAAGTTTCCATGTTTTTCTTCTGCGCTGCCAAGATGGCATCCGCATCGATTTCTGGCATTTTTGGTGCAGCAAAAGCCTTTGTGAAGTCGTTGGATTTGAAGAACGCTGTTAGCTGTTCTACATCGAACGGGAAGGTTTTTGGGTCAAACATATCGGTTCTCCTTTTAGTTTGTGAATATCTCTAACCCACATATGGTGCACTGCACAATAAAAGTCAAGAGATGCATTGTGCGATGCAGCAATTACCCTCGTAGTTCGCGGCTCCGATCAGCCGCAGCCGCAACAGCTTCGCGCAATAAGGCCGGAAATCCGCGCGCCTCATCCATCAGTACGCCCAACGCCGCAGCTGTAGTTCCACCCGGGCTAGTCACGTTTATCCGCAATTGTGTCGGGTCTTCACTAGCCTTTTCCGCCAGCTCCCCTGCACCGCCGACCGTCGCCTTTGCCAATTGCATCGCAAGATCGGCTGGCAACCCTTGGGCGACACCAGCCGCCGCAAGGGTTTCGATGAGGTGAAACACATAGGCAGGCCCCGAGCCGGACACCGCCGTAACTGCATCCATCTGATTTTCGTTTTCCAGCCGAACGGTTTGCCCGACGGCCCGCAGCAAATCTTCGGCCATCTGCATAGCATTGCCATCTACCAAAGAATTGCCAATCAACGCGGTAATCCCGCGACCAACCGCTGCCGGTGTATTGGGCATTGCGCGAATAATTGGTGTTTTATCGCCTAGAATTTCCTCGAAAGTCGCAATCGGCGTCCCCGCCGCGATCGACAAAAACACCGTTTCCGAATTCCCGAGCGCCGCAATCTGCGGCAACGCTTCGCCCATCATTTGCGGCTTTACCGCAAGGATGCAAATCGCCGGCGATGCCGGTAGTGGAACATTCACACGCAAACCGTCGGCCTCTAGCGCCTTCAAGCGGTCGGACGGAAAAGGGTCAAGGATCGTCACCGATGCGGGCAAAACCCCGTTTACCAGCCAGCCTTCCAGCATCGCGGTCCCCATTTTCCCACAGCCCAATAAAACCAGACCACGTTCATTGATGGATTCTAGTGACATAGTTCCTCCTGAATTTTTATAAGGTCAGGCCCGACCGTAGGCCTCTTCCATCGCCACAGTCATTGCCTCGGCAGGTTCGCAATCACCCCAGCATACAAGCTGGAATGCCGGATAAAAACGCTCACAAGCGACTACTGCGGAAGCGACGATATCTTCGATCTGTAACAACGATGCGGTCGCCCCGCCCGCAAGGTTCAAGCCATAACGATAAACCATCATCTTTTGCTCGCGCCAAAGCGAAAACGCGCCTGACCAGTTCTTGTCGTTCGTCGCATTCAACGTTTCATAGAGCATCGGCAAACGGTCAGCCGGTGGGTCCATGTCGAACGTGCAAATCATACGCAGGGTTTCGTCGTGCGGATGCCATGCCAGCGAGAGCGCATAATTCGCCCATGCACCATCAATAATCATCGCGATTTGATCGTCCGCGATTCGGTCGAAGTCCCATTCGTGATGCTCGGCAAGATGCTCTACAATATCGATCGGATGGAAATCATCAGTTGTAAATTCGGTCGCGTCCATTCTCTACCCTCCGCATTGCGCTTGGAGTGCCACTCTCTCAACCACTCGAAGAGTGCACCAGTGGTCGTAGCTACAACTAAGCGCCATACGATATATGGTGTCTGCAAACAGGGGCTGAGTAAAGGACTATATTTCAGTTATCCACAACAAAACCGCCCGGACATGTCTATCCAGGCGGTCGGGAATCCAAATTTCAGTGGACTTACTTTTTAGCAGGCGCGCGTTTGGGCTTTGGCTTGATTTCCAAAGCCTCGATTCGCGCCAACAAGGCTTCGTTTTCTTCGCGGGCTTTCTGCGCCATCGCCTTCACCGCGTCGAATTCTTCACGCGAAACAAAGTCCCGATCCGCCAACCAGCGATCAATCATCGACTTCATTGCTGTTTCCGCTTCGTCCTTTGCGCCTTGCGCCACGCCCATAGCGTTTGTCATTAGCTGGGACATGTCGTCAAAAATACGGTTGCGGCTCTGCATGGTGATCTCCTTGGTTTTCCGATGTCTTCTATATGGGCGTTCACAAAGGTTTTGCCAAGCATTGCCTTGACTTTACCCTCCCTCATCGGGATTCTCCGCGCAAACGGAGACCACAATGCCATTTGTACTACCATTCCCGAACATCGATCCCGAGATATTCGCAATCGATATTTTCGGCTTCAATGTCGCCCTGCGCTGGTATGCGCTTGCTTATATCGCCGGATTGTTAATTGGCTGGCGAATTCTCGTTCGCTTGATGCGGCGCGAGACTCTTTGGAAATCAGGCGCGCCGATGGCCGCTGAAAAGGCCGAGGATCTGTTGACCTGGTTGATACTGGGTGTGGTTCTTGGTGGTCGCCTTGGCTTCATCCTGTTCTACCAATCGGACTATTACTTCCAGCATCCGATGGAAATTCTGAAGGTCTGGCAGGGCGGGATGTCGTTCCACGGTGGCTTCATCGGCGTTATTGTTGCAACAGCCGTATATGCATGGCGCCATAAGTTGCCGCTATGGTCCGTTGCCGACGCTATCGCCGTGGCCTCACCGGTTGGACTATTCCTTGGCCGTATCGCCAATTTCATTCGCCCAGAGCTTTGGGGCCGCCCGACAACCGTTCCTTGGGCAGTTGAATTCCCCGACCCCGCCGCTTTGAACTGCCCTGATTACTGGCTACTGGCCTGCACCCGCCATCCAAGCCAGCTTTATGAGGCCGGACTCGAAGGCCTCGTTCTGGGCTTCGTGATATTCTGGCTAATCACTAGACGTAAAGCATTACACTTCCCCGGCCTGATCACCGGCGTGTTCTTCCTTGGTTACGGCGCAGCGCGAACCTTCGTGGAATACTTCCGTCAAGCAGACGCGCAATTTGTCTCGTTGGATAATCCGCTCGGATATGTCATTCAGTTCGGCAGCACTGGCCTGACCCAAGGCCAAATCCTTTCGCTGCCGATGGTTTTCATCGGTCTAGCACTTATAATCTGGAGCCGTAGACGCGCATGACCGAACTTACAGAAATCCTGAAATCCCGCATTGCCGAGTCCGGCCCGATCAGTGTTGCCGATTACATGCACAATTGTTTGACGCATCCGGAGCATGGATATTACACCAACCGCGATCCCTTTGGACCGGACGGAGATTTTGTAACCGCTCCGGAAGTCAGCCAGATGTTCGGCGAAATGGTCGCGCTTTGGCTTATGCAGACTTGGGCTGATCAGGGTCGCCCAGAGAAGTTTGCATTGGTGGAACTGGGACCGGGCCGTGGCACACTAATGGCCGACATCCTACGCACCGCAGAGGCGCTCCCCTCTTTTCTGGAAGCTGCCGAAGTTTGGTTAGTAGAAACCAGTCCCGCAATGCGTCGCAAACAGGCAGCTACGCTAATCATGGAAGCCACGCCGAACTGGGCGAATTCGGTCGATGAATTGCCGGACCTACCGATATTCCTCGTCGCGAACGAATTTTTCGACGCCCTGCCCGTGCACCAATTCCGCCCGACCGATGCTGGCTGGCAGGAGCGGTTGATCGAGGTTGGTGCTGATGGATTGGCATACACCTACGGTCGCCCGACCCCGAACACAGATCTGGACGAATTTTTTACCGGTTTGCCCGAAAATCTGTTTGCCGAAGTTTCCTATGCTGGCGAAAATATTGCGGCAACCATTGGCGATCACATTGCCAAGCATGGCGGCGTAGCTTTGATCATTGATTACGGCGACTGGGACGGCGCGGGCGATACCGTGCAGGCCGTTCAAAACCATGATTCCGTCGACGAACTAAACCACGCCCACGGCGAGGCGGACGTTACCGCACATGTAAACTTCGCAGCCCTCGCGCGTGCGGCAGGCGCGGCGCGCACAGAAGGTCTCGCACCACAAGGCACCTTCCTCGAACGCGTCGGCATCAACCAGCGCGCGCAAGCCTTGGCTGGCAACGCTGACGAAAAAATCGTTGAGGAGATCGCCTCGGCCCATCATCGCCTGACGCACCCTGACGAAATGGGTACCCTGTTCAAAGTTATGGCGGTCGTTAACAAAGACGCCCCGCACGCCCCTGGATTTGAAGATAATGCTGAACTTCCTGACTGACCCTGCTCTACACCCCGCGCGCCACGGATTCTTTACCCGCGAGTTCGGGGTGTCTGACGGTGTATACGCAGGACTGAACTGTGGCACAGGATCATTGGACGATCCAAAATCGGTGGACGTAAACCGCGCTCGCGTGGCGCAAGCTGCTGGTCTGTCGGCGGACGCATTGTTGTCGTTGCACCAAGTCCATTCCGCCGACGTCGTCGAAGTTACCGAGCCGAGCTGGCCCGGTGATCGCCCCAAAGCTGACGCGATGGTCACCAAAAATCCGGCAATCGGCTTGGGAATCCTGACCGCTGATTGCGCACCGGTTCTGTTTTCAGACCCGACCGCTCGCGTCGTTGGCGCGGCACACGCGGGATGGAAAGGTGCCTTGACCGGCGTCACGGAAAACACCATCGATGCCATGATCCGCCTAGGCGCCAAACGCGAAAACATTCGCGCGGCGGTTGGTCCATGCATTAGCCAAGCGTCTTATGAAGTCGGTCCGGAATTTTTCGAAACCTTCATGGACGAAAACCCGGACTACACACGGTTTTTTATAAACGGCGAAGGCGACCGAATGTTGTTCGACCTTCCGTCCTTCGTGCTTCACCGCCTACGAACCGCAGGAATCGACTCGGCATCGTGGGTCGGAAAGTGCACCTATTCGGAACCACGGAAGTTCTATTCCTATCGCCGCGCAACACATGCAGGCGAACCGGACTATGGTCGATTGATTTCGGTGATCAGACTTTAAGTCTGGTCGATCGCACGTTCTTCGATAATTTCGAACGGTACGCCGGGTTCATCCTTCGCACAGCGGATCACCAACGACGTTTTCACGCTCGCCACATTCTCGGCCGACGTCAATTCTTCGGTTAGAAACCGTTGAAACGTCGATAGATCGGGCGCAACGCATTTCAGAATAAAGTCGATCTCGCCGTTCAACATGTGGCATTCGCGCACAAACGGCCACTCACGCGCTTTGCTTTCGAATTCGGACAGATCGGATTCAGCCTGCGAATGCAAGCCAACCATCGCAAAAACCTGCACCTCAAACCCCAGTTCACGGGCGTTCACGTCGGCGTGGTAACCTTGAATATACCCGGCATCTTCCAGCGAACGAACACGGCGCAAACAGGGTGGTGCCGATATCCCGACACGATTCGACAGCTCCACATTCGTCATACGGCCGTCGGCCTGTAGCTCTGCTAGAATTTTCCGATCAATCGGATCGAGTTTGCTGCCTGGCATTATTTTGCTTCCTGCTAAATTTATCGCCTTATTATGCACGACCGCCTCTGGGCGCAATATTATTTCGTCAACCTGCAACAATATCTCGCATCCAACAACACCTTCACAGTCGAGCCCTCAAGACCTATATACCGTTCAACTCAAATCAAAAGGCTATTACCATGACCGATTCACGTCACACCCGCCTACTTATCGTTGGCTCCGGTCCTGCCGGATATACTGCCGGCGTTTACGGCTCGCGCGCGATGCTCGAACCTATCCTCGTGCAAGGCATCCAACCCGGTGGGCAATTAACCATAACAACCGAAGTTGAAAACTGGCCCGGCCA
>DFBM01000051.1 GCA_002366645.1 Rhodobacterales bacterium UBA3080 | reverse complement strand
CAAGATCACTGGATCCAGATACCTACCCTCGATCTCGAAATACGTTCTGTGAATTGCGAATGTCAGCTATCAGGGTACTGCATTGCAATATTGAGTTGCGTCATCAAGGTCCACAACGGGCCGGAAGCAGCCTTTTTGTCACCACTTTGTCACCTGCACCAAGATTAATATGATTTCACGAAACTCGACCAAATTCTACTATTCCGTTTCAGAAAACCCAATTTTCCAAACCGCTCTTTCCCGCCATTTAGCTTCAATTTCGCCTATTTTCCTTCAATGGCCTGACAAACGTACTTCTCCCTTGTGGATCAAGAGCCCCCCGTTCAAATCGGGGCGCTGGTAGCACTTCCCATAAATCTTCGGAAATACAGCGCAAACTCAATCGAAATCGAATTTACGCTGACGATTTATCAGTCCGTTTGAACACGCTCAACAATGAGGCTACCGGTTTTAGTTGAAGCCTCCATTGCCGGATCGACGCCTGAAAGAGCGGGACGGATACCCGGAGTTATAAGTAATGCGACCCCCATACCCAAGCCGGCAATGGCTCCTGTCAGCATTACGAAGTCTGATGTGATTGCACCCGATTCGGCACGGGCAAACCGCTTAAGTGTTTCTAAAAACATAATATTTCACCTTTTACTACGCCCGACAACGGGCGCTTTACACTACAAATAATGTCATTCTAGCAAATCTTGCGAAACCCTAAAATGACAATTCGGAACATCCGAACCTTAACACAAACTCAATCCGGAACAATTTTGCTTGAGCCCGCAGTCGGTGCGGCTAACAAAACTGGCTCAACCCCAGAAGCAACGGGATTAAGGCTTGGTATGATCATCGTCACAACAGCCAGGCCGAGTCCAACGATCGCGCCGGTCAACAACACAAAATCAATTGTGACAGCACCGGTTTCGTCCCGCACAAAATCGACGATAAAAATCTTTAGCTTCAACATACTACTCCCAAATTAGAAGCTGTGGGATCCAACTGTCCGACCAAATACTGAACATCAACGTGAATACGTCATGAATCTGTTCAAAATGTGGCGTTACTTGTCACACCCTCACTATCTTCCATTGCACATACAGGATTCAGTATTACTTTCGGGTTAACGAAAACCGGAGGAGTTAGAAAATGGCAGATAGTTTCAGCATAGACGTTACCGTTAAAGGCACTACAGACGAGGTGATCGATGCGGTCACGGAGGCGCTTAAAGTCGAGGGGTTCGGGATTTTGACCCGTATCGACGTCGACAAGGTTCTTAAAACCAAAATCGACGTGGATTTTCGCCCCTATGTGATTCTAGGCGCATGTAATCCTGTTCTGGCACATCAGGCGCTTTCCGCCCGTCCAGACGTTGGCATGATGCTGCCTTGCAACGTGACGGTCGAAAAGTCCGGCGACGGCGAATGCCTCGTGCGCTTTATCGACCCGAACAAGATGATGACCTTTGCTTCGCTTGGCGACGACGAAACGCTGGTGCGCCTAGGTGGTGAAGCGGGTGCAAAGATCGGTCGCGCAGCCGCAACGCTGGGTTAAAGCACCCCGAGCGCTGCGAGTTCGGCTTGCAGCGCACCGGGCAGTTCTTCTTGCCCCTCGACATAGGGACCGACGTCTTTCGGGGCGTCGGCTCCTGTCAGATATCGCCAGCCCTGAAACGGGCGGCGGCGGTGCGCCTCGGTTAGAACCAGATCTTTGTCGAGTATGATGCCACAACGGCGGATGCCGTCGTCGCCCAGGACTTCGTCCAGCCGGATGATCCGTTGGCGCGCTAACACCAGCCCTTTGAAAACCCAGTATAACGACCCGCCGTCCAGTAATTCGTCTTGGCGGCGTGGCCACATTCGGGTGACGTGAAAGGGTGTGTATTCCTTGCCGCTCGCCAGCGATTCTTCTGCCCGGATGGTCTGCCAACGCGCGAGGTCGCTGACTTTTTCGACGCCAACGCAGAGTTTCACCAGATTTAATTCGCCGCTCATCAGACCCTCCCGCGATTTGGTTAACATATCAGAGGGGGCCATATTGTCACCCGGATTCGAGCGGGTTGGTGGTTGACGCGCTGCCGCTTCGCAACGTAGTTTGAGCACCTGCCATTTTATCCGGAGGTTTCGCCCATGACCGCATTCGCCGCCCCTATTTCCCAGTCAATTTGGGACATGAAATACCGGTTCAAGACACCCGAGGGCGCGCCGATTGATGAAACGGTAGAAGATAGCTGGCGGCGTGTGGCGCGATCTTTGGCATCGGTGGAAACCGACTCCGAGGCGTGGGAGCAGACGTTTTACGAAGCCCTGGAAGGGTTTAAGTTCCTTCCCGCCGGCCGGATTCTGGCAGGTGCGGGCACCGAGCGTTCGGTCACCCTGTTCAATTGCTTCGTCATGGGCACCATTCCCGACACGATGAGCGGAATATTCGATAGCCTGAAAGAAGCCGCGCTGACCATGCAACAAGGTGGCGGAATCGGCTACGACTTCTCGACCTTGCGGCCCAAAGGGGCGAGCGTTGTGGGTGTGGGGGCGGACGCCTCGGGTCCGTTGTCGTTTATGGATGTCTGGGATTCGATGTGCCGGACGATCATGTCGGCAGGCTCGCGCCGCGGTGCGATGATGGCGACGATGCGTTGCGACCACCCCGATATCGAGGATTTCATTACCGCCAAACAGGATGCAGCCCGACTGCGGATGTTTAACCTGTCGGTGCTGGTAACGGACCCGTTTATGGAAGCGGTGAAGGCGGACGGGCCCTGGGATCTGGTGTTCGACGGCAAGATTTATCACACGGTTCAAGCGAAAGACCTGTGGAACAAAATCATGCGCTCGACCTATGATTTTGCCGAGCCGGGGGTGATTTTCATCGACCGGATCAACCAAAAGAACAATCTGAATTATTGCGAAGACATCGCGGCAACCAACCCGTGCGGCGAACAACCACTGCCGCCTTATGGGGCGTGCTTGCTGGGCTCGATCAATCTGGCGCGGCTGGTGGAAAATCCGTTCGAGGATAGCGCGGAAATCGACGAAGCAGCGCTTGGTGATCTGGTCGCAACGGCGGTGCGGATGATGGACAACGTCGTTGACGCGAGCCGTTTCCCCTTGCCGGAACAGGAAGCCGAGGCGATTGCGAAACGGCGGATCGGGCTGGGCGTGACAGGCTTGGCCGACGCGCTTCTGATGCTAGGCTTGCGCTATGGCTCGGAGGAAGCCGCGCGGAAAACGGAGAGCTGGCTGCAACGTATCGCGCGCGCGGCCTATCTGGCGTCGGCACATTTGGCCGAGGAAAAAGGTGCGTTCCCGCTGTTTGACGCCGAGGCTTATCTGGCCGGTGAAACCATGCAGACAATGGACGCCGACGTTCGCAAGGCTGTCAGCAAGCACGGTATCCGCAACGCATTGTTAACGTCAATCGCCCCGACCGGTACGATCAGCCTTTATGC
>DFBM01000043.1 GCA_002366645.1 Rhodobacterales bacterium UBA3080 | reverse complement strand
CACCAGCCGATGTCTACTTTGGGCATGGGCAAGCTATTCTAAATCAAAGCGAAAGGATCAAACGGGAGACTATGTAAAGACGACGCTTGCAACACAGCAACGTCGCTGCCTAGTATAATTAAACTGATGAGATAGCATCGCAATCAACTCAAACTCTATCAGTTCCAATTATTCTGATGACGGACACCGCGCAACCCACTTCATAACATACCGAAACATATCAAGGGAATTGGTGGAGCCAGGGGGAATCGAACCCCCGACCTCTTGCATGCCATGGGCGAAATCCATTTGTTAGGTGAGTGAAGGAAACTGACGTTAAATGAACTTAATTGGAGGTAAATGAAGGTTGGGCTTGAATATCTTTGAAAGTTTGAAAGATCAAGTTTGGTGGAATATTGTGGATTTTAGTTTAATTTGGTTGCGGTGACCGGGCGGTGACCAAATGTCTGCTTTCGGACAAAGCTGCCTTTCGATCATGACTGGCTGTGCTGCACTGCGGGTCACCATAGTGGTCATTTGTGGACTATGCGGCATTTCCAGATGCCAAGGTCGGCAGAGCGAGACGAAGCCGTCGTTTATGCAAAAGTCTGTAGTTCGTGCTCACAGAGGTCGACTTCGAACTCAAAAGTGGATTGCTTCGGTAGTTCCGACTATCATGATCTAGGTTACTGCTCTGGGCCGTAACGCGATCGGGTTTTCTCCGAAATGCTTTTTAAATGCCCGCGCAAATCCCTCGGAGGAAGCGTAACCATACCTGCGCGCAATGGCATCAATACGATCGCCCTTCTCTACATCCCGCCGTGCTAGTGTAAGTCGCCAACGACGCAGATAGGCTGCGGGAGGTTCCCCCACCAATTCCAAAAACACCTCCGCAAAACGACTGAGAGAAAAGCCGGCGATCTGTGCTAGATCCTCGTTGCGCCAGTTTCGTCCTGGGTGATCGTGGATGGCCACGATGGCACGGCTGAACCGCGGGTCGGACAATCCTGCCAAAAGACCTGGTTGGGTAGACCCCGCCTCGATTTGGGAGCGCAGCATCCGAACGATCAGTACCTCGCCTAGTCGGCTAATTACCGGATCTGCACCACAGCGTTGTGCAGCCAGTTCCGATTGCATCAGAGTGATAAGCTCCATACTTTCTGCATCGTTGGACAAGTCAAATTCGGACGTGGTGGATAAGACCGCCCTAAGAGGATTGGACATCCCGCCCCAATCGACCTCTGCTGCGAACAAAACGTGGTTTGGCGCAATATCGCCCCCTTCTGCGGTTGCACGGAGAGTTACCTTTCGCGGGGTGCCATCTTCCGCCGCCACTATCACTAGTGTTGCCTCGCTCAAGGGTGCTGGTCGTACACTCAATTTAAAGTGGCTAATTAGCGTCGTTAGTCTGTCAATTCGGGGCATATCGGGTTTTTGGTCGGTTAATTCGGGTTTTTCATATTATAACTTCTATATTGTCTAACGCAACAGGAGCCTTGAAAGGAGCGCAAATGCTTATTCCCCGCCAGAAAACACCAGATCTAACCCTGCCGACACTCGATCATGGAGAATTCAACCTATCATCAGATATATCCGAGCGCGGAACAGTCATCTGTTTTTATCGCGGGCTTCACTGCCCAGTTTGCGCCACTTATCTCACGGAGTTCCAGAAACTTGTGGCTGATTTTGCAGAGCGCGGCGTCGCAACCATCGCGATCAGTTCTGACGGTGAAGAACGGGCCCGGGCAATGGCGGACAAGATTGGTGCAGGAACTCTGCGAATTGCGTATGATCTGCCGCTTGCCACAGCGCGGGAATGGGGCCTCTACATCTCGACCTCTCGTGGCAAGACTTCAATCGGGATCGAAGAACCCGCACTCTTTGCAGAGCCTGGTCTGTTTATGGTGACACCCGAACAAAATCTTTACTACGGTTCAGTTCAAACAATGCCCTTCGTTAGACCACATTTCACGGAACTGGTTAACGCAATCGATTTTGCAATCAAAAGCAACTATCCGGCGCGAGGTGAGTATACCGGCGAGGCCTAGGTCGTAGCCCGATCGATGAAACCCAAAGATAGCCAGTAGGAAATTCACTTAGTGTTTTCCCGTGTGAATTTTCAAAAAGAAGGAGAGAATACCCTTGCCCATAACCACCTGCATTTTCGATGCTTACGGAACCTTGTTTGATGTTGCAGCCGCCGCGAGGATTGTCGCTGCAGAACCGGGGCGCGAGGATTTTGCCGAAAAATGGCCGCAGATTGCGCAGGATTGGCGCACAAAGCAGCTCCAATATACCTGGCTGCGGGCGGTTGCCGAGGCGCATACAGATTTTTGGGAGGTCACACAGAATGGCCTTGATTATGCGCTGGAGGCGGCAGGCTTCACCGATGCAGAATTGCGGAAACGCCTGCTTGCCCTTTATTGGGAGCTTCAGGCGTTTCCCGAAGTCCCGGAAATGTTGACAATGTTGAAAAATGCCGGAATGCAGACGGCGATTCTTTCAAACGGCTCCCCTGACATGCTCGCGGGTGCTGTGGAAAGTGCTGGTATCGAAACGCTTCTCGATGACGTGCTGAGCGTTCAGGATGTCGGTGTATTTAAGCCGCATAAATCGGTTTACGATTTGGTCGGAAAACGTTTCAGCTGTAAGTCCGAGGAAGTGTTGTTCGTTTCGTCCAACGGCTGGGATGCGGCCGCGGCCTCTGGTTATGGATTTTATACGGCTTGGGTAAATCGTTCGGACAAACCGATGGACCGGTTGCCCTGGAAACCACAACATGTATTACAGGATTTGAAAGATATTCCGAGATTAGCGCAGACCGTTAAATGAGCCAAATGACCAGCAACCAAAGAATTCTTGGAAATACTTCCTAATCCTAGAGAAAGGTACTCGCATGATCCAGGGCACGTCTGAAATCATTCTGCATAATTATCCCCAATCGCCTGTTGCGGAGAAGGTCCGGATTGCGTTCGGCATCAAAGGATTGTCGTGGCGCTCTGTTGAAATCCCACGCCTGGCTCCAAAGCCGATGCTTACGAAACTGACCGGGGGCTACAGGCGAACACCTGTCATGCAAATCGGCGCAGATATTTACTGTGACTCACAGTGTATTATCAGGGAATTGGAGCGACGCTATCCGTCACCGACATTCTTCCCGACATCGGACGCCGGTCTGATGTGGTGTTTAAGCCGGTGGACGGATGGACCACTTTTCGATCTGACGGTCAAGATTGTACTGGGCTCGGCTGGTGATGAACTGCCAAAAGACTTCGCAGAAGACCGCGGGCGCCTCTATCTCGGACCGGATTGGGCGGCGGGACTCGAGGCAGCGAATGTGGCTTTACCTCACCTCGCTTCGCAAGTTCGGGCACCGTTGAACTGGTTAAACGAGCAATTGTCGGATGATCGCGAGTTCCTGCTCGGCCATGCGCCCGCTGCGATCGATGCTCAGATGTATCATTTGGTTTGGTTTCTTCGAGGGCGGTGGGATCACGGCCCAGAATTCTTATCCGAGTTTCCCCACCTTGAACGGTGGGAAAAGAATGTCAACAATATCGGCCATGGCACCGTGACCGAGATGTCGCCAGAGGACGCCATAATAGAGGCGCAAAAAAATGAACCTTTTGCTCGACAGGTCATGGATGCCCGTGATCCTCAAGGTCTTAGGCCAGGAATGCGTGTGATCGTTCGCCCAGATGTTGACGGTGGCGAACAACCCGTTGCAGGAGAGGTTGTGGTCGCTGACAGTGATTTGATTTCTGTTCGCCGAATAGAACCAAACGTCGGAAATATCTGCGTGCATTTTCCCCGAGCAGGTTATCGAGTAGACCTTGCGGATTGACGATCAGGAAAATGTCAGTATTGGGAGCTCCACCCGATTAATAGGCAAGCCCCCTCGGTCCGAATGACTGGGCGATTCCAGTATCATTTAGACTGTCGCTTACTAGAGTCACAGCGCTTAGAATGGCAATCAATATCGGAACGGGAACAACCAATAATATGATCGACCTTTATACCTGGACAACGCCCAATGGGCGTAAAGTCTCTATTCTTCTTGAAGAACTGGCCTTGGATTATGAAGTCCACGCGGTCAACATCGGAGCTGGCGAGCAGAAGACGCCGGAATTTCTGAAGATCAGCCCCAATGGCAGAATTCCCGCAATTGTTGAGCAGGAAACCGGGCTGGCACTTTTTGAATCAGGAGCGATCATGCTCTACCTTGCTGAAAAACATGGCCGCTTTATTCCTTCCGAACCGCTTCAGAAGGCTCGTGTCGTTGAGTGGTTGATGTGGCAAATGGGCGGTCTTGGGCCGATGGCGGGGCAGGGACACCACTATTTGCACTTCAATCCCGGCAGCTCGGAATATGCCGAAGAGCGTCTATCGACCGAAATTACCCGGCTTTACCGCGTGCTCAACGAGCGACTAGAGGGGCGGGATTATATCTGTGACGAGTATTCCATTGCCGACATGGCATGCTGGCCCTGGGTATCGCGCTATGAGTGGCACAAGATCTCACTTGATGATTTTCCAAATGTAAAGGCTTGGTACCTGCGACTGGCTGCGCGGGATGCGGTTCAGAAAGGCTATGACGTACCTAAAAAGTTGGTAAAATTCCACTAGGTTGACCGAAAGTCCGCTTCCAGCCCAAACCGGAATTTTACTAGGGCGCAGCAATGCCGCAGTACAGCAAGACCGACATTCGCGGGATTTGGTTTGGGACCAGACGACCGTCAGCATCATCCAATAGAAGTGGGATGCTAATGCGCCAGTTCAACCTCTTCCCGCCAGGGCGGATTAGCTCCGGCGCGTGAGACGGTTACTGCCGCGACGGCAGCGCCGTAGGACAGAGCGTCCTGAACTGCATCCGGCGAAATTGTCTCAAGGGCAGTCTTGGTCAGCAAACCCCGTTCTGACAAATACGCCAGAACGCCTGCGTTGAACGTGTCGCCCGCACCCACGATATCGACGACAGAGACTTTGTTGCTCGGAACTTTCACCATAGCGCCATCCGACAACCAAGCGGATGCGCCGTCTCCTCCACGGGTCAGAATCACCACGGATGGTCCAGAGACTCGGAGCAGGGCTACTTTCTCTTCCAGTGCCTCGGGGCCGGGGAAAATCCAGTTCAAATCCTCGTCCGAAACTTTGACGATGTCTGCACAGGCAATCATCCGATCAAGCCGGACACGATACCTATCAACGTCCTGAATGAAACCGGGGCGAATGTTCGGGTCAAGCATGATGGCGCTTTTGCTGTGCTCTTGCACAGCCATATCGGCATATACCTCTGCCCCGGGCTCGCATGCCAGACTGATCCCGCCAAAATAGAGGGCGGAGACTTCGGGGCTCAAATTTGGAACATCACTGGACTGAAGCATCCTGCCGGCTGAATTTTCATCAAAAAAGGAATAGGTTGCGTGGCCATCGGACAATTGCACAAAGGCCAGCGTGGTTGGACGGTTGGAATGCACAACATGCGAGGTGTCGACATGGCTGGCGCCCAGATCGTTCAGCAACTGATGCCCGAACAGGTCTGTAGAAATCCCGCTCAGCAAACCGGTCTGCACGCCAAGGCGTCCCAACGCAATCGCGGTATTGAACACTGCACCACCCGTGTGGGGCACAAATCCGTCCCGCCCTTCCGTTGTCGGCGTCGGGATCATATCAATCAGCGCTTCTCCGCAGCACAAGATCATCGGGATATCTCTTTCTTTGGTGTAGTAACTCGACGGCACAGTATCATTGTACCGGGCGAATGGCAGGATTTAATCCGAAATTGTCATGGGTTAATCATTAACATAGGCGGCAAGTGTGGCTTCCGTTCCATCAGCGTATAGCGCCATCAACAATCGGGTAAATGCATCGCGGAATCTGGTGTCATCGGCAATCTCACCGTAAAAGTGCCGCTGTTCCAGCCAGATTTGCGGATCGTCTTTCGCCGCTTTGGCTGCTGCAACCAGATCATCCCAGACCGGATCATTGGGGGCGATTTCGCTGCCGTCTTCGCGCGTTCCTGCGCACATCCGTGCCCAGATCGCCTGCGACAAGGCAAGCCCTTCAATCGGCGTATCGGCGGCAATTGCATCGCGAATAATCGGGAGCACAGCACCAGTGTGTCGACTGGAACCGTCAAACGCAACACGGCGAACGGTATCAACGATTGCGGGATTGGAAAATCGAGCTTCGATAAGGTCGACATAGGTCTCGGTCGTCATTCCAGGGACAGTGTGGATAAGTGGCGCCATTTCGTCGAGGGCGACCTTGCGAAACAACCCTTTGATTAAGGGGTGCTGCATCGTTTCGGCTATGGTGGTCAGACCAAGGATCTCCGCTGGACCCGCAATTACCTGATGGCCGCCGTTCAGGATGCGCAATTTCATCGCCTCGAAGTCATGTACTTTGTCAGAAACCGTGACACCAACCTCTTCCAATGGTGGGCGACCAGCACAGAAATCATCCTCGATTACCCATTGGCGAAAGTATTCATGTGTCACCGGTGCCGCGTCGTCGATGCCAATCTCCTGTGCAAGTTCCAACTCGCGCGTACCGGTTGCCGGAACGATGCAATCGACCATGGAGTTCGGGAAACTGACGTTTTCTTCGATCCAGCCTGAATGTTCTGGATCAGATAGCTTCGCCAAGCACACCACCACCTCACGCAGGATTGCGCCATTTCCTGGAAGGTTGTCGCAGCTTTGGCAGGTGAAAGGGCCGATACCAGTGTCACGCCGAGCCTTAAGCGCTGCGACGATCGCACCAAAAGCTGTACGTGGCGTTTCGGGGTTTGCCGCGTCGTGCTGAATATCATCGAGTGTTGGGTCAAAGCGTTTTGTGGCCGGATCCAGAAAGTAGCCGCCTTCCGTTACGGTGAGCGAAACAATACGTATCGCTTGATCAGCCATCTGCCGGATCAGGGCCTGATTGCCTTCCTCAATTGGGATGTAGTCGATCATGGAACCGACGACTTCCGCTGATTTCCCTGACGGATCGAGTTCGATCAATGTAGTCAAGCAATCCTGCGCCAAAAGACGGTCGCGCATTTCAACATCGTAGGGGCGAACACCCGCGCCAATGATAGCCCAGTCCAGTGCTTTGCCTTGCTGCATGAGGCGGTGCAGATACCACGCTTGATGGGCGCGGTGGAAATTCCCAAGCCCGATATGCACGATTCCAGGTGACAGTCGAGAACGATCATAAAGGGGCCCCGTCACACCTTCGGGCAACATATTCAGCGTTTCATTGCTGAGTTTCATCAAATTGTTTTCCTGCTTTAGTTCATTCATCAGCTCATCCAGTTCCCACCATCCACGTTGTAGGTCTGAGCGACGATGTAGCCAGCATCGTCCGAGGCCAGAAAGACTGCCATTCCAGTGAGATCTTGAGGTGTCGCCATGCGCCCGTATGGTACGGCTGCCCCAACTTCTTTTTTCTTTTGACCGAACGCTTTGCCTTCGTATTTGGCGAAGAATGCGTCTACGCCATCCCAATGCTCACCATCGACGACGCCCGGGGCGATGGCGTTTACGTTGATGCCGTGTTGGATCAGGTTCAGACCTGCTGATTGAGTCAGACTGATAACCGCGGCCTTGGTGGCGCAGTAAACCGCAACCAGCGCTTCGCCACGCCGGCCCGCCTGACTAGCCATATTGATGATCTTGCCGCGGATATTCTGGTCGATCATGTGTTCAGCGACAGCTTGCATAGTGAACAGAGTTCCCGAGACATTGGTGTCAAACGCTCGGCGATAGTCTTCTTTGGTTATTTCAGTGATCGGCGCGGCGGTAAACAAGGCCGCGTTATTTATCAGAATGTCGATTGAGCCAAGGTTATCAATGGTTTCGCTAACGGCGCGGTCAATGCTGTCCCGATTGGTAACGTCCAGTTCGATCGCTATCGCAGCGTTGCCAATATTTTCAACCGCTTCACGGGCGCGTTTAATGTTTATATCGGCGATGGCAACCCGCGCGCCTTCGGCCACATAAGCCTCGGCGAATGCCAACCCGATGCCTCGGGCGGCTCCCGTAATTAATGCGGATTTACCATTTAGTCGTTTCATTCGATCCGCAGCCCCTGCGCATCAAACTTATGAATTTGCTCGGCCTGTGGCGTCAAATAGATTGTATCGCCATGTTTGACCGAAATGTCGCCGGAGATACGAACCGTGATCATGTCAGCAAGACCTGTGTTGTGCACATGGATGAACGTATCAGACCCGAGATGCTCGGCAACGCCCACAGTACCTTTCCAAGTTCCTTCGCTCATGCTGACATCAGTGTGTTCGGGGCGAATACCAATCGTAGCCGCGCCATGCTTCTCTGCCTCCGGGCCAGAAAAGATGTTCATCTTTGGCGAACCAATAAATCCTGCCACAAACACATTTTGGGGCTTGTGATAAAGCTCCAACGGTGTGCCGACCTGTTCGATCACGCCGGCTTGCAACACCACAATCCTGTCGGCCATGGTCATGGCTTCGACCTGATCGTGCGTCACGTAGATCATCGTGGTTTGCATCCGTTCGTGCATCTCGCTGATCTCGAGTCGCATGCCTACACGCAGCGCAGCATCGAGATTCGACAAAGGCTCGTCGAAAAGGAAAGCTGACGGGTCGCGAACGATGGCACGGCCAATAGCAACGCGCTGGCGCTGACCACCCGATAGCTGCCCCGGTTTACGGTCCAGATAGTCCACCAGATTTAGAGACTTGGCGGCTGCCTCAACCCGCTCGTCGATTTCTGCCTGACTCATTTTTTCCATTCGAAGCGGGAAACCAATATTCTTGCGAACGGTCATATGCGGATAAAGTGCGTATGATTGGAAAACCATAGCCAAACCCCGCTTCGAGGGCGGAACCTCCGTTGCATCCTCTCCGTCAATCAAGATGTTGCCGGAAGTGAGGTCCTCAAGGCCCGCGATCATTCGCAGTAGAGTGGATTTACCACAACCCGAGGGGCCAACGAACACCGTAAACTCTCCGTTTTCTATAGTCAGATCCAAGGGTGGAATGACCTGTGTTTCGCCGAAGCTCTTGGTAACTTTGTCTAATACGATACGTCCCATGATATTTCCTTATTTCACAGCGCCAAAGGTCAAACCTTGGACCAATTGTTTTTGACAGAACCATCCCAATACGACGACAGGTCCAACCGCTGCTGTTGATACAGCCGACAGACGACCAAAGAAGAGCCCCTCTGGTGCACGGTTGCCTTCGATGAGTTTGGATAGTGTTGCCGCGTCGATGGTAGTGAGACGGACAGTCCAGTAAGCTTCGTTCCAGCAAAAGATGAAGACCAGAAGTGCGGTTGATGCGATGCCACCCCAAGCCAGCGGAATTAGGATCTCTTTGATCTCTCCCCAGGTGTTAACACCGTCCATTTTGCCCGCTTCGATAATATCCTTCGGGATTTCCTTGAAGTAGGTGAAAAGCATCCATATTGCGATTGGAAGATTGATCAGGCTCAACACGGTGATTATCAGGATATGCGTGTCATAAAGCCCAATGCCTTTGGCAAGAAAGATCATCGGATAAAGCACCGCCGCTGCCGGCAGCATCTTGGTCGACAACATCCACATTAGAACGTCTTTGGTCGCACGACTTGGGTTGAACGCCATCGCATAGGCAGCAGGAACGCTGACGAAAAGCGTAAATACCGTCGCCGAAACAGCCGAGATGACAGAATTACGGGCAAAGCGCCAATAGTCGTAATTCTCTGTCATGTTTAGATAGTTTTCGAGCGTCGGAGTGAAGAAGAACAGGAATTCCGGTTTCACCGCGTCGGCGTCGGTTTTGAAGCTCGTCAAAACCATCCAAAAGATTGGAAAGAAGAAGAGCAGTCCAACAGCCCAGGCCAATACTGGTCGACCGTATGTTCCGAATTTCGAGGATTGTGCTACAATTGCCATGGGTATTTCCTCCTATTCCATCAAAGTCTTGCCAACCATGCGCAGCAGGAAAATAGCTACGATGTTGGCGAGAATTACTGCGAAGATGCCGGTGGCGCTTGCCGCACCAATGTTGTTGTTGGCAAATTCACCGATCAGGTAGGGCAGGTTTTTATTACCGTTGCCCCGGCTAACGATTTCGATTTCGGCATACAGCGACAGGTGGAAGATCGCCTGGATCATGACCACAATTGCAATCGGGCGGCCCAGATGTGGTAGAGTCAGGAAGCGAAACTGCGACCATGTTCCCGCGCCATCCAGAGTGGCAGCTTCTTTTTGCTGTTGATCCTCGGATTGAAGCGAGGTCATGAAGATAAGAACCGCGAAGGGTGTCCACTGCCATGTAACCATCATGATTACAGCAATAGCCGATGTCTGTGTGGCACGGAAAGAAATCGGTTCGAACTCTGGCCATAGCGAGAAGAAACCGCCAAGTACTGGCATGGTTCGCATGCCGTCGAGGATATCGTTGATGCCCCCCACTGCGATCCCTTGAAGCCCAAGTACCGGGTCTAGGATCATGTTGATCCAAAGTACCGCATTAACTGCAGGCATAACGAAGAAGGGCGAGATCAGAAGAACTCGGACGATCCCCTGTCCCGGAAAGGATTTGTTAATCAGAACGGCTATCAGCACGCCCAAAATAACGGTAAGAAAAAGGATGCTGCAAACGATGAAAAGACTGTTTTGTATCGCGAGCAAGAAATCTTTGGAGTTCAAAACGAACTGGTAGTTGCCAAAACCGCGCCAGTTGCTGAGACTTGGAGACGTCCATTCAGGGTGGCGCAGGCTGTTCAACACATAACGGATGAACGAGAAGTATAAGGTTATCCCAAGTGGGATCAGCATCCAAACCAATAGCAACAAAACCGCTGGTGTTTGAAGAAGCCGAGGAAGCTTTCTGTCAGACATAAGTTTATCCTCCCGACAAGGTGACTATTTAGCCTTGCTCATGACGTTGATGGTACAAAGTTCGAATGTTGAGTGTCGCTGGGTTACTTTAACAATACAAGCGACTGATCTTTTAAAGAGTGAGGGCCCGATCGAAACCGGGCCCCCTCCCAAGTACACTACTGGCCCTCAATAGTGCACTAACTTGGTTTAACCAGCTTAGTAGTAGCCAGCTTCACGCATGATCGCATCCGCTGCGTCCTGCGATGCGGCCAAAGCTTCTTCAACCGACTTGGCTCCGGATAGGGCTGCTGCCATTTCCTGAGCAACGGCCGAACCTACTTCCGGGAATTCCGGGATAGCCGCGAACTGAACACCAACGTAAGGCTTCAGATCGGTTGCTGCAGGTGCTGCGCTTTCGATCGCTGCGAGTTCCGCTGCTGCAAAGCCTGCTGCTGCCTGGAATTCAGGGATCGCGTATGTCGATGCGCGCTGACCTGTTGGAACAGAACCCCAACCAAATTCAGGGTGGTTACCAACGGCTTGGACGTACTCTTTCGAAGTTGCCCATTCGATGAAGTCAGAAGCGGCTTCGGCGTTAGGCGAACCTGCTGGAATAGCCATTGCCCATGCCCACAGCCAGTTTGCACCAACCGGGTTACCGGCGTTTGGTGACTGAGCGTAAGCAACACCGTCAACTGTCAGGAACGATGCCGCGATAGTCGCGTCGATCCACATGCCACACTTGCCCTCGTTGTAAAGCGCAAGGATTTCGTTGAACGAGTTACCTTCCGAACCCGGAGGTCCGTAGTTACCGAGAAGATCAACATAGAAGTTGATAGCTTCGTTCCAAGCGGCGGAGTCAAGTGTAGGACGCATGTCAGCGTCAAACCATGCACCACCGAAAGAGTTCACAACAGTTGTAATGAACGCTATGTTGTCGCCCCAACCCGGCTTACCGCGCAGACATGCACCGTAAACGCCATTGTCAGGGTCGTGCATCGCAGCAGCAGCACCTTTGATGTTGGCCCAGCTGTCGTTGTCACGAACAGTTACGCCAGCAGCGTCGGTCAAGTCCTTACGATACATAACCATCGACGATTCACCGTAGAACGGCGCCGCGTAAAGTGTACCCTCGTGGGACAAGCCACCGCGCATTGCCGGTAGAATGTCGTCTACATCGTAGTCTGCACCGAAGTTCAACGGCTCGATCCAGCCTGCTGCACCCCAGATAGGCGCTTCCTGCATACCGATGTTGATTATGTCATACTGACCGCCGCCGGTTGCGGTATCCGAAGTGACCTGTTCGCGCAAAACGCCTTCTTCTAGCGATACCCAGTTCAGCTCAACACCGGTTTCTGCGGTGTAGGCTTCTGCGACAGTCTGCATGTTGATCATGTGGCCGTTGTTCACGATCGCGATCGTGAGCGAGTCAGCCGCGTGCGCTGCACCTGCCATCATGGCAATGGCGCTAGCCGCACAAAGTGTTTTCTTGAGATACATCCTGGTTCCTCCCTAGATTGGATGATGCCCTACAACATTAATGACAAGCACTACTCGAGGTCAATTTTTATTTTACGCGCGTAAAATTAGATATGAAATACAACATTAATTCAGATAGTTACGCAGAGCCTCTCATGACGAGTCGACCATCAAATAGTGTGACCTCTCGGTTTTCTGCCCGCTTGCCCGACTCAATCAGGGCCAGAATCGTTTCGACGCTTCTGGCAGCAATCGATTCGTAATCCTGTGAAATCGTGGTCAGGGTCGGACAAGTAAACCGCGAGAAAGGATGGTCATCGTGACCAGCAACCCGAAGCGCACTACCAACCCCAAGACCGACCCTTAGCCCGCTTTCGTAAGCAGCCGACAAGAGGCCGATCGCAAGCCGGTCGTTTGAGCAAAGAATGGTATTCGTCGGTAGCTGCCGTTCTGAAAGAATGCGGGAACCCTCGCGAAAGCCGATTTCCTCGAAATCCCAGCCCTCGCCTTCGACTTGAATGAGATGCGGGGTAAGGTCCAGCCGCTCCATCGCTGCAATATACGCAGCCCGTCTTTTATAGGCATTCGGGTTGATCGGTGTTTTCATCTCAAAAAACGCCGGAGGCTCCCCTGTCCGGCAAAGGTAATCAACGATCAGCCCAATGCTCTGATCATTGTCAGAACCAAAGAAAGCCTCGCCAATGTCGTCAAGATTGGCGTCAAACAGAACGGTCGGAACCTCTGCGG
>DFBM01000067.1 GCA_002366645.1 Rhodobacterales bacterium UBA3080 | reverse complement strand
CCCCATGCGACTCCCCGTATTTTTGGAGAATATTAATGGCCGTTGTTGTTGTAGAATCCCCAGCCAAGGCGAAAACCATCAACAAGTATCTCGGCAATGAGTTTACTGTTCTGGCCTCCTATGGCCACGTGCGCGACTTGCCGCCAAAGAACGGTTCGGTGGACACCGAGCACGATTTCGAAATGAAATGGGACGTTGCTACCCAGTCGCAAAAACACATCCGGGCGATTGTGGATGCGATGAAAGCCGACCCCGAAAACAAACTGATCCTCGCAACCGACCCCGACCGCGAGGGAGAAGCGATCAGCTGGCATCTTGAAGAAGTTCTGCGCAAACGCAAAGCCATCAAGAAGTCTACCAAAGTCGAACGGGTTGTATTCAACGCCATCACAAAAACGGCCATCCTTGAGGCCATGAAGCACCCGCGCGAAGTCGACCAACCGCTGGTAGATGCCTACCTAGCCCGCCGTGCACTCGATTATCTCGTAGGGTTCAACCTGTCGCCGGTTCTCTGGCGCAAGCTCCCGGGTGCAAAGTCTGCTGGGCGCGTGCAATCCGTCGTTCTGCGCCTGATCGTTGAGCGCGAGATGGAGATCGAGGCCTTCAACAATCGCGAATACTGGACCGTTTCCGCCAGAATCGCGACGCCGCGCGGCAAAGAATTCGACGCGCGCCTGACAATCCTTGGTGGCAAGAAGCTCGAAAAATTCGACATTGAAACCACCGCTGCTGCGGAACTGGCGGTTGCCGCTGTCCAATCCCGCGACTTGACCGTCGCATCGGTCGAGGCCAAACCGGCCAACCGTAACCCGTCCGCGCCGTTCATGACCTCCTCGCTACAACAGGAAGCCAGCCGGAAGTTCGGCTTTGGTGCCCGTCAGACCATGAGCACGGCCCAGCGCCTCTACGAGGCCGGATACATTACATATATGCGTACCGACGGGATCGACATGGCCCCCGAGGCCGTGATGCAAGCCCGCGAAGTTATCAAAGCACGCTATGGCGACGCTTATGTGCCGGAATCACCGCGCATGTATAAGAACAAAGCCAAGAACGCGCAGGAAGCCCACGAATGTATCCGCCCGACCGATATGTCTCAGGATCCGTCCAAGCTGGTGAAACTCGAAGCCGATCAACGCAAGCTTTATGATTTGATCTGGAAACGCTCGATTGCCTGCCAAATGTCCGCAGCCCGTCTTGAACGCACAACCGTCGATATCCTGTCTGCTGACGAGCAAATCGGCCTACGGGCGACAGGTCAGGTCATTCAGTTCGAAGGCTTCATGAAAGTCTACACCGAGGGTCGCGACGACGCGGTTATCGATGACGATGACAAAACACTGCCGCAGATCATGCAAGGCGAACCGGCCGACAAACGCTCGATAACGCCTGAGCAGCATTTCACACAGCCACCGCCCCGGTATTCCGAGGCGTCAATTGTGAAGCGCATGGAAGAACTCGGCATCGGTCGTCCATCCACCTACGCGTCGATCGTGACGACCATTCAGGACCGCGACTATGTCCGCAAAGAAAACAACCGTCTGGTTCCAGAAGACAAAGGTCGTTTGGTAACGATCTTCCTCAAAAGCTATTTCCGGCAATATGTCGGGTATAACTTCACCGCGGCACTTGAAGACGACCTCGATAAAGTCAGCGCCGGTGACGAGGACTATAAAGCCTTGCTGGGGCGTTTCTGGAAAGAATTCTCGGCGGCCATCGACGATACATCCGAGCTGCGGATCACCGAGGTTCTGGAAAAAATCAACGACGTGCTGTCCCCGCATTTGTTCCCGGCCAACGAAGACGGCTCGGACCCGCGCATCTGCAAGAACTGCGGTGACGGCAAACTTTCGATGCGCACATCGCGCGCCGGTGGCGCATTCATCGGCTGCTCGAACTACCCCGAATGCCGCTACACCCGTCCAATTTCCGGCGAGGTTGAAGGCGGCGACATGGCTGGCCCCGATGGCAAGCTTCTAGGGCACAACGACGATGGCGAAACGATTTCCTTACGCTCAGGTCGCTACGGCCCATACGTGCAACTTGGCGACACGACCGAGGAAAACCCGAAACCAAAGCGGTCTTCGATCCCCAAAGGTATGGAGCTGGACACAGTTGATCTAGCAAAAGCGCTGGACCTCTTATCCCTGCCCCGCTTGATCGGAGAACACCCCGAGGGTGGTCGTGTCGAGGCAAGCATCGGGCGTTTTGGCCCCTACGTGGTGCACACGCGCCCACCGGGTGAAGGCGAAACCAAGCAAACCAAGCTTTACGCCAGCATCAAGGACGCCGAAGAAGTCCTGACGATCGGCATGAACCGCGCGGTCGAGATGATTGCCCAAAAAGCCGCCCGTGGTGGACGTGGCGCCGCTGCCAAACCTTTGCGCGAGCTGGGTGAACATCCGGACGGCGGCGCACTGAATGTCATGGACGGCAAATATGGCCCCTATGTGAAATGGGAAAAGGTCAACGCGACGTTGCCAAAAGGAACCGAACCTGACGACGTGACAATTGAGGATGCGATCGAGCTGGTGAACGCAAAGGCTGCAACCCAAAAGCCACGCAAAAAGGCTGCCGCTAAAAAACCTGCCGCAAAAAAGAAGCCTGCGGCCAAAAAACCGGCAGCAAAGAAACCGGCAGCTAAAAAGAAGACGCCCGCCAAAACAAAACCCGCAGCGGAGGAATAACCTCGCTGCGGAGGGCGTTTTTCCAATCTTAAGACACGTAAGCCACTGACATTTCAGGTGAATTGTCATAATGGTAATTTATTGACTCAAATCAATTGAAAAAGCCCCCGATAATCCTATAATTTGCTTGTCAGCTTGGACCGGTTCGAGTCGGCCTGACTGAATGGCAAAAAATTGATTGGAGAATCGTTATGAAAAAACTTCTTATTGCAACCGCTCTCGCCAGCGGATTCGCGAGCACGGCGCTTGCCGGTGCCGTCGCGTATGTTGCGCCCGTCGAACCTGTCGTTATCGCGGCAGCCCCCGTTATCACAGACTGGAGCGGCCCTTATGCCGGTGTTCTCGCCGCCACGGGAACCGCAACGCAGGATTACACTTATGACTTCGGTGAAGGAACCGAAACCTGGACCGGAGAAGACCTTGAAGGCAACATGTATGGTGTCTTCGCAGGGTATAACATCCAGAACGGTGGATTCGTCTTTGGTGTCGAGGGTGCCTACTCTATGGATTCGATCGGACGCTCCTATATACCCCCTCAGGCAGCATACGAAGAAGGCGAAGAGCTGACTAGTGTGATTGATCTGAAAGCCCGTGCCGGTATTGCTGCTGGTGACGCGTTGATCTACGGCTTTGCCGGTTGGTCGATGGGGGATTTCCGTATGTATGAAGAACCAGGCTATGATGAAACCATTTCCGTAGACGGCATGAACTACGGTGTCGGTGTTGACCTGTTCGTCACCGACAGGGTCTTTGTCGGTGCCGAATATATTATGCGCGACCTGTCAGGAGAAATCAGTGTAGATGAAACCGTCGATCTCGAGGTTCAAGCTGTGCAAGTTCGTCTAGGTATGAACTTCTAAAACCTGACCCGACCTTTACTAAAACGCCCCGCCAAAATCCGGCGGGGCGTTTTGCGTTTTGACGTTTGAAGCCCCATACAACACACACAAATTGTAAATAACAAAATTTTCACGCTCACCTCATATTCAGGTGCGAAGTATTTCAAACCCATGTAAATAACTTCGGCGACGCGCCCATCTATTCCAATAGAAACGGAAACTGCCGAGAAACCAAGAAACCGAATATCAAGAATGTTGTATACGGTGGTATCGCCGGAACAATCGTAATGACCATGATGATGTTTATCGCTCCGATGATGGCAGGTATGCCGATGGACATCGCCGCCATGTTTGGTGGAATGCTGGGGGCAATCGCCGGGGGCGGCGAAACCGCTGCCCACGCATAAATTAACATGGCGCCACCATCCCTAGACAGGCAGGGCGTCACATAGTTTTTGGTGGATATCTTGACGTAGACGATTATTAGGTCCCATGCCTTTGAATTGGGCCGGAATTATGTAAATCTTGAGGGTAATATAATGAAGCATACTCTGATAGCACTCGTGGTCGCCACAGGGCTTGCGTGCACCGCAAACGTAACAGCCGCAGCAGACTGAAACGGAGTTTACGCTGGTGGTGTATACAGCAGTGACACAGGCCACCAGATATATGAAGGCGGCAACGAATATGATTTGGGCGGCGAAGCCTATGGCGTGTTTGCTGGGTACAACGTCCAAACCGGTTCATTGGTGTATGGCGGGGAAATCGGATATTCAACTGGCGGGGCTGGTGTAATCGAATATCCAGAATACACCTTCACTCAATTTATTGATCTGAAGGGGCGTGTCGGATTCGCATTTGGTGACGCGCTCGCATACGGTGTTTTGGGCTGGTCAATCGGCGCTTGGAATGATGATGACGTAACAGTTTCAATCGACGGGTTCAATGCCGGCGTTGGTGTTGATTACATGCTGACCGATAGCGTATTTCTTGGGGCTGAGTATTTGTTCCGAAACCAACATGGAGCTTTTGTGCCCTACTTTGATGACGCGTATGATATTACGTTGCAGTCCTTGCAAGTGCGTGTAGGAATGAAATTCTAACGCGAACCTAATACCTAAGCGCCTCGCGGATATCCTCCACGGGGCGCTTTTGTATTTGCCTCTATCCTGCTCCGCGCGGTATGAGGCGTTATGAAACATTTTCCTACAAAAGAACAGATCCTCGAGTGGATCAAAGATAATCCCCGCACGACGTCCAAGCGCGATATCGCCAAGGCGTTCGGCATAACGGGGCAAGCGCGCATCGAGCTTAAGCAAATTCTTAAAGAACTGCGCACCGAAGGGCACCTTACCAAAACCCGCAATACGTTCCGTGAAAGTAACACGTTGCAGAACGTCGAGTTGCTGCAAATTACCGCGATTGATAACGATGGCGACCTGTTCGCGGAGCCGGCGAATTGGAAAGGCGAAACCCATGCGCCTTCCGTTCTGGTGGTTACCAAGACGGGTGATCCGGCCTTGGGTATCGGCGACAGGCTTCTGGCGCGTATCAGCCAATCCGGTGACGAACATGTGTCCTATGAGGGGCGGATGATCCGTAAAATCGGAACGTCGGCAACGAAAATCCTCGGGATATTCAAGCAGGCAGACTATGGCGGTCGGGTAATCCCCGTCGACAAGAAGGCCAGCAAGGAATGGCAGGTAGCCCCCGGCGACCGCAACGGCGCCCGCGAAGGCGAGCTGGTCGAAGCCACGCAGATCGGCAAGGCGGGCATGGGCCTGCCCAAGGCCAAAATCACGCAGCGTTTGGGTGACGCGAGCGCTCCCAAATCGGTAAGCCTTATCGCCATTCATGAACATGGCATCCCCGATAGCTTCCCGGACAAGGTCGAAGAGGCAGCGGCCGCAGCCAAGCCCGTCAAGCTCGGGAAGCGCGAAGACCTGCGTCACCTGCCGTTGTTCACCATCGATCCATTCGATGCGCGCGACCACGACGACGCCATTTGTGCCCTGCCCGACCCTGACCCTAAAAACGAAGGCGGCCATATCGTCTGGGTAGCGATTGCCGATGTCGCCCATTATGTGCGCCCCGATAGTGCTCTCGACCGCGAGGCACGCAAACGCGGGAACTCGTCATATTTCCCCGACCGGGTTGTGCCGATGTTACCTGATAGTTTGTCCGGCGATCTCTGTTCGCTGCACGAAGGTGTGGACCGTCCGTGTCTGGCGCTCGAAATTAAACTGAACATGGCTGGTCGCAAAATTGATCACCGCTTTACGCGCGGACTGATGCGATCGCCTGCATCGCTTTCGTATGATCAAGCGCAGGCTGCTGCCGATGGCAAGCCGGACGAAGAAGCCGCACCGTTGATGGAACATGGTATCAAACCACTTTGGGCTGCATATTTCGCCGCGCGTAAGGAAACCGCCGCACGCCAGCCGCTACATCTGGATTTGCCGGAACGTAAAATCATCCTTTCGGACGAGGGCGAGGTTCTGTCCGTGGCCTTCCGCGATCGTTTCGATGCGCACAAACTGGTCGAGGAATTCATGGTCCTCGCCAATGTCTGTGCCGCCGAGACACTGGAAGCGAAGCGGATATCGTTGCTCTATCGCGTTCACGAGGAACCCAACCCCGAAAAACTGGAAGGTTTGCGTGAAACCGTCGAGTCTGTCGGTTTGACGCTCGCCAAAGGGCAGGTGTTGAAGACGGCGCAGTTGAACAAACTGCTGGATGCGGCGGCCGGAACGGAACACTCCGAAGTGGTCTCGATGTCGGTTCTCCGCTCGATGACGCAGGCCTATTATTCGCAAAGTAATTTCGGCCACTTCGGGTTGCATCTGAAGCGCTACGCACATTTCACCTCGCCCATCCGGCGCTACTCCGACCTGATCGTCCATCGCGCGCTGATCAAAGCGCATGGCTGGGGGGATGACGGACAGACACCCGAGGAAGAAGCATCGCTTGAGGAAACCGCCGAGCACATCAGCCAGACCGAGCGCCGCTCGATGTTGGCGGAGCGGGATACGACCGACCGTTATCTTGCGGCCTATCTGTCCGAACGTATCGGCAATGAATTCGAAGGCAAGGTTTCCGGCATCGCCCGTTTCGGCCTTTTTGTGAAACTGGACGAAACCGGCGCAGACGGCCTTATTCCGATCTCCCATCTGGGGCGGGAATACTTCCACCATGATCCTGATGCGAACACATTAACGGGTGAAAAGTCCCGCACGGTTATCGGTCTGGGCATGCGAGCCACCGTGCGTTTGTCCGAGGCCGTCCCCGTAACCGGCGGTCTGATGTTCGAACTTTTGTCACTGAACGGCAAAGAAATGAAATCTGCGCCGGGTGGTCGTTCGCGTGGCGGGCCTAATCGCAAACACAAACGGGCAAAAAACCGCCGCAGTAAGGATACGAAACGCGCGAAACGCAAGAAGTAGTTTCGCGTTTCTGGCGATGACGGTAGGCTGCGGTATGATCCGATTTATGAAAGCTTGCCTGATTTGCGTTGCCGGCTTATCCCCCGTTGCAGTCGCCGCACAAATGACCGTGCCCGTCGCCCGTGCCGCGACGGATTTCGATACATGGCGCGACGGGTTTCGTGAAACGGCACTAGCGGCAGGCATCTCGTCCAAGGTATTCGACGCAGCCTTTCGCAACGTTCGCGTCACGCCCCGCACCCGTACGAATGACACCAACCAGCCGGAATTCGTCCGCCCGATCTGGGAGTATCTGGACGACGCCGTTTCAAGTTCCCGCATATCAACGGGTCGCGCCAAGGCAACCGAGCTAGGCAGCCTGCTGCGGTCCATCGAGCGGAAGTACGGCGTCGACAGCGAAACCCTGCTGGCTATCTGGGGCATGGAAACCAACTTCGGCAGCTTCCGCGGCACGACATATACAATCGAAGCTTTGGCCAACACCGCCTATGATGGTCGTCGCCGCGTGTTTGCCGAAAAGGAATTGCTCGCCGCTCTTGAAATTCTCGCGCGGGGCGATGTGACCTCTGCGAAAATGATCGGCGGCTGGAGCGGCGCGATGGGCCACACCCAATTCATGCCCTCCACCTATCTGCGCTATGGCGTCGACCAGAATGGTGACGGTAAACGCAACATCTGGGCGAACGACCCCGCCGACGCGCTGGCCTCTGCCGCCAATTACCTCAAACGGCTCGGTTGGAAGAACAATGTGCCTTGGGGGGGCGAGGTGACCCTGCCCGAAGGTTTCGACTATGCCCTGATCGGCGAATACGACACCAGATCGGCTAGTTTCTGGAATACTCGGGGCGTCCGCCTTACGGATGGTCGAAAGGTTCCGGCGCACGGTGCAACCGCGTTGATCGCACCGGCTGGAGCGAATGGCCCGATATTCGCCGTGTTTCCGAATTTTCAGGTTATCCGGCAATACAATATGTCGGTTTCCTATGCGCTGTCCCTCGGCCACCTATCGGACCGGATCGCGGGCGATAAACCGTTGCAGACCTCTTGGCCAAGAAACGCAACGCCCCTGAGCCGCGCGGAGCAACACGAGATACAGGCGCTGCTGCATAAGCGCGGCTTTGATGTCGGCGTAATCGACGGAATGCTGGGTCCGAAAAGTATCGAGGCCATTCAGGCTTACCAAATCTCGATTGGCGCTTTGGCGGACGGCTACGCGACCATCAATCTGCTTAAATTACTGCGCCGCTGATGCTGGCGCTTTCCTGACCTCACCCCAGCTCGCGGTCTGCATTTCCTCAAGCCGCGAGGTTGTGCGCTTGAACTGGAACGCTCCACGCCCGTGTTGATATAGCCGATCCGGCACGTCCGCCGCCGAACAGATCAACCGCACCTTTGCTTCGTAAAGCGTATCAATCAGCAGAATAAACCGCTTCGCCTCGTTGCCCTTTTCCTTCGACATGGCCGGAATGTCATCGACCAGCAACACGTCCACTGTTTTGGCAATCGCCAGATAGTCCGCAGCCCCGAGTGGGGTTTCGCAGAGTTCTGCAAAGGTAAACCGACCCGCCCCGTCGAAATACGACGGGATCACCACATCGCGCCCTTTCACCTGTAACGTCAAAGGTGCACCCTCCCCGTCACTTAATGTCTGCCACGCGGCGTCCATCTCGCGCCGCGACACTTCGTCTAGCGGCGTGTGATAAAGATCGGGGCTCTTCACCCCTTCCAAGCGGTGATCAACGTCGCTTTCCAGATGATAGACCTCAAGGTTCTTCTTGATCATCTCGATAAACGGCAAAAACAGGTGCCGGTTTAGCCCGTCTTTATATAACTCGTCCGGATGCCGGTTCGAGGTCGCGACAATCACCACCCCGCGTGCAAACAGCTTTTCGAACAGACGGCCGACAATCATCGCATCGGTGATATCGACAATCTGCATCTCGTCGAAACATAGCAGGTGCGCTTCGTCCATTATGGCCTGTGCCACCGGCTCGATCGGGTCTTTTTCCTGTTTCTTGCGCGCCTCGTAGATGCCGCTGTGGACCTCCTGCATGAATTCGTGAAAATGCACGCGGCGCTTCTTTTCGACGTTGGCGGTGTAGAAAAACATATCCATCAGCATGGATTTTCCACGCCCGACGCCGCCATACAAATACAGACCGCGGATATTCTTCTGCGTGATCCGCTCGCGCCCCCAGCCAAAAAGGCCCATCGCCACACGTGTCGGTTTCGCGGCATTATAGCCCTCTATACGGGTGTGTAGCATTTGCAGCTTTTCAATCGCGAACCGTTGCGCGGTGTCGTCGTCCAGCTCGCCGGTGGCGACGAGAGTTCTAAACGTGTGGACGGGGCCCTTGGCCATTGCGATCTCCGTTAACGATTTCCCAATTCATAACGGGACGTCATGGCATTGTTAACCGATATTCTTTTGACGTCACCGCATTTTGCGGGCAATTTCGCGTGAACACCTGCCGGAGATCGCAATGCAACAGAAATCCACCGCCCTCTTCACGCCCGTCCTGATTGGCGGCAGCCTGATCCTGCTGATCGGTTTCGGTATCCGTGCCTCTTACGGGGTTTTCCAGATTCCAATCGCCGCCGAGTTCAACTGGCCCCGCGCCGAGTTTTCCTTTGCCATCGCCATCCAGAACCTCGCTTGGGGTATCGGTCAGCCGATTTTCGGCGCTTTGGCAGAGAAATTCGGGGACCGACGGGCGATAACCGTCGGCGCATTGGTATATTCGGTCGGGTTGGTACTTAGCAGTATGGCGATGACACCGGAGGCGCACCAGTTCCTGTCGATACTGGTCGGCTTTGGCATCGCGGGCACCGGTTTTGGCGTTGTGCTGGCCGTTGTCGGGCGGGCCGCCTCGGACGAGAACAGATCGATGGCGCTGGGTATTGCTACGGCGGCCGGATCCGGCGGACAGATCGTCGGGCCGCCAACTGCGGAATATCTGCTGTCGATGATGAACTGGTCGCAAGTTTTTATGATCTTCGCGGGCGTCGTTCTACTGGCAATCCTGCTTTTGCCACTGATGCGGACCGAGCCGACAATCACCAAAGCCGAGCTTCAGGAAAGCATGGGGCAGAACCTGATGAAGGCGTTCAAAGACCCGTCCTACACGTTGATTTTCGTCGGTTTCTTTTCCTGCGGATATCAACTGGCCTTCATCACCGCCCATTTCCCCGCCTTTGTGACAGAAATTTGCGGGCCCATCGATCCGGGCGGCGCGCTGGCCGCAATTGGTGTTACGACAACATCATCGCTCGGCGCGATGTCGATTGCCCTGATCGGGATCGCGAACATCGCGGGTTCGGTTTATGCGGGGTATCTGGGCAAGCGCTACTCGAAGAAATACCTATTGGCGGCGATTTACACAGGACGGACGCTGGTTGCGGCGGCCTTTATTCTGACGCCGATCACGCCGCTGACGGTGATCTTGTTCTCGGTCACTATGGGTTCTCTTTGGCTGGCGACCGTGCCGCTGACCTCGGGGCTGATCGCGCATATCTACGGGTTGCGATACATGGGGACGCTTTATGGTATCGTGTTCTTCAGCCATCAGCTTGGCTCGTTCCTAGGTGTCTGGCTGGGTGGCCGGATGTATGACATCTATGGGAATTACACCGTTGTCTGGTGGGTTGGCGTCGGCGTTGGCGCGTTCTCGGCCATCGTGCATCTACCGATCAAAGAACGGGTGCTGTCGCCAGCTTAAACCTTGGCGCGCACTGCGGCTTTCTCGCCGATATGTTGCCCACCCCGTTTTTCCGCCAGCACAACCTGTTTTTGACGCTCACGGAACCTCTCGCGACGGTCATCCGAGTGCTCGTCGATGCATTGGTGGCAGCTTACACCCTTTTCGAATTCAGGCCGCTTCACATCCGCATCCGAGATCGGACGACGGCAGGCGTAGCACAGGTGATACGGCCCTTCCTCTAGGCCATGCCCAACCGAAACACGGCTGTCGAAGACGAAGCATTCGCCTTCCCACATGGAGTCTTCCTGCGGGACCTCTTCGAGATATTTCAGAATGCCCCCTTTAAGGTGGAACACATCCTGCACGCCTTCGCCCAACAGATAGTTCGTGGATTTCTCGCAACGAATACCGCCAGTGCAGAACATCGCAACACGTTTGTTATGGAAGCGCGACTTGTTTTCTTCCCACCACGCCGGAAAATCGCGGAAGCTGGCCGTCTCGGGATCGATAGCACCTTCAAACGTACCAATCGAATATTCATAGTCGTTGCGGGTATCGATCAACACTACATCGTCTTGCGAGATCAGGTCATTCCAGTCCTCGGGCATCACGTAGTTACCAACGTTCAGCGTCGGGTCCACCTGCGGCTGACCCATGGTGACGATCTCTTTTTTCAGCTTCACCTTCATCCGTAAGAACGGCATTTCCGAAGCAAAGCTTTCCTTATGCTCCAGATCAGCGCAACCCGGTAGCGCCCGCAGATACGCTAGCACCGTGTCGATCCCCTTGCGGGTTCCGGCAATCGTGCCATTGACCCCCTCGCCCGCAATCAGCAAGGAGCCTTTGACGCCTTGTGCGTCGCACAGGCCTTGCAAAGGTCCACGTATGGCAGATGGGTCCGCAAAGCGGGTGAAATGATAAAGGGCGGCTACGGTTGTTTTTGTCATGGGCTGCACATAATGCGCGACTACGGATTTGCCAAGGCCAACAGTTTGATCACGGTGCCCCCGTAAAGACAACTATTGTAGTTTCAATAAAGAAATAAGGAAGTAATTAATGTCACCTAAGCGGGTTTTCCACAGAAAAGCCTTTTCCAATTAGAGGTCCGGTACAGGTGATTTGAGAACCGCCAGCAGACATCGCAAAGTTTACTTTCATATTTAGGTCAAACTTCTTGTCGATTTCCAATAACAGATTATCCGGAGCGGACTTCCTGTCAAATGCCAAATGTGCAAACAAATCTGCAAAAAATGAATTTTCCAAAAATGGCTCTCCATCAATGATCCCAGCCATCCCTCTCACTTCATCTACCCACCTTTTACATTTCACCTCAGCATCACTTACACTTCCATCAAAGCCAAACACCACATTAAATATAACAATTTCATCATCATCCCAATCATATCTGACATAAGCTGTACTGCCCAATCTAAGCTCCATCCGATACATGCCAAAGTCTAGCATTGAAACAGGGTCGCTCATTAGGTGGTTCGATATAGTATCGGGTCCAGCAATCGCTTGATTTGCAGCTACGAACAATCCAACTAAAATGGTCGAAAGCTTTTTCATATCGTCCTCCAAGTTTCCATCGCTTGACCCTAGCAAATATATCCTCTATTGCACCATCTAACTTCCGGAAGGTTTAAAACTTCCGGTCCTGAGCTTATGTCAGGATCGCCACCAGTCAGCGTTTTACGCCCACTGGTGCGCTTGTCGTTTGTTATGTGCCCATGGAGGGCTGCGAGATGTTTGAGAATTTATCCGACCGCCTTGGCGGCGTCTTTGACAAGCTAACCAAGCAGGGTGCCTTGTCGGATGCGGATGTGGCAACCGCGCTTCGCGAAGTCCGTGTGGCCTTGCTAGAGGCGGACGTTTCCCTGCCCGTTGCCCGCGATTTCGTCAAAGCGGTTCAGGAAAAAGCAACCGGTCAAGCGGTTACTAAATCTATCACACCTGGCCAACAGGTCGTTAAAATCGTTAACGACGAGCTGGTTACGATGCTGGCGGGCGACGACGCCAACGCTGGTGCTCTGAAAATCGACAACCCACCGGCGCCGATCCTGATGGTTGGTCTGCAAGGCTCGGGTAAGACGACCACGACAGCCAAGCTGGCGAAACGTCTTAAGGAAAAAGAGAATAAACGCGTGCTGATGGCCTCGCTGGACATCTACCGTCCGGCCGCGATGCACCAGTTGGCGGTGCTTGGTACACAGATCGGCGTTGACACTCTACCGATTGTCGAAGGCCAGAAGCCCGAGCAGATCGCCAAACGCGCCAAGCAACAAGCGACACTGGGTGGTTACGACGTCTATATGCTCGACACCGCTGGCCGTTTGCACATCGACGAAGTGCTGATGTCCGAGGTCGAGGCCGTTCGTGACGTCGCAACCCCCCGCGAGACATTGCTGGTAGTTGATGGTCTGACCGGTCAAGACGCTGTGAACGTGGCGGAACAATTCGACGCGCAAATCGGTATTTCGGGCGTTGTCCTCACCCGTATGGACGGCGACGGCCGCGGCGGTGCGGCGCTTTCGATGCGGGCCGTGACCGGCAAGCCGATCAAATTCGTCGGTCTCGGCGAAAAAATGGACGCGCTCGAAGAATTCCATCCCGAGCGGATCGCCAGCCGTATCCTTGGCATGGGCGACATCGTTTCGCTTGTGGAAAAGGCGCAGGAAACCATCGAGGCTGAACAAGCCGAGAAGATGATGAAGCGGATGATGAAGGGCCAGTTCAACATGAACGACCTTCGTAACCAGCTTGAGCAGATGCAAAAGATGGGCGGTATGTCGGGGATCATGGGTATGATGCCGGGCATGGGCAAGGCGCAAAAGCAGATGGACGCGGCAGGTATTGACGACACAGTCATCAAACGCCAAATCGCTTTGATCCAGTCCATGACCAAACGCGAACGTGCCAACCCGCAACTTATGCAGGCCAGCCGCAAGAAACGTATTGCCAAGGGTGCCGGGATGGAAGTCTCGGACCTGAACAAGCTTCTGAAAATGCAGCGCCAGATGGGCGACATGATGAAGAAGATGGGCAAAATGGGCAAAAAAGGCCTGATGCGTCAGGGCATGGGTGCACTGCTCGGCAAAGGTGCGGGCGGCCAAGCCGGTATGGGCGGCGGGCTACCGCAAGGTATGGGTGCAAACGCCTTGCAGCCAGGATTCGGAGTGAAACCCGGCGCTGGCTTGCCATCCGACCTCAGCGGGATGGGCAAAAAGAAATGATTACCTGCTCGCTGACATATAAAGTCGACCCCTATAAATTGCCCGAGTTCGAAGCCTATTCGAAAGCCTGGATTTATCTGGTGAACAAGCTTGGCGGGCAGCATCACGGATACTGGCTACCCCATGAAGGCGCTAACGACATGGCCTACGCCCAGTTCTCGTTCCCTTCGCTTGCTGAATACGAAGTTTACCGCGAAAAGATGGCCGCAGACCCCGAATGTCAGGCGGCATACGCTTTTGCGGAAAAGAACCGTTGTATTGTCAGCTACGAGCGCAGTTTCACACGACCACTTTTCAAAGGCGCAACGCCTGCCGAATTGGGGATGATGTGATGACCCCCGATCAAATCAAAGCCGCCGAAATCCTGAAAGGTCACCGCGAAAGCATCGACCGTCTGGACTCGATCCTGATTTATACGCTGGGCGAGCGGTTCAAACATACGCAGGCCGTTGGCGTCCTGAAGGCGGAGCACGATCTCCCGGCCTCGGACCCTGCGCGCGAAGCGAAACAGATAGCGCGACTAGAGGAACTGGCAACCAAAGCCGACCTTGACCCCGCGTTTGCGAAGAAATTCCTGAACTTCATTATCGAAGAAGTCATCAGGCATCACGAAAACATCAAGAATGACGGGCAATAGCCCTCACACTGCCATCCTAAGGAGAAATCAAAATGGCTACTAAAATTCGTCTGGCCCGTGGTGGGTCCAAGAAACG
>DFBM01000075.1:14875-25929 GCA_002366645.1 Rhodobacterales bacterium UBA3080 | reverse complement strand
GGGATCGCCTGCTGGTTCGGGGCTGCACCCGTGTAGAATACGTTGCGCTGGGACTCTTCGCCCTCGTATTGCACAGGGTAGAAGAGGATGTTGTTGAGTTCTTCGAATACCGGCAGAACCGATTTACGGGAAACCGATGTCCAGTTGCCGAATACGGCGGATACTTCGTGAACTTCGATCAGCTCGCGGGCTTTTTCCGCGAATAGTGGCCAATCGGAGGCCGGATCGACAACGACAGGTTCCAGCTGCTTGCCAAGAACGCCACCGGCTTTGTTCTGCTCTTCGATGAGCATCAACATCACGTCTTTTAGCGTTGTTTCGGAAATCGCCATCGTGCCGGACAGCGAGTGTAGGATTCCGACTTTAATTGTGTCTTCGGCGGACATCGCCGATGTCGCCAGCAATGATGCCGACAAGCCAAGGCCTAATGCGATTTTTTTGAGGTTGGTCATTCTAGTCTCCGAGGATTTGCTGCCCGGAAAACAACGTGACGTTTTGTTCTCGTCTGGTTGAATGTTTGGTATCATTTCGAGTACCATACCCTTGCAGCTTCGTGTTGCACCCGTGCGGTGGCGAATAGAGTTCAAAGGCTTTCGTCGCCGCACACTTTCCACCAAAACCGAAATTGATTAGTTTTCCGATCCTAGTGAGTGTAATTGTGCATGTCGCGCGGCACCTAACCATAGTGGATGGGTAAATATTGCACAAAAACATGGCTGTGGTTAAAAAATGGGCAGGTAAAATTTTGAATGCCCTAGATTTGCCCAACATTGGACGCCGAGATCCCGGGTAAGCGCGAGAATCACGTTGTTGATTGGGTGGTGGAATGCTGGTTACGACCGGATTTCGAGCGAGATGGGGGTCGTGTGAGCGCTCCATCCGTTTTGTTTCTCGCGCTTGGTTGAATCGTGCGTTCGATCATAAGTGATTCTAGGTGCCGTCTCTAACGACATGATGTGCTCCTAGCGTATTTTTCCAATTTTTATCTTGTATTCCCCTAATTTATTGACCGGAATTGGTTTCACGAAACCGGTTTCGAAAATACTTGACGAAATCGGTTTCGGTGGTCAACGTAAAAGCCAACGGGAGAATATTTTGAAAAGCACTCTGAATAAAGATGTTGTAAAAACAAAGCCGACACGTGCTGGAAAAGTCACGATTCAGGATCTTTCGGACTATTTGAAGCTGTCGAAAGGGACAGTTTCGCGTGCTCTCAATAAATATCCTGACATCGCGGAGTCGACGCAGCTCCGCGTGGCCAACGCGGCCGAGAAGCTGGGGTATCGGCCGTCTAGTCATGCGCAGGCAATTCGGACGGGTTTGGTGAAATCCGTCGGGCTCGTTTTGAGTGTTGCAGGTGAAAACGCGCACAAGCCGTTCCTGTCCGACTTCCTTCACGGAATATCACTGCGTCTGGGCGAAGATGACTGGACGCTGGTTGTTGCGACCGCCCAGTCCGATGAGCACAGTATCGAGGTGCACTCGCGTCTGGTTGCCGAACAAAAAGTCGATGGCTTTATTTTGCCAAGAACCAAAATCCATGACGAGCGTGTTGAATTGCTGAAAAGCAAGGGTGTGCCGTTTGTGCTCTATGGCCGAATTTCCGACAATACGGATTGTGCCTGGTTCGATATCGCGGGTGAAAACGCGATGGAGAAAGCCGTGGCACGTTTGCACGGGTTCGGGCATCAGCGGATCGCGTATATCGGCGGACACGCAGACAACAACTTCGAGGTTTTGCGTCGTGACGGATATTTGGCCGGACTAGCAGAAGCAGGAATCGAAGCGGATACCGATCTGATTGTTGATGGTGCCATGTCGATTGAGCAGGGGTTCAGGGCTGCGCACACCTTGTTGTCGTTGCCGGTTCCACCGACGGCCATTGTCTGCGCCCTCGATCGCGCAGCTTTGGGTGCTTGTCGGGCGGCCGCCTCGCTAGGGCTGTATGTGGGGCGCGATGTGTCGGTTGTCGGCTATGACGGTATCCCTGAAGGCGCGCATGCGACACCGCCACTGACCACATTCGCCGTTGATTCCAACGAAGCCGGTACACGGCTTGCCGATATTATTTTGCAGGTTGTCCGCGGAGCGGCTGCCGACAGTTTCCGTGAATTGGTGGATGCGCGTTTGATTGAACGTCAGTCAGACGGCCCCGCCACCAAATCACCGAAAGAAATCTCTGCGATTGTTGCAGAGGCACTACAACCGAGTCATGGGAGGAAAGAATGACTTATTCCAAAACGAGCAGATGGAAGCATCTGTTGGTGAGCACTTCGCTTACACTTGCTATGTCAGCAATGGCCGCAAACGCAGAATCATTGCGTTTCTGGACCACTGAAGAACAGCCCGAGCGCCTTGCCAAGCAAGAAGAAATGGCGACCGCATTTACAGCCGAAACAGGCATTACGGTCGAGGTTATCCCTGTAACCGAGAGCGATCTTGGCACACGTGCCACTGCGGCGTTCGCGGCTGGTGATCTGCCGGATGTTATCTACCACCCGCTTCAATATGCCTTGCCTTGGGCCGAGGCCGGTATTCTTGATACGGACGCTGCAACGGACGTGATCGAAAGCCTTGGCGCTGGCACGTTTGCTTCCGGTGCGCTCAGCATGGCGGCTGTTGCCGACGGGTATGCATCGGTTCCTGTTGATGGCTGGACACAGATGGTTGTCTACCGCAAAGACCTGTTCGATGCGGCTGGCCTAGCTGCGCCAAACACATATGCCGACGTATTGGCTGCGCTTGAAGCGTTGCACAATCCGCCAGAGATGTACGGTTTTGTTGCTGCGACAAAAATCGACGAAGGCTTCATGTCTCAGGTTCTTGAGCACGTATTCCTTGCAAACGGTGTTTCACCCGTAGACGCCGGTGGTTTCAAGCCGCTGGACGAAGCTGCAACAACCGAAGTGCTGGAATTCTATAAAGCCATCACCGAAGCATCGCCTCCGGGTGAGTTGTACTGGAAGCAATCACGCGAGCTATACTTCGCGGGTAAAGCGGCAATGATCATCTGGTCGCCGTTCATCCTCGACGAGCTTGCTGGCCTACGTGACTCCGCTCCCCCCACAATCAACGACGATCCGACTTCGTCCGCGCTTGCTGCGGCTACGGGTATCGTGACCAAATTCTCTGGTCCATCCAATCCTGATGGCGCTGCGTGGGCTGACATCCGTTACTTCGGTATTACATCGGATGCAGATATCGACGCTGCCGAGTCGTTCGTCGAGTATTCGATGTCGACAGGCTACATGCAGACACTATCGATGGCACCCGAGGGCAAGTTCCCTGTGCGTCGCGGTACTGCAGGCAACGCAACCGAGTATCAAGAAGCTTGGTCCATGTTGCCAGTAGGTGTTGATCGTAAAGCAGCCCTGTCGGACCTTTACGCTCAGGATATGATCGACGAGATCGTTGGTGGTCTTGGTACAGCCCAGCGTTGGGGTGTTGCCGAAGGTCAGCTTGGCCTGGCTTCTAAAATCGTCAACAGCCAAATCATCAACCGCTTGGTACGCGAGTACATGGACGGCGTCCGTGACGCATCCGCAACGGTTGCAGCGCTGAACGAAGAGCTGTCCAAAGTCGAATAAGCCTCACGGCCGGAGCGGGTTCTTCGCTCCGGCCATTTTTTATCCATCCGGAAAATGTATCGCGCCATGCAAATATCTACACCCCCAAAAGGAAGCGGACCGCTGCAAAAACGCGAAGCCAAGCTCGCTTGGGGAATGCTTGCGCCGACTTTGATCAGTGCATCGCTAGTCGTCATTCTGCCGTTGCTGGCAATTTTCTGGATCAGTTTCAAACCAATCGGTTTGGCCGACTTACGGTTGACGAAACCACAAGTTTACGAACGCATCCGCGGCGATATCGAAAAGCCCGGCGACGAGGCCGAGCTTGAATACCGGCTATCGAATTCGTCACGCGCCGAGCCGATCCGCGACGTTACTATGCAGGACGTGCTGCCCGACGGTCTGACCATATTGCAGCTAGATGAGCGTTGCACCTTGGAAGGCCGGAACCTTTCTTGCGATCTGGGTGACTGGGAACCCGCCTACAGAGAGAAATTGCGGATGCCGATCACTGGCGACCAGGCGTTTATTGATGCAGGTTCCAGCCCGAAAGATACCGAGGCGGATATCTCTGGCAAATCGAGTTCGGTTCTATTCGACACAACATTCACACTGGAAAACTTCGTGCTGCTTTTTGATGGTCGCGAGTTCTGGAGTGTGATTGGCGTCACCCTGTTCTATTCCGTGTTCGGCACCATCGGCGCACTTGTCGTCGGGCTATTCGCCGCCATGCTGTTGAACAAAAGCTTCCGAGGGCAGGGGATATTGCGCGGGCTTTATCTGTTCCCCTATGTAGCACCGGTTATCGCGGTGGCCTTTACATGGGTCACGCTGTTCGATCCATTCTCGGGCTCGGCCAATGCGTTGTTGTTGCAAATGGGGGTGACGAGCCAGCCGATCAATTTCTTCGGCGCCAAGCCTCAAGCCCTGATCATGGTCACGGTCTTCGAAATCTGGCGGTATTTTCCGATGTCCTTCCTGTTCATCCTCGCCCGCATGCAGAGCATTGGTGCTGATATGTACGAGGCTGCGGATATGGACGGTGCCTCGCCCTTCCAGAAATTCTGGTATCTGTCGCTGCCGCAATTGCTTGGCATTCTCAGCGTGCTTTTCCTGCTGCGCTTCATCTGGACGTTCAATAAATTCGACGACATCTTCCTGCTGACAGGCGGTAACGCCGGAACCCGAACCTTGACGGTTAACGTCTATGAACAGGCGTTTGCGGTATCGAACATCGGGGCGGGGGCTGCGGTTGCTGTGGTGATCTTTATGATCCTCGTGGTGTTCTCGATCTTCTTCTTCAAATTTGCCTCACAGGAGGAAGGTCTATGAGTATTCTTCGCTACGGATATGTCGTTGGCGCGGTTCTTGGCCTGCTGTGGGGCGGTGTTATCGCGATCTGCGTTGCTATTGCGTTATCGCTGACAACCGGTGCTGCGGCGACACCCGGATTGCTGGCCGCTATGCCTGCGGGTGCAATTGCCGGAGTTCTTCTGGTGTTGCGCAAGCCGGAGAACTCGGGGCTTATGCCGGTATTGCTGATAACTGCGGTAAGCGGGGCTATACTGGTTGCTCTCCGTCTGGCGCAGCCGTTTGGCATCGAGTTTTCACAAAATACGATGGCGCAAGTCGTTGCACTGGCTATTTTCGCAACCGGCACCACTTTGCCCATCGGCAAAATGCTGCACGATATTCCGTTCGGTGCCCTTACACGGCACGAATTCGAGGCTGCAATCATCAAGTTCCTGACCGGATTTGGGTATGTCTTCTTTAGTGTGATCGTTGCCATTCCGTTTTTCGTAATGGTCATGACCAGCTTGAAAAGCCAACAAGCGTTGTTGGCGAACCCGCTGGACTACTCGCTTGACCTGAGCAAAGGCTGGGGGCTGTTCCGCTCCTACGTCGAGCTGTTCCGTGATTTCCACTTCGGACGCTATCTGGCAACTTCGGCCTTCGTGTCAATAATGACAGTGCTGATAACGCTGCTGTTCAGCGTCCCCGGTGCCTATGCCGTCGCCCGTTTGCGGTTCAAAGGACAGGCTGTGATGTCGCGTTCGATCCTGCTGATCTACATGGTACCGATGATCGTTTTGGCACTGCCGATCTACATTGCCTTCTCGATGGTCGGGCTGCGCAACTCGCTGGTAGGTATTCTGTTGATCTATCCGGTTACCACTATTCCAGTGGCCCTTTATATGTTGCAGGGCTACTTCCGTGGACTTCCCGCCGAGATCGAGGAGGCGGGGCTGATGGACGGCCTCTCGCGCCTGAAGGTGATTTGGCAAATAACCCTGCCGTTAAGCCTGCCGGCAATCGCCTCGGTTTCGCTTTATGTGTTCATGATCGGCTGGAACGAATTCCTTCTGGCCTTCATGCTGCTGGATGACCCCAGCAAGTTCACGTTAACCCGAGGGGTGGCGATGCTGAACTCCTCCGAAATTCCACGCCAGCACCTTATGGCAGGCTCGGTGATCGCAACGATCCCGATCATGCTGATCTTCCTGGGGTTGGAGAAATTTATGACCAAAGGCCTGACTGCAGGCAGCGTAAAAGGATAAATGAACGTCGTGTCAAATACTCTAGATACCCAAGCCCGCGAGATCATGCGCGGCAATGATCGTGGCACATATACCGTGCCAACCGACGGTCTGTACCCCTACCAGTGGAATTGGGACAGTGCCTTTGCCGCGCTGGGCTTTGCGACGTTCGACCTAGATCGTGCGTGGGTGGAACTGGAAACCCTGTTCACCGGTCAGTGGTCAAACGGGATGGTGCCGCACATCATTTTCCACGAGGCCAGCGACGGGTATTTCCCCGGGCCGGACGTGTGGGGAACGACGCACACTCCGCCCACGTCGGGCATTTCCCAGCCGCCGGTCGCGGCCTCCTTTACGCGCGCTGTGTTCGAAAAGAACCCTGAAAGCGGTCGGGCGCACCTAGCGGCGCTTTTCCCCAAACTGCTGGCATCGCACCGCTGGTTTTTCGAGCATCGCAACGAGGACGGTATGATTGTCGTTAACCACCCGTGGGAAAGCGGTCGTGATAACGCCCCTGAATGGGACGAGGCGATGGAGAATATCGATATTAGCCGCGTCGGCGATTACAAGCGTAACGACCTTGGCCATGTTGACCCGCATATGCGCCCGCAAAAAACCGACTATGACCGTTTCATGGCGATTGTATACGCGGGCCGCGATTGCGAATGGGACGAGGCCGAGATGACTGCGAACGGTCCGTTCAGAGTGGCGGATCCGGGGATGACTTTCATTTTGTTGCGTGCGAACCGTGACTTGCTAGCCCTTGCTGATGTGCTTGGTGAAGATGGAGGCGAAATCCGTGGCTGGATCACGGCGATCGAAGCCGGAGTGGAGAAATTGTGGAACCCTGCGATTGGTGCATATGATGCGCTGAATGTTCGTACGGGGGAATTCGCTGGAAGTGTATCCTCGGCGTCATTCTTGTGTTGGTACGCAGGGATCGACGATCACCGGATGCTAACAGCGTTTGATCGGGTTATCAAAGCCACCACGTTCTCCATGCCTAGCCACGATCCGGAATCCGCACGTTTCGAGCCTTTCCGGTATTGGCGTGGTCCAGTTTGGGGGATCATCAACACGTTGCTGGCCATGGGATTGAAAGACATGGGGCACGCTGCGCAAGCTGAAAAATTACGCGAAGATACTGCTGCGTTGATATCAAAATCCGGCTTTGCCGAGTATTTTAATCCGCAAGATGGCAGCCCTGCCGGTGGCATGGATTTCACGTGGACGGCGGCAATCTGGCTGGCTTGGGCCTCGCCTACGATAAAAACAGAAGGAAGCTGATCATGGGTGCCATCGAACTTAAACAGGTCGAGAAATGGTTCGGCGAAGTGCAGGTCATCAAAGGTATTGATCTGGCGATTGACGAGGGTGAATTCATCATTTTTGTCGGTCCTTCAGGCTGCGGAAAATCGACGTTGCTGCGTATGATTGCGGGCTTGGAGGAAACCAGCCGTGGGCAGGTGTTGATTGATGGCACTGACATGACTGCTCAGCCACCCTCGAAGCGAGGGCTGGCGATGGTCTTCCAGTCCTACGCGCTTTACCCGCATATGAGCGTGCGCGACAACATGGGCTTCGGCCTGAAAACCGCCGGGCGCCCGAAGCCTGAAATCGAGCAGATGGTTAACGATGCCGCCGCGGCGCTGCGCCTTGAAGATTATCTGGACCGCCGCCCCAAAGACCTCTCTGGCGGGCAGCGCCAAAGGGTTGCGATCGGCCGAGCGATTGTCCGCGACCCGACGGCCTTCCTGTTTGACGAGCCTTTGTCGAACCTCGATGCCGCCCTGCGTGTGGAAATGCGCTACGAGATTGCCAAGCTTAGCCAAACCCTAAGCTCGACAATGATCTATGTAACCCACGATCAGGTCGAGGCGATGACCTTGGCCGACCGTATCGTCGTACTGCAAGACGGAAAAATCGAGCAGATTGGTACGCCAAAACAGCTTTATAACAACCCGGACAATTTATTCGTGGCCCAGTTTATCGGCAGCCCGAAAATGAACATCCTCCCCTGCACATCCTCCCAAGGGAAAATTGTGTTAGCTGGTGGTGGTGGCGTCCCTGACCCTCATAATGGTCAGGCGGCGCATTTAGGTATCCGCCCCGAGGCGATTACTCCAACCGATCCCGGAATGGGCCAAATCGACGGAACGGTTGATGTGGTCGAATATCTGGGGGCGGATACCTACCTTATTATCAACTGCGGCGACCTCGGGCAGGTTACTGTCCGTGCGAGCGGTGAAAACACGCTGGAACCCGACGCGTCGGTCGGGCTGGCATTTGCTGAAGGTAAACTGCATTATTTTAACCAAGACGGCGTTTCGCTCTAGTTGGAAGATAAACGGATGAAACGTTCTCAGGTAAATTCCATCCTGCGCGAGGGGGACGAGTTCATCCGTTCCTTCGGGTTTCGGATGCCTCCTTTCGCATATTGGACGCCCGGTCAAATGCGGGACCGGCGGTCGGAAATCACCGGTATTCTGCAGGCGCGGATGGGGTGGGATATCACCGATTACGGGCAGGGGGATTTCGACAAGCTCGGGCTGTTCCTGTTCACTTTGCGTAACGGTTCGCAAGAGGACCTAAAGCGTGGCGGTGGCATGTGCTATGCCGAAAAAATCATGATTTCGCGTCATGATCAAATATCCCCGATGCACCGGCATATCGTCAAAGCCGAGGATATTATTAACCGCGGCGGCGCGACCTTGGCACTGAAGATGTTTGCCTCTGACGCCGACGGGAACCTAGATCGCCGCTCTGATGTGAACATCGCAACAGACGGTGTTCAACGTTGCCTGAAAGCGGGCGATGTTCTGGAGTTGTCACCCGGAGAAAGTGTGACCCTGATGCCAGGCAATTGGCACGCCTTCTGGGGAGAGGGCGGCGACGTTCTGATTGGCGAGGTTTCGACAGTAAACGACGATCTGACGGACAACATTTTTGAAGAGCCAATCGGTCGCTTTGCCGAGGTCGAAGAAGACGAAGATCCGATACACTTGCTGGTATCGGACTATGATCGATGGCTACTCAACGGGCACTCTTCCTGATTTCAAAGTCTAGTATGATACTTGGTGCAGTGACGGACGATGACGGGTATCCGAATGCTTAAGAAGTAGTTCGGAATTTACCCCTATAGTCGGTCAACTTTTTCCTTTACGGTCAGCCGAATTGTGAGCGCAGCAGAAAGAGGCCACCCATGTCCATCCCTTTCGATCAGGAACTCGAAGACCGACTTGTGCGGTATGCCGCCATCGACAGCCAAAGTGACGACGAGTCCGCGACCTCGCCGAGCACTGCAATCCAGTTTGATATCTTGCGATTACTTAAGCAGGAGTTGACGGAACTAGGTGCACAGAACGTCGAGTTGACTGATTACGGCGTTGTGCTCGCGACAATTCCGGGCACGACCGCTGGTCCTACAATTGGTTTTCTTGCCCATGTTGATACCGCGCCACAATACAACGCAACAAATGTTAAGCCGCGTGTAATCCGGGGTTATAACGGCGGGGAGATCACCTATCCCGACGCGCCGGAGTTGGTGCTATCGCCCGATGAATTCCCTTATCTGGCCGAAAAGGTCGGACAGGACATCGTTACGGCCTCGGGCACCACATTGCTTGGTGCGGACGACAAGGCAGGAGTTGCGATCATCATGACGGCTGTTGGTCATCTGATTAACAACACCGATATTCCGCACGGCCCCATCCGTATTGCCTTTACCCCTGACGAGGAAATCGGGCGAGGCGTGGGCTCGAAGCTGCCAAAAGACCTTGCTGCTGACTTTGCATATACTTTCGATGGTGCGGCAGTCGGGGAAATAGAGTATGAAAGCTTTTCCGCTGATGGCGCTGCCGTCACCATTAAGGGGGTTTCTATCCATCCAGGTCTCGCGACTGGCAAAATGGTTAGTGCCATACATCTGGCATCGAAAATCATCTCGACATTGCCTCAGGCAACGATGACACCCGACACAACTGCCGACCGCGAGGGTTTCATCCACGCGACCGAAATGACTGGCGACGCCGCTGAAATGAAAATCAAGTTCATCCTCAGGGACTTCGAGCGTGAGGGTCTGGCCGAGAAGGGCCGTCTGCTTGAACAAGTCTGTGAGACGGTTCAGGCCTCAGAGCCGCGCGCCGAGATAACCTGTTCTATCAAACCGCAGTACCGCAACATGCGTTACTGGCTGGAAACCGACATGGCACCCGTGGAACTCGCGCGTGAGGCGGCGCGGGGGCTCGGCATCGAACCGGTTTCCGTCCCGATCCGTGGCGGCACCGACGGTTCGCGCCTGACCGAATTAGGTGTGCCAACGCCAAACCTCTTTACGGGCATGCAGAATATCCATGGGCCGCTGGAATGGATTTCGGTGCAGGATATGGCCGTTGCGACCAAACTGTGTTTATCAATCGCCGAGATTGCGAGCAAATCAGCAAAATGATGTGAGAGTTAAACGAAGTTTGGGAAGGTCCGTTTAAAAAAATCGATAGCGATAATCGCAGCTGCAACGCTCAAATCACCGCCTTTGTTTTTCTGCACAGCAAACCAGATTTTACTCTTTCCGCACCAAACCGTGCTAAATTCTGCAGCGCTATCTACAATATCAAAACTGTGTAAATCCGTATAAATCGTTTCCATTAAAAGCATGTCGTTTCCTAAAAATCACACCAGCTCTGCCAGCGCCTTAGCTTGTTAAAGTATTTATCATTTGCGTTGAGTTGGGCGCGGGAGCGGCGACAATACTACAGTTTTTTTGGAAGACGTTTTACTTGCTTAAGCGCCAAAGCCTCAACGTGTGGCTTAGCAATTCCAGCAAGCTCTTTAATGCGCCGTAATTCCTTAAGTCTTTTATTTTTTGCGTGTCGCGCACGTAACTTTTCCAACTCCAAGTCAATTTCCTGCATGTTCATGTTCCAGCTATCGCTGCCAACATCACCAACACGCG
>DFBM01000075.1:0-14764 GCA_002366645.1 Rhodobacterales bacterium UBA3080 | reverse complement strand
CCGTTCCTTTGCTACTTTTATTTATCATTAGCGTAGTCAGGAGTATTGAAATGCATGGTCATTTGTTGGCGTTGAAGGCAGTAATATTTAGCTGATGTTAAAGGATAGACAAATGGCAAAATCAAAGCTGGGCTTAGCAAAGCAGTTGGCACGTGAAGAAAAGCATATTGAATGGGTGCGCAAAAATCTGCCCCGCAGCCAACAAGAACGAAAATGTCAAAAACGTATTTTGTTGACGAGAACGAAGTTGTTGGTTGAGGTGGGAAATTAACCGTTCAAAACTTGCATCAAACCAGCTTCACTAAGCTTACCTTCTTCAAATGCGTCCAGAGCGAGCATTGTTATGTGTTCCGTTGCAGCATAGCCGCTTTTTCCAACGCCTACAGCTGCCAGTAGCGCCTTTTCGTTAAGCTTACCCGCAAACAAAATTTTAAACGCCTTATCCGTAACGGTACTGCCGTCAACTACATTTGCGCGTTTCTTCTCGCTGTTTGCCTGTAAGTTCTCGCGCCCTGAATGTAATTCAGCATTCATGCGCGGGCTAAGCCTTCATCAAACACTCTGTTTAGAGCACTGTTGTGCATGTTGACTGTGCTGTGTGATGCTTTCCGCCCCATCTTTTTAGTGCGGAATTTATCAAAATCCTTTAAATCGTTAACCGTAATTGCAGCAACGTCCATGTTGCCAAAGAACGGAATTAAATAGCGGTCAATTGCGGATATGTAATCTACAAACACAACTTTTCCGCCACCTGCGTCCAGTTCTTCCTGCATTCTGTTTCGTGTAAATAATGCAACACGACGAAGCTTGCGGGTGCTTTCAGGCAGATTGTTGTTTTTGCGGAAGTCTGCTGTGTAAAATTGCTTGAGTGCAAAATCTTTTGCTGTGTCTAAATCCGTTGTTTTCGTAGAAAAGCGGTGCCACTCGCCATTTTCCAATAAGAGTCGTGCCTGCCAGCGATTGCTGTTCGCACGTCTATAAAGCGTAAGTTTCTCGTTAACTTTAATTGTTGCTGCGTCGCTTGTCACGTTTCAACTCACTGTTTTTAAACACTATGTTGAAACTACACTTTTTGAACACACCTTGCGACAACAAAAGTGTGCTACAAGTGTGCAACGCACATTTTGTGGTGGGTGAAAAATAAAAGGTAATGAACCCAAAGGGTTAATGGAGGCGAGTACGAGAATCGAACTCGTGTACACGGATTTGCAATCCGCTGCGTAACCACTCCGCCAACTCGCCTGATGCCTTCGGGTTGGTTGTTGCTATAGCAATCGGGTGGGGGACGTGCAAGCCAGAATAGTCTGCGACAGATCAAGTTGCTCCGCTCGTTTATTTGTGCCAAAAGAATGCCAATCACCCAGTTCAAAAAGGCCAGCAAGATGATTGACTACCAAGCCGCCCGCACTGCCATGGTTGACGGACAAGTCCGCCCTTCAGATGTGACGCTTTACCCGATAATCGAAGCGATGCTGCAGGTTCCGCGCGAAGTATATATCCCTGCCGAGCAGCGGCCGTTGGCATATGTTGGACAACACATTAGTCTTGACGCAAGTAGCGTCGTTCTTGCCCCGAGAATATTGGCCAAGATGTTGGAAACGCTTAATATAAGTGGTAACGAACTTGTGCTCGATATCGGGGTTGGGATGGGATATTCGGCGGCGGTGATTGCCCGCCTTGCCGAGGCAGTGATTGCTGTTGAAGAAAATGAAGCCTTGGCAAACGAGGCTGAAACGATCTTGAGTGAGCAGTCCGCCGATAACGCGGTAATCCACAAAGGTGCGTTAATTGCAGGCGCGGCGGAGCATGGTCCCTACGATGTCATCATAATTGAAGGCGGTGTTCAGGTTATACCCGATTCCCTCTTGGATCAGTTGAAGGTCGGCGGTAGAATCGCTGCGTTGTTTGTTGACGGTCCGCAGGGGCAGTGCCGGATCGGCCGGAAGACCGCTGCTGGAATCAGTTGGCACTCTGCTTTTGATGCCACCGCTCCGATTTTGCCGGGGTTCGCCGCTAAAACAGAGTTTTCTTTTTAGGTTCACCTTGTGTTGCCCTTCATGTATGCCTCGCTAATGATTGACCAATAATCAGACGGAGATTCGCATATGCCTTTTAAGATCAAAGCCACCTACGGTGTGACCATTCTGGCCGGGCTTGCGTTACTTCCGATTGAGGCTTCGGCGGTTACATTGCACGAAGCGCTGGTTCAGGCCTATCGCACCAATCCGACACTCGAAAGCAGTCGCGCCAGTTTACGTGCACAAGATGAGACGGTGGTTCAGGCAGGTGCGGGCATGCGGCCGACGGTTACGGCTTCGGGAAGTGCGGCGGTTTCGCAAGCTTTGGACAGTGTTGTGCCGCCAGCAGATACCCTGCGGGCGTCACTGGATGCGAGATTGACGATATTTGACGGTGGCCGAACAGCCGAAGCGGTAAATGCAGCTGCAAATATGGTGTTTGCCGCACGCGAGAACCTAAAGGCCAGCAGTCAGTCCACGTTGCTAAGTGCTGCTACGGCATATCTTGATGTGCGTCGCGACCAGAAATTCCTGGCCCTCTCGCAAAACGAGGTTAACGTTAACCAGCAACAGCTGAAGGCGATGGAAGACCGCTTTGCGGTTGGGGCTGTTACGCGAACCGAAGTGGCGTTGGTTCAAGCGCGGCTAGCTGCAACGAAAACCAGTCTGGCCGCAAGTTCGGGCCGTTTGGCGCTTTCGCAAGAAATCTATCGTGCTGTTGTCGGTGCGGAGCCGACGAATTTGCAACCTACGCCTGCGTTGCCAAGGTTGCCGAACTCATTGGCCGAAGCCGAGTCTATCGCGATGCGCGAACACCCTTCTATCCGTGCCGCACGCTTTAGCGAAAAGGCAGCGGAACATGATGTAGAACGCGCCCGTTCAGCGGTGTCGCCAACTGTCAGCCTGACTGGTTCGCTTGCTTATTCGAATACTCCGGTAGATGTCGTCGGGGCAACGGTTGGGGTTGCGGGGCAAGTGCCAATTTATAATGGTGGCGTGCTTTCCAGTTCGATGCGTTCGGCGGCACAGGCGCTAGAAGGCCGTAAAGCCACAACCCAGAATGTTATGCGTCAAATCCGGCAGGCGACAGCGTCGAGCTGGGCTAACATTCGTGTCGCGCGAGCTTCGATTGTTGCGGCCAACTTGCAAATTGAAGCCTCGCAGATCGCTTATAACGGCATTCTCGAGGAAACACGGTTGGGATCGCGAACAACGCTTGATCTGTTGGACGCGGAACAAGAACTGCTGTCAGCGAAGTCGAATCTGGCATCCGCACAGCGTGACGAGTATGTTGCTGCGCTTAACCTTTTGTCTTCGATGGGGTTACTGACCGTTGAAAACCTTGACCTCGGCATTCCGGCTTATGATCCAGAGGTGAACTTCAACGAAGTAACCAAACAATCTGGCTCAACGTTTTCGGGAAGCAAGATCCTCGATGCGATTGGTGATCGTTGGGAGTAAGCGAGTTGACGTCTGAACTCGACCTCCGCTAGTTTGACGATAGGCGATCGTTGAGGATACGCGTGGACAAACCTGATAAAAAGCACTTAAGCGATGTTTTGTCCTCCATCCGCGAGATGGTGCAAAAGGAAACGCGTGCAAAAATTTCGGAAGAGTTGCAGCCAGCTGTTGAAGAAAAGCCAGCTGTTAATACTTCCGCATCGAACCGAAACCTGCCATCAAAGATACTGATACTTCGGCCTCATATGCGGGTTTATCCGTCGAAACGAAAAACCGTCATACTTGAGAAAAGCATGCGTGTGCCGCACGACACGCCAATTGATTCCGGGGATAGTTTTGCAATCGCGAACCCTGCAATCGACGAAGGCATGTTGCGAGATATGGTGCGTGAGGTCGTACAGGAACAATTGCGCGGTGAACTTGGCAAAGAAATCGTCGGCGCGATTAAACGTGACATGGTCCTTCTACTGGAAAAAAATCGTTAGCGCAGTTTAGGCGGTTTGTCAGGGTCCATGCCCGGAGCCAGAGGTTTAAGTGCCGTTGGCAAAATCAGCGCGGGAATTTCGAAGGTTAGACCAACTTTGGCAAACTCGGACACCAGTGGATTGTCTTGATCCAGAAACGTTACATCCAGCTGCCCAGCTTCGACACCACTGAACACTAGCGCTTCGGATATCGCCTCGGCCACACCTTCGCGCGCCGCGGCTGGCGTGTCGACAAATGCGAGCATATGCCCATTTAATCCGCCTAGATATATAACACCGACCAGATAAGCCGCAGAAGCCACGCCCGACATATTCGCGATTTTGGTATCCAGTGCCGAAACCAGCGTCTCAGGAAGTCCTTTAGGGGCGTGTAGTCGTTCGGGTGTGGCTTCGGTAACGATAGAATTTGCACCCAGAACTTCGTGCAACCAGTCGATCGCCGCAGGTGGCAGTAACATGGAAGAAGGCGCCACACCTAGGTTTAATCCAAGCCCGATACCTTCGCCCGCCAGTAATTTGGCGATGCGCCGGCCGGACAATGCGACGAATGGCGTCGGGGTGTCGACAAACTCGGCCAGTCGATCCTCGCGGTCAAAAACCAGTGCAAAAGGTCCGTCCGCCGTTTCAAAAACCAAAGGTTTAGCACGGTCGTCGCTGGCTTCTTCTTCCAACATCAAAAACAGCTCGGCATCCGACAGGCGCTCGTAAAATTGTAAACTCGCCGCTTCGTCGTCCGGTGCTGCGGACATGGCTGCATATGTCTGGTCAAGAAGGGTAGGCATTTTAGGTCTCCACGTTAGGTGTTTCCTTGCAGGACGCGCAAAAAATGACAAGCCGGAATGTCAAATATATGAAGAAATAGTTAGGTTGGTGTGATGAAAAGATGCGATAGAACGTATTGTGTTTGCATTTCATCAACCGGAATTGCGATAAGCTAAACTCCATGCCCATTCAACAGGCCCTAATTTAGTAATGACCGACCAAAATGATTGAATTTAGAAATGTCAGCAAATCGTTTTGGACTGGCACACAGCGTAAGGTCATTCTGGATCAGGCCAGCTTCAAAATCGAGCTTGGCCGCTCCATGGGTATTCTTGCGCCGAACGGTACCGGCAAGACCACCATTATCAATATGATGGCAGGGCTTGAGCAGCCTGACGAGGGTAATATTTTCCGCAGTTCGCGCATTTCGTTTCCGTTAGGATTTATGGGCGGGGTCTCGGGAAGCCATTCGGCTGGCGAAAACGCCCGCTACATCGCGCGGATCTATGGTCTTGATCCCGATTATGTCGAAGCGTTTTGTCGTTATCTTGCGGGATTGAACGAATATTTCGAGATGCCGATCAGCACCTATTCCTCCGGGATGAGGTCACGATTCACATTTTCGCTTCTATTAGCGCTCGATTTTGATATTTATCTTATCGACGAGGGAATGCCCGGGACCACAGACGTAGAATTCAACCGGAAAGCCGGTAACGTCTTGCGAGACCGTCTAAAACGCTCGACTGTGGTGATTGTTTCGCATAGCCCCGGCGTACTCGAGCAGTATTGCTCCTCCGCGGCGGTCTTGAGAAACGGTAGGCTGCACATGTTCGATACTTTGGAAGAAGCAAAACAGATGTATAACTACGATGCCTAATGATCAGCCCCCACAAAGAACCCGCCAGTATCTGCGTAAAGCGCGGCAAAAAGCGCGCCGTATTGGTCTTGAGGCCGACAACGACGAACATGCCGCACAGTTGCTGGAGGAGCTCGGAATTGATGTGTTGAGCGACGACGTATCGTTGACCAATATCGGGAACGCAAATCCGGAGAAAGCCGTTCAAGGGAGCCCCGAAGTCGGTGAGCGCGTAACTGCAGATTTTATGCTGAACGATGCTGACAGGCTGGCCGAGGTTCACGCGATCCAGCGTGATCTGATCCGCCGCCGCCGGGTACGCCTATTCCTTTTAATGCTTCGTCTAATGTTTTTTGTTGTGCTGCCGACGTTTCTGGTTGGTCGATATTATTACACCGAAGCAGCCGATATGTATGAAACGGAATCCGAGTTTGTTATCCAGAAATCCGAAGCAGCCGGCGCAAGTGGATTAGGGGCGCTATTTTCGGGAACTGGTCTTGCGAATTCAGCCGACTCGATCACGGTTCAAGGTTACTTGACGTCTCGCGAAGCGATGATGCGTTTGGATGAAGAATACGGGTACCGCGCCCATTTCCAACAGGACTTTATTGACAATTTGCAACGTCTCCCCATGGATGCAAGTCTTGAAGACGCTTACAAGCTTTACGAGAAAAACGTTAAAGTCGGCTATGATCTGAGTGAAGGTATCATTCACCTGGAAGTTATCGCGGCAACTCCTGAGGCATCGCAGGCATTTTCGGAAGCTTTGATCGGGTTCGCTGAAGAACGTGTTGATGATTTGTCGAAACGCTTGCGCGAGGACCAGATGAAGGGCGCGATGGGGTCTTATAACGACGCCGAAGCAGCCATGCTGGAGGCGCAGAATACGGTGTTGGGATTGCAACAAGCGCGCGGAGTTCTAAGTGCTGACGCCGAAATTGCGGCGCAGATGAGCATAGTCAACTCGCTCGAACTCCAGATAGAGGATAAGCTGTTAAGCCTCGCGGAAATTCTCGACAATCCAAGCCCCAACGAAATTCGTGCCGATATTTTGCAAAGAGAAATCGAAAGACGTGTTGAGCGGGTGGCGGAGTTGCGCACGAAATTGACAGAATCTTCTAACAACAACGTGTCATTGGCGACAATATCGGGCGAATTGATGATCGCCGAGACCAATCTCATGACTCGTCAGTTGATGTTGCAGCAATCACTGGAACTGATGGAATCAGCCCGTGTCGATGCCAATCGACAAGTTCGGTACTTGAGTATCGGGGTATCTCCGGTTGCACCAGATGTACCTACTTACCCAAGAAAACTAGAAAATACGATTTTGGCGTTAGTAATTTTTCTCGGTATCTACATCATGTTGTCGCTAACCGTATCAATTCTCAGAGAGCAAGTGAGCGTTTGATCATGGAACGAGTGATTAGTGTCGGCAAGGTTCGAATTTCTAACGAGCTACCTTTGACGTTAATCGCCGGCCCTTGTCAGTTAGAGTCGCTGGACCATGCGTTGATGATAGCCCGAGAAATGGCGGAAACATGTGCTAAAAACGGCGCGGGGTTCGTGTTCAAGGGGAGCTTTGACAAAGCCAACCGAACCTCCATTGATGGCCAACGCGGTGTTGGTTTGGAACGCGGTCTCGAGATTTTGAAGGCCGTCCGGGAGGAAATTGACTGTCCGGTGTTAACCGATGTTCACAATGTCGAACAATGCAGTCAGGTTGCACCCTTTGTCGACATCCTTCAAATTCCGGCCTTTTTATCACGGCAAACAGATTTGCTTCTGGCCGCAGGGCGGGCGGGCAAAGTGATAAACGTAAAAAAGGGCCAATTCCTTGCGCCTTGGGATATGGCGAAAGTTGCGCAAAAAATTGCGTCGACCGGCAACGAAAATATCATGCTTTGCGAACGGGGCACAAGTTTTGGTTACAATACGCTCGTCACGGATATGCGCGCGCTGCCGATTATGGCGGCGGCGGGCTATCCGGTCGTCATGGACGCAACACATAGCGTGCAGCAACCAGGTGGACAGGGGGACTCATCTGGCGGCCAACGAGAGTTCGCGCCCGTAATGGCACGGGCCGCAGCCGCCGTGGGGGTTGCAGCTGTGTTTCTTGAAACGCACGAAGACCCAGACAATGCTCCTTCCGATGGTCCAAACACGATTCCGCTTCATGAAATGCCTAATCTGGTGGCGGTTTTGATGAAAATTGACCAAATCGCCAAGTCTAGCCCGCTTTAAGATTCCAATTTGTCGCCGACATTGGCGGCGTCTAAAATTTCCTCTTGCGACCAAGCTGAAGCCTATTTATGAAGCACTTAAGTTGGGATGTAGCCAAGTGGTAAGGCAACGCTTTTTGGTAGCGTGTATCGTAGGTTCGAATCCTACCATCCCAGCCAGACACTTCCCGATTTCCTATACCCTCGAATTAGATGGGCTTTAAGTGCGAGTTTTCCGCAGCTTGGTTATAACGGTTCGTGAGCGAGACGCGATTTAGAGAGTAATACGCGGCAGAATCCGACCAAAGTCTCTCTTCGGCTTTTCCACGGTACGAGTCTAGCTGAGTGTATTAGATTCGAACGTTTGTTGTTGCTGGATCTCTGAGCATTTTACGCTGCATGTTCCAATCGACCGGAATACCGGTTTTTATAAGATAATCGGAAGTAAAATGTAGCGGGAGCGTTCCGTTGGCAGCTTTCTCAATGATGTCGGGTGCCAGAAATGCAAGATCGATTACATCTTGTATGCGCCGTTTCGACGTACCTGCGCGTGTAGAGATTTGTGTAAACGTTTCACCACTCTTGATAGCCTCAAACCACTCCATCGCTTTGACGATATTTCGTACCAATGTTTGGTCGATTTCGGGCGGGGCGTTGCCGAGAATGATTTTTGTCTCAACGCCTTTGCGACGAATCTGGAATGGTTGGTTTATTGTGAGGGCATCGGGTAAGAGGCGCTCGATCGGTAGGACAAGGTGTTTGGCCACGACGTTTGCATCCAGCATTATAGTTAATCGTCCGGGCGCAATGTTTATTCTTTCGATCAGGTCACTCCAACACCGCACTGTTTTTCCGCTGAAGAACATACAGACAAGTGACTCAAGCTTCTTGTTAAGGTGAGCAACCTCGTTCGTTTTCAAATCTTGGATTAGATTGGGTAGCATACTTTGCTCGCCAAAATGTTCGTATCCTGCAGATGCAATTGCCTGTTCCAACTGCGGGGCAGGCAAACGCCATGCTTCTGGATGTTTTCTACTTTTGTCAGTCACCAGTCGCCGCGAGATGTAATAGCGTAACCGCTTTCCATTCTTGCTGGTATGGCTCGGGGTTAGGCGATCCCCTGTTTCGTCAAACAGTTTGCCAGCAAGCGGGGAAGGATGAGCCGTATGTTTGTGCCCGCGAGATTTACCAGAGTTTGCAGCAAGTTTTTGCTGAACATTCTCCCATTTACTTGGCTCGATAATTGCCGAGTGCAACCCCTCGTAAATCTGTTTACGATGACGGATGCGCCCAGCATAAATCGGGTTGGTTAGAACGTGATGGATTTGGCCTCGTTCCAGAAGGTTGTTCCCTCGCTCTTCACCTGACGGTGTTGTCCTACGCTTTGAACGTAATCCAAGTCGGTCAGCCTGTACTTTAACGGCTTGCACCGTTCCATGTGCAAGGTACAGATCATAAAGTTTTCGGATTGTTTTAGCTTCGTTAATGTTGATTGTTAGGGTTCTACCATCCGGATCGTATCCGAGAGGAACAAGCCCACCCATCCACATGCCTTTGCGCTTTGACGCCGCGATTTTGTCCTTGATCCGCTCCGCCGTAACCTCGCGCTCGAACTGGACGAAGGACAACAGCATGTTCAACGTTAGCCGCCCCATGCTGGTGGCAGTATTGAAGGACTGGGTTACAGAAACAAACGACGCGTCGGCTTCGTTCAATCGGTCTACGATTTTAGCAAAATCTGCGAGTGATCTTGACAGGCGGTCGATCTTGTAAACCACAATCTGATCGACACGACCCGCATCCAAATTGCTCAACAAGCGTTGTAATGCAGGGCGCGCCAGCGTCCCACCCGATACACCGCCGTCATCATACAGTTCGGGCATCAACACCCAACCTTCGGCCTTCTGGCTAGTGATGTAAGCAGCACAAGCTTCCCGTTGCGCATCAAGCGAGTTAAAATCCTGATCCAGTCCTTCCTCGGATGATTTACGTGTGTAGATAGCGCAGCGAATTTTCTTCTTCATGACGACACTCCGAAGAACCGGGGACCGGACCAGTGTGCGCCCGTGATGTGCTTGGCAATGGCGGATAAGGATTTATAGGTTTTGCCGTCCAGAACAAACCCGCCGTTGATTACTTCAACCTGATATGAACGCCCGTTCCATTCCCGCATTAGATAGGTGCCGGGTTTTAGGGACGAGGCCGGATTTACTGCCGATGCACCATCTCGGGATATTGCTTTAAGCTTTCGTAAGGTTTGTCGTGATAACCTTCGTCCCGATACGCACTGACGTCCAAAATCTATTGCCCGCTGCATAAACCCCATCGAGATGTTTTTTGGTGGTGGCTTCCCGAATATCTCGCGCCAAAGGTCGAGATATTCGGGTCGGTTCAATTGGCTTGGACCCGAGGCCAGCGGACCCGCATCTAAACTCACGATGCACCCATTATCGCAGGCTTGCCGGTGATTTTGTAGACCGTCATTCCGTCCTTTGAAGCCGTGGAGGTTTCAACCGCAAAACCGCTCGCGCGCAAACCTGATATCGCTGCCCTTACTGTATGCTTTTGCCACCCCAACCTCTTGGATAGCGACGAGATTCGCACGCCGTTAGCTTTGGATAACATAGCAACCATTTGCTCTTTTTTGGATTTTGGCCGATGTCGATTAGGTTTCGAGGCGGGTAGCTTTTTTGCACCACATGTTTGGTCGTTTACTATGGTCTGCTTCATAATGATTTCCACTTCTCATAGCCCAAGCCAATCTCGGGCCTTGTACTGAGTGGAACCCGCAAGCGGGATCGAGGTGTTTACGCACACTGCGTGTTGTACCTCGTCAGTACCGCATCCGTGCTTGAAGAAGTCCAGCATCAAAGTGACATATATTGTGCAATCAGTGGGTCTATCGAACGTCGTGTGGCGTTATCTACCTGTTGCGAACGGCCTCAAGTTTATTTTTTTACGATTTAATTTCTGCCAATTTTGCGGCAAAAAACGCAAGTGCTGCTTCGTTGTCCACAGGGACGGGCTCTTCATCGAAGAAAGCTTCTAGCAACCATTCGCGGTTTTCAGCTTCATCGCGATAGGGCGGGTTATCCCGCATGCGTAAAACCTCTAGTGGCCAAGGTTCCCAAAACCCTTCTTGCTCTCGATTTGTTTTTGGAATCTGAAGATATTGTGCACCAAAACTTAAGGAACCGATTTCATATAGCCGCTTGCGAAGGTCGGCCATAGTTTCGCGCGCTGAACATAGAACGCCACCTTTTGACCGGTGCCAACTGATCCCGTCTTGCACATCATAAACCACATCTTCGCGCGCAATCGCCGGCAAACTCAATACTTCCCAATCACCATGCCCCGCGATCAGATAGCCGCTTAGGTCATCGACATGAAGGCGCTGCATCACCAAGATCACTACGCCTTTGGACCTGTCATTCAAACGCTGCAATACCTCGGCATCGAACCATTCAATGATTTTGAGTCGGGTGGCGTCATCCTTAGCCTGACGAAGAGTCATCGGATCATCAATGATAATCATGTCAGCACCTCGACCCAGGAGAGTCCGGTTTGTGATGGCACTTATCCGTGCGCCACCATGTGGCGTGGTTATCACGTGCTCTGTTACACTAGTCTGCAGGTGCGGGAATACGGCTTGGAACCGAGGGGAGCGTAATAACTGCAGGGTGTCACGTTCCAGATCGTTGGCTAAATCCCGCGATCCTACAATTGACATGATCTTGGCATCAGGTCGGCGCCCCAGGATCCATACTGGTAGCGCTACGGACGCCGAGTGGGACTTTAAACTGCGCAGCGGTATGTTGATGATCAGCCGTCGTATATCGCCACGAGAACATGCCTCAAGCCTATCCGCCAACACATCAATGTAAGGACTGTTATGGAATACCGCACTTGGATGAAGTTCTCCAAACGCGAACCGATTGAAAGCTGCAAATCGGGTGCGATAAAGCGCCAATATAGCATCACTGTGTTCCATAGATTTTTCCATTCGATGCGATGAACTCTTCCAGCACCTGCCGTAATTCGGCTTCGTCTTGTTCATTGGGCACAAACGGTTCCGGCTCAGTAGTTTGGTCAACAAGTTTGGTAATCAGGGTGATTTTGTGAATGTTCCCGGACATCGCTCCGTTAACTAATTGTTTCAATATAGCTTCGCGCTTGGTGATTGTTCGTTTTTTGCCATTTTCTTGAATAACAATTCTTTGGTCCAGTTCTAGATTTAGTAACACCGCCGAATTTTTCGATTTTTTGGGACGGCCTTTTGGATTCCCAGATTGCCCAGGTTTGAACTGGCCAGTCTTCGGAGGTTTTCCATAGCCAACCTCATACGGTTCGGAGGGTTTTTTAGGCGACATTTTCAACCTCCTCAACTTCGATCCGCTGTTTTGCAACAAGGTCAAAGCAATTATCACTATCCGCAAGCACGGCTTTTTCGCCCGTCATGCGTTGCCATCGCCTGATCGTGACATCGCAGTAGGCGGGATCGATCTCGATAAGGCGAGCTTTACGACCGGTACGTTCGGCGGCCAATAATGTAGTGCCCGATCCCCCGAACGCGTCGAGAATGATATCATTGCGCTTCGAGCAATCACGTATGGCGTCCGCTACTAGCGTCACGGGTTTTACCGTCGGATGATCTTCTAAATCCGCATCGCGGCTCCTGCCAAAACTGTTGACACCGGCGTACTCCCAGACGTTCGTGCGATAGCGGCCATATCGTCCGAGCTGGACGTTGTTCACATGTGCAGCCGTTCCCGACTTCAACACAAACACAAACTCGTGGCGGGAACGACAAAGGGAACCCATGCCACCGTTTGATTTAGCCCAGACACAGATATTTTTGGTTGCAAGTCCGGACATCAGTGTCGCGCGATCCATTTCTCCGACATGGCGCCAATCCATGCAAACATAAAGTAGGGCGCCATCCATAGCGTATTGCTTCAGGTGACCAAGGACTTGTGCAAGAAATCCCGCAAATTCATCGCTACTCATCTCGCCGGATACCATGGCAAACTCACGATGCGTCGCGCGCCCAAGTCCGGATACATGTCCCTGTACCGGAACATTGTACGGTGGATCAGTAAAGACCATGCGGGCACTCTCGCCCCTCATGAGGGTTTTGTAGGTCTCTTGCTGAAGGCTGTCGCCGCATATGAGGCGGTGATCGCCGAGCAGCCAGAGGCCACCAGTTTTGCAGATTGCTGTATCCGCAACCTCATAGATTTCGTCAGCGGGATCTTCGCTGGCATCAGCATTATGTACATCTTCAAGCAGGAAGTCGATTTCCGCCGTCTCGAATCCGGTAACTTCGATTGAGAAGTCAAGGTCGATTTCTGAAAGGTGCTGAAGTTCAATCGCTAGAACGTTGTCGTCCCAACCGGCACTTTCGGCCAGACGATTGTCGGCAAGCACGTAGGCACGTAGTTGAACCTCGCTTAAGTGTTCAAGGCGGATGGTAGGCACCGTCGAAAGCTTCAACTGCTTCGAGGCTTCTACACGCCCGTGACCAGCGATGATGGTGTTGTCAGCATCTATCAATACCGGATTGGTAAACCCGAAGGCTTCGATTGATGCCGCGATCTGGTGGATTTGTTTATCCGAGTGCGTACGCGCATTACGCTTATAAGGGCGCAAGGATGCGATTTTGGTATTATCGATATGTAGGTTTGTCATTTGTATGACTCCCGATTTGGGGAGCCCTAAACAAAAAAGGCGGAACTCCCTGATGAAAATATCCGGTGTCAGCTTCGCGCTTTCATCCAGAACCCATCAGGCGTCACGCCATCACTTTGATCCTACTTCCTAAACAATCACGAGCTTCTCGCTCAAAACTGGCTGCTTCACGTCTGCCAGCTTGTTCCTGTCTAGGTCTCGGATCAGGTTATCTCTCTAAATAGCGGAACAGGTGAAAATGTCAAACCAGAAAAAATTGCGCTTTTCTTTTATGCAGATGCGCTAGATGTAGCTGGAGGGAAGGTGACGAAGTGACTTCGCGACTTTCCAGATTCAAATATATATATCGCATCATATTATTGACACGTTTTGGTTTATTATCGGATAGTAATTGTCAGTTTGAGTATTTTGGGTGGATATTATTTTGCGTTTTGATTCTGAGAACCTCTGTCCACTAACCTTTAGGTCGATTTTATCGCCTGTTCCAACCATCGGGCTTGCACCGTTCACACAGCTGCAATCTTCACCTTTGTTCTCCAGATGCCTGGATAGGGGATAATACTTATGTCGATATTGAGTTCTATCCTATTACGCTCGCCGCTTGCATCTGGTTTACAGATTTCTGTCACCCAGGCCCCGGGAGGAACCACCAGCCATGCAGGTGAGTTGTTTTACGGCTGGGACTTTGCCCTGTCTTCGGATTCGATGTTTGGTATGGATGTTCTGGCTATTGCCGATGGAACAGTTGTGTTTATCGAGGAGAGCGTTCCGGACGGAGATGCGGCGAGTGGTAGCTTTGGCGACGAGACCACCGCGCGGGATCCTTCGTTGGGTCCAGCGGGAGCGCTTGGTAATGTTGTAACACTGGAGCACAACATCGACGGGCAGATCTTTTATTCAAGTTACATGCACCTGTCGCAGGACTCTGTGCCGCTGCAGGTTGGGGATAGTGTATTAGCCGGCGAGGTCATTGGTCAGGTCGGCAATACCGGTGTTCGCACCGATACACATTTGCACGTAAACATCGGCGAGACGCTTGGCAGTTACACCAACTCTGACGGAATAGATTTTCCGAGTTACCAGATCGCCGAGGGAAGCAACGACGGCGATGCATTGCTGGGGCTTATCGACTTTACAGACAGCCCCAATGCGGACGGGTAGCTTAATGATGGCGATACCTTTGTTAGTACCGCGGAAACAACAATGGCGACCATCACTCCGATGGCTGTTACAGTAGCTGCGGCTTCGTGACCTGCCACTAAGAATTTCCTC
>DFBM01000117.1 GCA_002366645.1 Rhodobacterales bacterium UBA3080 | reverse complement strand
CTGGCGGAACGTGACGGCCAATACATCGCCGGAGCGCTTAACTTTATCGGTGGTGACACCCTCTTTGGCCGCTACTGGGGTTGCGCTGAGGATCATCCGTATCTGCATTTCGAGCTGTGCTACTATCAGGCCATCGATTTCGCCATCGACCACAATCTGGAACGTGTCGAGGCCGGCGCACAAGGTGAACACAAACTTGCACGAGGGTATATGCCAAGTCCGGTTTACTCCCTACACTGGATCGCTGATGATGGATTCGAGCGCGCGGTAGCGCAGTTTCTAACCGACGAGCGTGCCGCCGTGGACGAGGATATCGAGTTCCTGTCCGCCGTCGGCCCCTTCAAAAAGACCGGAGATTGAAATGCTTTCACCACCCCTTACCGATGCCGAACGCGAAAAATATCTGCCCGAACTTCTGGCCGCAGGCTGGGAGCTGCAAACCGACCGCGACGCCTTAAAGAAAACGTTCGAGTTCACGAATTTCGTCGAAGCTTTCGGTTGGATGTCCCGCGTCGCAATCTGGTCCGAGAAAATGAACCATCATCCGGAATGGTTCAACGTTTACCGCACGGTTGAAGTCCAGCTGACCAGCCACGATGTAGAAGGTTTGTCGATGCGCGACATGAAAATGGCTGAAAAAATGGATAAACTGGCGGAATAGGGAACAGGTATGGCTGGAATTATTATCATCGGCGCAGGTCAGGCCGGATCATCAATGGCCATAAAATTGCGCGCGTTGGGATGCGGGGCGGATATCACCCTGATCGGCGCGGAACCGGTTGTGCCGTACCAACGACCGCCACTATCCAAGAAATATATGCTGGGCGAAATGGACGTCGAAAGGCTCTATCTGCGGCCAGAAGCGTTTTATAGAGATAAGAATATCAACCTTGTCACCGGCGTCTCGGTGACAGCTATCGACCGCGCCGCCAAGACCGTGACTCTCGATAAACACGAAGTGCTGAGCTATGACATGCTGGCACTAACTACCGGTTCGCACCCACGCACTCTGCCCGCCGCAATTGGCGGAGACCTCACAGGCGTATTCACCGTGCGCACATTGGCCGACGCCGACGCCATGGCGCCTTATTTCACTGAAGGCAAACGCGTGTTAATCATCGGCGGAGGCTACATAGGCCTCGAAGCCGCAGCCGTCGCCGCTGCTCGCGGCGTCAAAGTTGTGCTTGTCGAAATGGCCGACCGCATCCTGCAAAGGGTGGCCGCACCCCAAACATCCGACTATTTTCGCACCCTCCACACCGGGCGCGGCGTCGATGTTCGCGAAGGTGTCGGCCTTTCCAGCTTAAACGGCACCGACGGCCACGTAACCTCGGCCACGTTGACGGACGGCACAACGCTCGACATAGATTTCGCCGTGGTAGGTGTCGGCATCACTCCGGCAATAGAACTGGCGGAAAACATCGATCTCGACGTCGACAACGGCATCAAAGTAGACGGGCTGGGCCGCACCTCCGATCCCTCGATATTCGCGGCGGGCGATTGCGCAAGCTTTCCCTACAAAGGCGACCGAATCCGCCTCGAAAGCGTGCCCAACGCCATCGAACAAGCCGAAGCAACCGCCGCCGCGATGCTGGGTGGAACCGACGAATATCACGCGAAACCGTGGTTCTGGTCCGACCAATACAACGTAAAACTGCAAATCGCGGGCCTGAATTCGGGGTACGACCACATCGTCACCCGCAAAACCGACGGTGCCACTTCCTTCTGGTACTACCAAGGCGACAAACTACTCGCCGTCGACGCCATGAACGACCCGCGCGCCTATATGGTCGGCAAACGCCTGATCGAAGCCGGAAGATCGCCCGATCCGGTAGCCGTCGCCGACCCTGCCACCGAACTAAAAACACTGCTATCCTGATGCGGATTATCGGCGGAAAATTCAAAAGCACTGCGCTGGCAAGCGTCGGCAAAGGCGACGAAGGTGCGCACCTGCGCCCCACAACCGACCGCGTCCGCGAAAGCCTTTTCAACGTCCTGACCCACGGCGACTACCCAGATATCGAAGGCAGCAGAGTCCTCGACCTCTTCGCCGGCACGGGCGCACTAGGCCTCGAAGCCCTCAGCCGCGGTGCTACAACAGTCCAGTTCGTCGATGACGGCAACAAAGCCAACAGCCTGATCCGTCAAAACATCAACACTCTTGGCGTCCGCAACCAAACCAAAATTTATCGCCGGAACGCCACCAAACCCGGTGAAAACCGCGATGCACCTTTCAACCTGATATTTCTCGATCCGCCTTACGGCAAAGGGCTGGGTGAAAAAGCACTGACGCAGTGCATCGCAGGTGGCTGGATCGCCGACAACGCCCTGATCATCTGGGAAGAAAGCAATACAATCCTCCCCCCCAAAGGCTTCGAAACTCTGGATTCACGCAAATACGGCGACACCACAATCACCTTCCTGCGTTACAATCCAAACCCGAAACCAACCAACTAAAAAACCGCTGCTTCTTCTTTGCCCAAATACTCACTGCAAACGCATCCACAGCCGAGACTCCAATCCCCTATCCCCGCAGCTTCGCAACTTTCGCCCACAGCGGCGCGATCACCTTTGTCGCCAGCGGAATAATCGCAGCTCCCAAGGCAATACCGAAAATACCGTCCAACAGCGCCGTCACCGACCACTCGATAAAGCCGGTCATCTTAGGCACCAGATGCCCCACCGCGACCGCCCATTCATGAATGAGATGCCCGAGCCAGCCAAATCCCAAAACCTCTAGGCCGTGAATAATAATCGAGCCGCCGACCCAAAGCATCGCCACCGTTCCGACCAGTGTCAGCAGGTTCATAAATGTTGGCATAACCTTCACAATCCAGCGCCCCAACTTGCGGGCCGGCGCGAACTTTCCGCGCGCTGCCATTAGCAAGCCTAGATCGTCGGCCTTTACGATGATCGCAACACCACCATAAACCAGTACGGTGATCCCGACCCCAACACTCGCCAGAACCGTTGCCTCCATCCAGATGTTACTTTCCGGAATTGCAGCCAACGCGACCGTCATAATTTCCGCCGACAAAATGAAATCCGTCTTGATCGCACCTGCGATCTTCTCTTCTTCCAGATGCGCCGGATCAGATACTTCGTGGTCGGCTTCATCGTGGCTCTCGTCATGCTTCAGGAATTTGTGCAGAACTTTTTCAGCCCCTTCGAAACACAGATAAGACCCGCCCAGCATCAGCAATGGCGTTATCATTGACGGTAAAAAAGCCGACAACAACAAACCCGCAGGCAGCAGGATCAGCAGCTTGTTTCGAATCGAGCCCTTTGCGATTCGCCAAACAATCGGCAGCTCGCGTGATGCCTCGAATCCGTGGGTATATTGCGGCGTAACCGCGGCATCATCAATAACCAGCGCCGCCGCTTTGGTGCCTGCCTTGGTGGCCTGCGCCGCGATATCGTCAAGCGAGGCCGCCGCAACTTTGGCAATGGCAGCAACGTCGTCTAGAAGGGCTAAAAGACCACTCAAAGAAATTCTCCTATTTATATGTTAATCACTTCAATATTTTCCCGACCGAATGTTTACAAGAGTTTCCTGACCCCGCTTGCCCGAAACCCCGCGCAGCGTTAGGTTCCTAAGAACCACAAAAAACGAGATCGACATGCCCGAAACCTACCACGACGTCCGAAACCGTATTGCCTCCCTTTGCGAAGGCGAAACCGACGAGATCGCAAAAATGGCAACCATATCTTGCGAACTGTTCCACAGCGATAGCCGTTTCGACTGGGTTGGTTTCTACCGCGTCACCGCCCCCGAAATGCTGAAAGTCGGCCCCTACCAAGGCGGTCACGGTTGCCTGACCATCCCGTTTTCGCGCGGCGTTTGCGGGGCAGCCGCCCGCACCGGCGAGGTTCAGTTGATTGCCGACGTCAACAATTTTGAGGGTCACATCGCTTGTGCCTCCTCGACCGTTTCGGAAATCGTCCTGCCGGTTTACAACAAATCCGGCGAACTGATCGCCGTGCTCGATATCGACAGCGACCGACCGGACGCCTTTACCCAAACCGATGCTGCCCAGTTAACCGAAATGCTGGCAGAATCCTTCGCGGTTTAGGCGGTATGTAACGGGCGGCTCGGCACCCAGGCATAACCGTTTTCGCACAAAATAACCGCCTCGCGCAGGCCATGTGGCTTGTCCGTCGCCCCCTGCAAAATCGTAACCGCATGGGGGTGTGCCGTAGCCGCCGCAACGGCTTCGTCAGGATCACTATTATATAGTCGCAGTTCGATTCCGCCTCCGCGCGGACCTGCCTCGGGTAAAAGTGACGGTAGCGGGTGACTGTGATACGTGTCGTCGGCATGTAGCTGAAGAACCTGCCCCCCATACGACATGATCGCGAAGTCCGCCGAGGGTTGGAATGCCTGCATACCAAACACATCGCGCAAAAAAGCTGTGGTGGCCAAAACATCACGCACCAGTATATTCAAACCGAGGCCACTTAACCCCGCCCCAAAATCAGCCGCATTAATCGTATCGTAATCCATATCCGATCCCCCGTAGACTAAAACCCTGTCACAAATTTATCACTTGATCCACCCATCGTGGGTATGCCAGTTTTGCACATGACAACTCCAATTAAATCCTGGGCTGATGTAGCCCCCCGCCTAATCGACGTAGCCTCGGGCCGCGCCCCTGCCGACATGGTTATCCGCCAAGGCCAATGGGTTAACGTCCATTCCCGCGAAGTCATCCCGAACACCGACATCGCCATTGCCGACGGGCGTTTCGCCTATTGTGGGCCAGATGCCAGCGACATGATCGGGCCAGACACGCAAGTAGTGGAGGCCAACGGCCGTTTCATCGTTCCCGGCCTATGCGACGGCCACATGCATATCGAAAGCGGTATGCTAACGACCACCCAGTTCGCCCGCGCCGTAATGCCCCACGGTACAACGTCGATGTTCACCGACCCGCACGAAATCGCCAACGTCATGGGCTTGGAGGGCGTGCGCTTGATGCACGACGAAGCGTTGAACCAACGTATTAACGTCTTTGTCCAAATGCCCTCCTGCGCACCCTCGGCACCCGGATTGGAAAACACTGGCCACGAATTGACGCCCGCCGATGTCGAAGAAGCCATGCAATGGCCCAACATCATCGGCCTTGGCGAAATGATGAACTTCCCCGG
>DFBM01000131.1 GCA_002366645.1 Rhodobacterales bacterium UBA3080 | reverse complement strand
GCGCCTGGTCGACCTGTCTTTTGCTGGCCGCCAACGCGAGAGGCATCCTGCACTCGGCGCAATCTCGGAAGCCCGGGTCGGTGATCCAATGATGTTGGTGTACGAGCATAACCGCTGGTATATGAAGGATTCAAACGGACGAATCTTGGGTCGGATGGCGAAGCACTTCGCTCCTCCCCCAAACACGAAGTTTGTCAGCGGCGAAATCGCCGCGATCCTTCGCTGGCGTAAGGAAGATGGAGACGAAGCCTTTTATCACATCCTCAGGCGTGATGCTTGGGAGGTAATCATACCTGAGACGGTTTTCGAAACGCTGTGACGTCAGGGCGATAAGTGCACGAAATTTCCTTGAAGTAATACGATACATTTCGACAACGTTTTAGGAATGACAATTATCGATATTCCTTTTTGCCGACGGCTCGTGTCTCTTTTTATGGTTCGTTTGTTTCTTGACGAAATGGATCCTGACCAGCGCTACGAGATTGCCACTGTCTGCTCGATGATTTCAAAATTCCGATCCGTCGGCATGCAAAACAGACACTGACCATTGCTGGCTTCGGCCCAGACTGCGCCAATCTGTCTCTTCACCTCTTCGCCATCATACAGATGTTGACCCTTATACTCGACCACCAGTATTCGACCATCTTTCAGCATCGCCACAAAATCCGGGTAGAATTTCTGCTTCGGCAACTGCAACCAGAATGATCTGCATTTGTTTTCTACGTTTCTGATCCAATACTGGACTTCGTCCATGCTATCGAGATAGGCGGCGCAATCGAATTCTTCGCCACTTGGTTTGATACCGAACCGTTGAGCGATCCACCTGCAACACATCACACGCCCGACGCTGGCTGACACCGTGGGTACTATATAGATGCGCCACGGCTTCTCGCTTTACGTCAGGCGTCACCACTTTTTTGAGTTCACATCCCGAAGCATGGCATTGTCCAGCATCTGTTCCGCCAACAGCTTCTTCAGCTTGTTATTCTCGTCTTCCAAAGCTCGCAGTTTACGAGCATCGGAAACCTCCAAGCCGCCATACTTTGATTTGTATTTGTAGAATGTGGCCTGCGAAATGCCATGGCGACGGCACACGTCCGCCGTTCGTTCTCCTGCCTCTTGCTCTTTCAAGATGCCAATAATCTGTTCTTCTGTGAAACGCTTCTTCATTTGTCCGTCCTTTTGTTGGGCGGAATCTACATCTTTCTGGAGGAGTTTGGGGGGCGCAGGTCACCCCGCCGCATGGCTTGTCGGTTCGAGTCCGACCTCGGGTACCACACTACTTTTCGGTTCTACTGTTGATTTTGTGGCAAGCTGTCGGTGATGTCGTAGTAGTCTCCCTTATCGGCGACAAAGATATGCATTCCCAAACGGACCCCCGTCGGGGCTTCTAGCGCACCCATAGCGATGCCAATCCAGTCCCGCTCGATAGGGTCCCAGAAAAGAGATGAACCGCAAGTGGAGCAAAATCCGCGCCGGACCTTTGCGGACGACCGATACCAGCTTAGGTTTTCTTCGCCACGTAGCGTAAGCGTGCTTTTGGGGATATCCGTGGATGCGAAGAAGTGCCCAGAATGCTTTCGGCACTGCGTACAATGACAGGCGTCCGCCGCAGGTAGTTCACCGGAAACTTCGAAATGAACTTTGCCACAGAGGCAGGATCCCTTGTGCATAATTTACTCCTCTCAGATCAGAACCATCGTTTCATAACTATTGGTTTGCCCTCGATTTTTTGACAATGGCGTTGACCATTGGGAACCGCTGGCATTTCTTTGGGAAGCAGGTTAATTCTTGATCAACCAATTCGCAAAGGGCATTTTATGGAAAACGACCGGATTTTTGTTGGCGGTGGCGGTAAGGATTACGCAGATCCGCAGAACCTGATTTTGAAATATGCGAACCGTCACGGGTTGATTGCAGGTGCAACCGGTACCGGAAAAACCGTGACCCTTCAAATTCTGGCCGAAAGCTTTTCCAAGCAGGGGGTGCCGGTCTTCTTATCTGATGTCAAAGGCGATTTGTCGGGGTTGGCCGTGCCTGGCTCAGCCGATCACAAGCTGCATGAAAAGCTGGTTGCGCGGGCAAATACCATTGGCTTCAACGATTTTGGTTACGAAGATTTTCCGGTCGTGTTCTGGGATATGTTCGGCGAGAAGGGCCATCCCGTCCGCACCACGATTTCGGAGATGGGGCCATTACTGCTATCGCGTCTGTTGGAACTAACCGAAGCCCAAGAGGGTGTCTTGAATATCGCGTTCCGTATGGCGGACGAGCAAGGGATGCTGTTGCTCGATATGAAGGACCTGCAGTCGCTGTTAGTCTGGCTTGGCGAGAATGCCGACCAACTTACTCTGCGCTACGGGAATATTTCCAAAGCTTCGATCGGGGCAATTCAGCGCCGTTTGATCGTTCTTGAAAATCAGGGTGCCCTACAGTTTTTCGGTGAGCCTTCGCTAGACCTCGACGACATGATTGCGTTGACGCCCAGCGGGCAGGGGCGGGTAAATATTCTTGCCGCCGACCGTCTGATGCAGTCCCCACGCTTATACGCGACGTTCTTGTTGTGGATGCTGTCGGAGTTGTTCGAAAACCTTCCCGAAGTCGGCGACCCCGATAAACCGAAGTTCGTGTTCTTCTTTGACGAGGCGCATTTGTTGTTCGATGATGCTCCCAAGGCGTTGCTCGACAAGGTTGAACAGGTGGCGCGCCTGATCCGCTCCAAAGGCGTCGGCGTGTTTTTTATCACGCAAAATCCGGACGATGTGCCCTCTGACATCCTTGGTCAGCTCGGCAACCGCTTCCAGCACGCGCTGCGGGCATTTACGCCGCGTGACCAGAAAGCGTTGCGGGCGGCGGCGGAAACCTTCCGGCCTAATCCGGACTTCGATACCGTCGAGGCCATTCGTGACGTTGGCGTTGGCGAGGCCGTGGTCTCGACGCTCGTGAAAAAAGGTGTGCCTTCGGTTGTGCAACGCACCCTGATCCGCCCGCCTTCATCTCGCCTCGGCGCGATCTCGAATGACGAACGTGCGACAGCTATCGCAGGGTCACCTTTGCTTGGGCAATATGAAACCAAAGTTGACCGGGAGTCCGCTTTCGAAATCCTGAAAAGGAACGCCGAAAAAGCAGCCGAACTTGAGGAACCCGAAGACGATTCCGAGGAAGCCCGCGAGTTTTCCAGCGCGCGCCGTTACGGAAGCGGCACCGCGTATTCGCGCGCGCCCGACAAGCGTAAATCACGGGGTGACACCGCGACAGAAGCGTTCGCCAAATCCCTTGCACGATCCTTTGGCACGCAATTGGGCCGCTCGCTAGGGCGCGGAACGTTAGGTAGTCTGTTCAAGAAACGTTAACTCAAACGGTGGACCCGCACTTTGGCAATCCGGTTCTGCTCGCGGCTAATCACTTCGAAACGATAGCCGTGGAACGAGAATATCTGCCCTTCTGTAGGGATTGTTTGCGCTTCGTAGATCACGAGCCCCGCAATGGTGTTCGCTTCCTCGTCGGGCAAATCCCAGTCGCAGGTGCGGTTGATGTCACGGATGGTCATGGCACCATCCACGATGATTTCGCTTTCGTTGGTACGCTCGACTTCGTCTTCGTCGCGGTCATGTTCGTCGGCAATCTCGCCAACGATTTCCTCCAGGATATCTTCCAGCGTAATCAAACCTTGCAACGACCCGTATTCATCAACGACCAACGCGAAATGCGATTTACGACGCAGGAAGTTTCGCATCTGGTCGTCCAGCGAGGTTGAATCAGGCACGAAATACGGTTCCATCGCGATATCGAGGATGTCGAAATTCTCGAGGCTTTCCAGCCCTTCGTGCGATCCGCGAACCATCGTATCAACTGTGCGCAACAAATCCTTCGCGTGTAGAACACCGATGATGTTCTCCGGATTACCTTTGAAGATCGGAATACGGGTATAAGGTGATTGCAGCGCCTGCGTCAGAATCTGGTTTGGATCCGCCGCTGCATCGATCATCTCGATATTCGAGCGGTGCAACATGATTTCGGCAACTTCGCGATGCTTCAAGTCGAGCGCACCCAGCAAACGGTCGCGGTCATCTTTCTGCACCCCACCTTCGGAGTGATGCAGGGCAATGGCTTCGGCGATTTCCTGATGGGCAAGGATGCGGGTATCAGGGTCGATCTTGACCCCGAGAATTCGCAAAAAGAACCGCACCAGTAGACGTACAACATTCACGATCGGCGACAAAACCCGCACCACCAGTGCAATGATCGGCGAAACTTTAAGAGCTGCCGATTCAGGATTGGTAATTGCATAGGTTTTCGGCATCACCTCTGCGAAAATCAATACCAGCAAGGTCATGACCAGCGTAGCCAGCGCAACACCGCTATTGCCGAACAGCAATGTGAACAGGCTTGTCGCCAGCGAGGCCGCCAGAATATTTACAAGGTTGTTGCCCAGCAAAACCGCACCGATCAGGCGTTCGTTGTCGTCCGTCAGGTTGAGCGCCCGCTGCGCCCCCTTTGAGCCTTTTTCGGCCAGACCATTCAACTTCGCGCGGCTCGCCGCGGTCAAAGCGGTCTCGGACCCCGAGAAAAAAGCGGACAGCAGAAGCAGGGCGACGATCGCCGCCATAGTGCCCCAGATTGTAATATCCCAACTCACGATTTCGCTAGTTGCGGTTTCCATATTCATAAGCTCCTTGCAATGCAGGTATCAGTTCATCAGTTATGGGGGGGGAACCGGTTTCCTGCAAGCGGGGCGTTTGAATGAAAGTGAAAGATTTAGGCGAATTGTCCGGCCCACTGCTGCTATTTGGGGGGGGATACTCGAATTTGCAGGCAATCGAAGCGCTTGAGCGTGAAGCACGACGTTTGAAAATCCCTGCATCGCAAATGATCTGCACCGGTGATGTAGTGGCGTATTGTGCGGACGCCGAGGCCTCCGTCGCAGCTATCCGCGATCTCGATTGTGCAGTCATCGCCGGCAATTGCGAAAAGCAGGTGGCCGCAGGGGCGGAGGATTGTGGTTGCGGTTTCGAGGACGACTCGCAATGCTCGATTCTCGCGCGCGGATGGTATGCCCATGCGTTGGCTCAAGTCTCTGAGGATAACCGGCGCTGGATGGCGAATTTGCCGGATGTGGAGACCTTTACCTTGAACGGACGTCGCTATGCAGTGATCCACGGCGGTATCACCGATATCAGTCGATTTATCTGGTCAGTGTCGAATGAAACTGTTTTTGCGGAAGAGATCGTCGCCGTCGAGCGCTTGGTCGGTCCGGTGGATGGGGTGATCGCAGGTCACTCGGGTATCGCGTTTGTTGCAGAAGTCGAAGGCAAAGTCTGGATCAACACCGGCGCGATCGGGATGCCGCCGAACGACGGATCACCGGATACGCGGTACGTGTTGCTTGAAAAAGCAGCACGGATTGAGAGGTTAACTTACGACTTCCGATCTGCACAAAAACGGATGCGCAGCGAGGGTCTTATCCAAGGGTATGACCTTGCCCTTGAAACCGGATTATGGCCGAGCGAAGACACCTTGCCACCGGTTTTGCGCAGAGGTTAAGCCAAAGGATGGCTTTTTAGCACAAGCTCCTTAAGGCGTTCCTCCAGTACATGAGTGTAAATCTCGGTTGTTGAAACATCCGCATGGCCCAGCAATGTCTGGATGGAACGAAGGTCCGCGCCATGCGCCAGCAGGTGTGTCGCGAAAGCATGGCGGAGCGTGTGCGGTGACACCGATTTGGGATCAAGGCCGCTAAAGGCCGCCAGATCTTTGACAAACAGGAAGAACGCCTCGCGGGTCAGATGGCCTTTCTTGCCGCGTGACGGGAACAGAAATGTCGATTTATTCGGTTTACCCTTCTCGCCAGCATCGCGCGCCGCCAGCCACTCGGTCAGGGCTTCGCGGGCAGGCGGGGACAACGGCACCATGCGTTCGCGCCCACCTTTTCCGCGTACCAGTATCATCCGCGGGTCTCCACGTGTTGCCGCAACCGGAAGCGATACCAGTTCAGTTGCGCGTAGGCCTGTCGCGTAGAGGATCTCCATCAGGCAGGTATTTCGCAGGTTGTCGAGTGGCGTCTTGCCGATGACACGCGCAGCATCCAGCATTTTTAAAACATCGGTTTCGCTTAGTGTGGTTGGCAAGTGTCGTCCGCGTTTTGGCCCCCGTATTTGCGCGGCCGGATCGTCGTTGCGCCACCCTTCGGTGAAGGAAAACCGGTATAGCTGGCGTATCGATGACAACCGCCGCGCGCGGGTGGATTTGGCCAGCCCAAGCGCTTCCAGTTCGACAAGGTAGTCCTCAATATCACCACGCCCGGCTGTTTCCGGCGTTAGTTTCTTGCGATCAAGGTATCCAACATAATCCTTCAGATCACGGGCGTAAGCATTCAGCGTATTCAGCGCCGCGTCCTGCTCGGCCTGCATCGCTTCGAGGAAAATCGGCAGCCAGTGATGCACAGCCTATCCTCCGACCGGTAGCAACAGGATTTGCACAGCAATACGCCGCGCCACCGCCGATTGCCCCGCCGCCCCGAGCACATATAACGCGGTGCGAACCCCCTCGGGATCAGCAAGTGCGCCGTTGGCCAGAAGTCGTAAAGACGCCAAAATGACTTGCCCCTGCTGTCCTTGCTCCAGTTGGTTTAACAACTGTTTGGCGGTCTGGTTGTCTGGCGTATCCCCCTCCAGACCATTCACGATAGATTTTAGAAGCGCGGAGCTGGCCGGATCTTCAACCAGTGGCGACAGTTCAACAATTGCCTTCGCCAGCTGCCGATTTTGGTCGAGAACCGCACCTTCGGACCAGTGCGTATTGGAAATATTGGCGAAGTACATCAAGTCCAGCACCCGCAACCTGCTAGCCGACATCTTAGGCGAATACGGCAGTTCGCTTAGCGCCTCCGCGAATTCTTCGGCCAAAGCATGCAATAAATGGGCATCGGCCAAGGCACGATAGGCCTCGTCCACCGTTTTCGCAATTTCGATGTCATCACCGCCAGCCAGCGCATTGTCCAGCGACTGGATCGCATTCGCACGCCCCCAAACGCCACCGGATGCGGCCGCTTTGCCTTCGCGATAGGCGGCAAACAGCAGGTTTGCGGGCAGGGAGCCTGCGATCACCAACCGCTCCGACGCTTCGATTTTGGCACGCAGCGGGGCACGGTCGCCGATATCACGGTATAGA
>DFBM01000139.1 GCA_002366645.1 Rhodobacterales bacterium UBA3080 | reverse complement strand
CGCGTGTCCTTGCCGATCACCACGCGCGGAGCATGGCTCGTGGTTCGGAAATACCGACCCGCCGCAATGCCGAGGCGCAAGGCCAGTTCGGCGGTCATCGGGAAGGTATTGGCCTCGCCACGGATACCGTCGGTTCCAAAGTATTTGCGTGTCATAAATGCCTCAAAATTAGTGCTCTTTAAGCGCCGACCAAAGCGCCATTGCCTGTTTGGTTTCAGCAATATCATGGACGCGCAACATCTGCACCCCTTGGTTTAACGCATCGAGGGCAACGGCAATAGAACCCGCCACGCGATCGGCGGCTTCCGGCGCATTTCCAATCGTGCCGATAAAACGTTTGCGTGAAACACCCAGCAATATCGGGCAGCCAAGCGCATGGAAAAGCGCAACCCCGCGCAGCAGCGCCAGATTATGCGCCTGCGTTTTGCCAAATCCGATACCGGGATCGATCATGATCTTCTCGCGCCGAATACCCGCCGCTTCACAGGCCACAATCCGGCTTTCCAGATAGTCGTAAACATCAAGCAAAACATTCGCATACTCCGGCTGGTCCTGCATCGTCTTTGGATCACCGGACGCATGCATAATGCAAACACTCGCCTGCAACTCGGCGGCCGTCGACAGGCTGTCAGGGTCGTAGGACAACGCCGTCACATCGTTAAACAGGTTCGCTCCAGCTTGGAACGCCGCGCGGGCCACACTCGCCTTTCGCGTATCCACAGACACCGGCGTATCGACGCCCGCCGCGCGCAAGCTTTCAATCACGGGGACTATCCGGCGGGCTTCCTCCTCGGCCGCGACAAAATCCGCGCCCGGACGGGTGGATTCGCCTCCGATGTCCAGTATATCCGCCCCCTCGGTCACCATCGCCTGCCCACCCCGAAGTGCGTCCGCCAGCGCGAAATGCCGGCCACCGTCGGAAAAACTGTCGGGGGTCGCGTTCAGGATGCCCATGATAGACGGCCGCAGCATGTCGATACCGCACATCGGGGCACGGGCGCTGCTAATCCGGTCGAGCGTTTCCGCAGGGACCTCGCTCACCGGTACCACTTCGCAACCATCCTCGCGGGTCAACCGCTCCACATGCGTGAACCACAGGCACCCTCCAGCCAGCGGCACAGCCCCTTTCGGGCGGCAGTGGTCCGACTGCACAATCGGGCGGTAATAGGTTTTTGGCATCCGGTTTCCTTATGCCTCAGTCGATTTTTGGACCGTCAGCCGCAAGAACCGAAATCTCCAGACCTTCGCTCCGCAAATCCCCGCGCCCGCCGGCAATCACCAGCTTCGCCGCTGCAAACTGTTCCGCAAACCATAGCGCCAGCTCTTCGGGCGTTTCGGCGTCCGCCTCCGGTTGCTCCACCGCGTCGAGCACAATCTTGGACGGGGCCCATACCGAAAGCTGGTCGTGCTTCATCGCCCAGTCCATCTCGGTGCGGCTGTCAACCACGACGCATCGCTTGTCCATTCCCGCCAGAACCCAGGCGTTTTGCTCGATCGCCAGCAAACCGATCCGGCGGTCCGCCATCGGATGGCGCGCATGGGGTGTCGCCTCAAGGGCTTTCTCGACGCAAATCACCGCCGGTGTTTCATGGCCTGCAATCTCGTCCAGCCATGCTGGCAGGTTCTCGCCGTGCAGCACCTCGTTAGACAGGTAAACCACCAGCGGATGCGGGGTTGCGTCCGGCAGTTCGACTTCGGTCACCGGCCGGATTTTCTGCGCATCTTCGCCCGATTGCGAGCGGACAATCTCTATCCCCAGCGTGCCCGGAATACGGTCCAGCTTTTCGATCCGCACAAAGGCACGCACAACCCGACGGTCTTCAAGACAGCGCTCCGCAATGCGTTCAGCCAGCGTTTCCAGCAGGTTGATGCGTTCGGTCGAAAGTTGCAGTTCTATCGCCTCGATAATGCTGTCATAGGATATCACCTTGTCGACATCATCGTCCTGTGCTGCCGTCGTCCGCGAGACCTCCAGCACCACGTTGAAACGGATACGCTGGGTGACACCGCGCTCCGCCTGAAACGCCCCGATTTCAACCTCGCGCAGGTAATCGCGCACGGAAATACGATCCAGCGGATCAGGCCCGCTAGTTGCAACAGACCGGACATACGGCAGTTCGAAAGCAATCGACGTTTCATCCATAAGAACACCCCTTCTCGTTTGCGCCCTTGATAGGTTTTTCGCCTCCGCGTAGCAAGGTCGCCGAACGACGCATCGCGGCCAACAACCGGCTTGCGCGCCCGAATTAAGCAATTATTCACCAAAACTGCAGTTTTTATTGAAGCTTCGCCTCGAATATGACATATTGCACCGGTAGCGAGTAGATCAGATTTCCAGATACATCCATGGGAAACACTATGAAATATACGCTGCGCCTTGCCACCACACTTGTTTTGCTCCTCGTTGGAAGCACCGCTTATGCGGCCTGCGAAGGGCGATTGCCCTCCGGCCACCAGAGCGCGATTAACCCGGCGCGCCCCAATCTCGATGTTTTTAGCGCCACCGTCAGGTATTACGCCAATGCGGAGCGTTGTCAGCGCGGGCTAAGCCCCTTCACTGCCGATATTGGTCTGCTGAACGCCGCAACGGTGCATAGCAACTATATGGCCGATGCGCGAAATCTAACACATAAATCAAACGTGCGCGGCTATCGTAGCCTGAAAGAACGGATGCGGAGCTCGAACGTTTCGATGCGCGCGGCTGGCGAAAACATCGGCCAGAACTTCCTCTATGCCCTTGGCGGCAAATCCATTTCGTTGGCGTCGCGCGGGCAATGCCAGTTCACCTATTCCGACAGCGGTGCGGCTGTACCGCAGCACAGCTATGCCTCGCTGGCAAAAGAACTGGTGGCGAGCTGGATGGCGTCGCAAAAGCACCGTGCCAACCTGATGAACAGGAAGTTTACGCGGATGGAAGCATCCTTCGGTTTTGCACCGGACGATTCGACTTGCGGTTATATTTACGCCAGTCAGAATTTTGCCGGCTAGAACCTAATTCGCCTAGCGATCATCGTTGTAAAAGATGTGCCGCCCGATCTGCGCTGTTTCGATGAACGAACGCGCCCAGCTTGGTTGCACGCTGCTGGCATGATAATAGGTAGCGCCTGCGGTCAAAACCCGCGCCCGTCCTTCCAGCAACATTTTCGCCAGCTTGCCGGAACGCGCAAAGGCCTTCGGCTCGGTGAAATGCTCGGCCTTGCCGTCGCAGTTATACGAGAACTGACAAGCGTTCAGGCGGTGCGCGCCCTGTGTCACTACCCCGCAAACGGAATCCGGAAAGCTTGCTTCATCAACCCGATTTAGAATGACTTCGCCAACCGCGAACTGCCCCTCAAGGGTTTCACTGCGCGCCTCGAAATAGAGCGCTTCGGTCAGGCATTGCCATTGGCGGTCACCGGTCGCATTCGGCATGGAATCGAGCACTGCTTTGGTAAATCCGGTGGCAGAATGGGCACCGAGATCGACGGAAATCGGGCCGTTTCGGGCCTCGTCGGCAAGATTGCTGGCCTCGCGATCCTGCGCGCTACCGGCGCTCAGGCTTAAACCAAATATCGAAACCGAGCTCATACGTGCATCGGTTTCTGCCGGTTTGGCCACACGTAAACCGCCGAGTTCCGCCAGACGATCCGCGCCGAGCGCCGAGATCGCGGCCTTTTCCTGCACCATCATACCCATAATCTGGTTGAGAACTTGTTGGCTGGGGTCCGGTGATATTTCTGCGTCCGGCAGTTCGGCATTCGCCACGCCAAAGGCAAAAAATATTCCGGCAACGGCGGACACGGTTCCAGCTGCCACGCGACCAAGACCATGCGAAACCCGTTTACTCATAACTAACGCCATCAGTCACCTCACATCCGGAGCCACCAAAATCGGTAACCGAAAGTCATAACCCCACCACAAAGTCAGATCGGCAAAATAGTCAAAATAACGAATGAGTCCAGAATATTCAGATTTTCCGGCGGGAACTGGCCGGTTTGCTCCTCGGCCAACGGCAGAAAGTTGCCCCGTAACCAGTTGATTACAAAACCTATTTATACTCAAATTCAACGAAAGTCAGTCGAAATCCCAATGCTAGCCGGTCGGTTATTTATGGTCGCAACAAACAACAAACGGCTGATTTTACGAATCGTATAGGATGCTAGCCTGTGCCGCCGCAAGTCGCGCGATTGGAACGCGGAAGGGCGAACAGGACACGTAGTCGAAACCGGCAATCTTGCAGAACCGGACCGAGGCCGGATCGCCGCCATGTTCACCGCAAAGCCCGAGCGTCAGGTCTGGGTTGCTTTCCCGCCCGCGTTTCGCGGCGAGCAACAGCAATTCGCCAACGCCTTCGACGTCGAGAGTGTGGAACGGGTCTTCGGGGTAGACACCTTGATTGATGTAGTCGCGCATAAATCGGCCGGCGTCATCGCGTGACAGCCCGTAGGTCATCTGCGTCAAATCGTTAGTGCCGAAACTGAGAAATGCGCTGCTTTCGGCCAAATCCCCCGCCCGCAATGCGGCGCGCGGAGTTTCGACCATGATGCCCAGCTTGAAGTTCAAGTTGGTACCGCTTTCCTCACGGACTTCGGCCGCAACCATATCGACGCGATGCTTAACCAGTTCGACCTCGCGGTTGGCGGATACCAGAGGGATCATCACCTCGGGTTCGATTGCGGTGCCGGAAGTCCGGCTGACCTCGACCGCAGCCTCGAATATCGCGCGGGCCTGCATTTCGTAGATTTCGGGCATGGTGACGCCCAGCCGCACACCGCGTTTGCCAAGCATCGGGTTGAACTCCTTCAACTCCTCGGCGCGGGTGATGACCTGACTGACTGGCAGGTCCATGGCTTCGGCCAAGTCCTGCATTTCGTCGCGACTGTGCGGCAGGAATTCGTGCAAGGGCGGGTCAAGCAAGCGGATGGTAACCGGCAAACCCCGCATGATTTCGAACAGTTCGACAAAATCACTGCGCTGCATCGGCAAAAGACGGTCCAACGCCGCACGCCGTTCGGTTTCGGAATCCGCGAGGATCATTTCGCGCATCACGGTGATGCGGTCTTCTTCGAAGAACATATGTTCAGTGCGGCACAGCCCGATACCGTCGACCTTGAAGCTGCGCGCCAAGCGGGCGTCCATCGGCGTGTCCGCGTTGGCGCGCACACCGATAGTGCGGGCTTCGTCGGCCCATTCCATGATCGTCAGATAACCTTGGCCGAGCTCCGGCTGAATCATCAGCGGCGCGCCATGCAGTGCTTGTCCACGTGTGCCGTCCACGGTGATAACGTCGCCTTCGCGCAACTCCATACCATTCAGCGTCGTAATCGTGCGTTTCTTAAGGTTCAGCTTCAGGTCACCGGCGCCCACCACACACGGCAGGCCCAGCCCCCTTGCGATAACCGCCGCATGGCTGGTCATGCCACCGCGCACCGTCAGAACTCCGGCGGCGGCGTGCATCCCGCGGATATCTTCGGGCGAGGTTTCAACCCGTACCAGAATACACGACTCCTCATGTGCTTCGGAGGCCATCGCCGCCTCGGGCGAGAATACGATTTTGCCCGTCGCTGCGCCCGGACTGGCCGGTAGACCATTGCCAAAAACATCGCGGTTGGCGTGCGGGTCGATCTGCGGGTGCAGGTGCTCGACAAGGTTGCGCGGCTCGATCCGCAGCAGCGCCTCGTTTTTGGAGATCGCGTTTTGTGATACCAGATCAACCGCAATCCGCAACGATGCCCGCGCCGAGCGTTTTGCCGGCGTTGCATCCAGAAGGTGCACCTTGCCGTTATCGACCGTGAATTCGAATTGCAGCGCGTCTCCCAGACCGACAGCGGCTTTGGTGCCGATCTCTTGTAATTCTTTCACCGTATCCGGCAGCAGTTCCTCAAGCGAAGGCGCGGTTTGACCGGCCTCCTCGCGTTCGGCTTTGGTGATCATCTGCGGCGTGCGCAGCCCCATCAACGCGTCCTGCCCCTGCGACTGCGGCAGATATCGCCCCCAGATACGCGGGTGTCCGGTTGCATCATCGACCATCTGCACCATACCGGAGCCACTTTTCTCGCCGATGCCAAGTGCCATGCGTTGCACAACAATTGCCAGCCCGGCATCCTCAGGTGCCCCCTTGGCACTGCGCAAAATGCGGGCGGTCGGAGCATCCCAGGCCTTGGCCATCGTGCGAAGCACACCATGAAGCTGTTCCCTCGGGTCTTGCGGGAACGGCTTACCGATTTCCTCCTCGTAAAGGGTTTTACAGTTGGCCAGCATGCCGCTGATATCCGCATCCGACAGGTCTTCTTCGCATTCCGCATCCGCCAGCTTCAGTTGATCGTAATAGAGGTTTTCGAAGAACTCCGGGTCCAGCTTCTCAACACTGACAGCGTAGCTTTGAATGAACCGCCGGTAGAGGTCCATCGCCCCGCGCGGCCCGACCTTTTGGCTGTGGGACTGAACGAAACCGTCCGTCATCCCGACGTTTAATATCGCATTCGGCCCGCCCCAATCGAGGTTCTCGGGCGACGAGCGCACCGCAAGCAATCCACCACTGGTCAAATTGGCCGGAAGCTCGGGATAACAATCCTCGGTGGCAATCGCATGCACTGTCTCGAATGACAGCACCACTGCGTCGGGCACCGGCAGGCCGAGCCGGGTCATATTCGCCAACCGCGCCCCACGCGCACCATGGGTCTTGTTCGAGACCTCGATATCGGTATTCAGACGAATAAACATGACGGCTCCTACACTTCTTGCAGTGCAGCATAGTCAAAGGGCAGCGTTTGGCAATTGGAACGTTAAGGTATTATCCGTTCAACTTCTCGAATTTGGCAACCTTGTGCATCACTTCGCGGATACGGTTCAGCAGGCACAAACGATTGCGGCGTACAACCTGCTTGTCGACATTGACCTGTACCGCTTCGAAAAAAGCATCAATCGGCGCGCGAAGGCTGGCAAGGGCGGCCATAGCCGCCGCGAAATCCTCGGCCTCGATGGCCGGGGAGATCGCCCCCTCCGCCACATCCAGCGCCGCAAACAAGGCTTTTTCCTCGGCAGTCTCCGCAAACTGAAGCGCCGGTTCGCCTTCGTAAGACACACCGTCCTTCTTCTCTTCCGCTGCCAGAATGTTGTTGGCCCGCTTATACCCCTGCAACAGGTTCTCGCCGTCGTCCGTGGCGACGAATTCCTGCAACGCATTTGCCCGGTTGACCAGCAAAGACAGATCATCACTCTGTGGCATCGCAAGGCAGGCATCGATAACATCATGTGTGATGCCCTCGGCCTTCAGGTGCACCTTCAAACGGTCATGGAAAAAGTCGAGCAAACTATCGCTGGCCAGCGGCAAACTCGACTGCAAGCGCGACAACCATGTACCCTCTTCCACTTCAAAAGGTTTTTCCTCTTTGGCAAATTTTTCGAATAATGCGCGGAACGCCGTTCCGAACACCCCGTGATGCGCAATCTGATCGATCAGCTGCTCCAGAAAATACACCTCGCGCTCTTCCGCCGTATCCAGCCCGAGCTGGATTTCGGTTTCCAGCAACTGCCGGTCAATAAGCCGCTCCAGCGGGAAACGCAGGTTGTTCGCCAACACAATCCGGATAATCCCGAGCGCCGCACGCCGCAACGCAAACGGATCTTTCGACCCCGTCGGCTTCTCGTCAATTGCCCAGAATCCGGCCAGTGTATCAAGCTTGTCTGCCAGCGCCACAGCCACCGACACCGCCTCGGTCGGCACATCGTCCGATGGGCCAAGCGGCGAATAATGTGCATCGCAGGCATTGGCAACTTCCTGAGGCAGTCCCGCAGCTTCGGCATAGTATTTGCCCATCAAGCCCTGCAGTTCGGGAAATTCGTAAACCATTTCCGACGAAAGATCGGCCTTGGCAATCTGTGCCGCCTGCTCCGCCAGATCCGCATCTGCCCCGACTATCGGGGCAATCTCGCGGGCAAGGCTCGCAATACGTTGGATACGCTCTGCTTGCGTCCCGAGCTTGTTGTGGAAGGTCACGTTTGACAGTTTCGCGGCCATATCCGCCAGCGGCACCCGCAAATCGTTTTCCCAAAAGAATTTAGCGTCCGACAGACGCGCAAACAACACTTTCTGGTTCCCCGCCAGAATAGTCGCGCCGTGGTCGGCAGTCTCGCGGTTGGCAACCGTGATAAACTTTTCGATCCGTCCGGTTTTCGGGTTACGTACCGAGAAAAATTTCTGGTGCTCCTTCATCGAGGTCTGCAAAACCTCGGCCGGCAACTCCATAAAGTCTTCCGCAATGTCGCCCATCAACACTACCGGCCACTCGACCAGCCCAGCGACTTCGGCCAACAACCCCTTGTCCTCGACCGCTTCCAACCCTTGTGCAAATGCCAGGTTATGCGCTTCGACCCAGATATGATCGGCCCGCTCCCCGGGATTAAGAATGACAAAGTTCTTCTTCAACTTCGCCTCGTAATCCTCGAACGAATTCACAGCAAAACGGCCCGCCCCCATAAAACGGTGACCCTCCGTGGTGTCGCCAGACACAATCCCGTCGATCGAGACCGGCACCACTTCCGCGCCTTCTTCTTTGCTTAAAATACTCAAAATCGAATGCATCGGCCGCACCCAACGCAAACTGCCAGATCCCCAGCGCATCGACTTTGGCCACGGGAACTTGCGGATCGCGGTTTCGATCGCTTCGGCAATAACGTCCGCAGCCTTGCGCCCGTCTTTTTGGATGACCGCTACATAAATCTGGCCCTTTTTGTCATCCCGAACGCTCAGATCATCTTTGGTCAGCCCAGCGCCACGTAAAAAACCTTCGATCGCCTTTTCCGGCGCGTCTACACGTGGTCCTTTGCGTTCCTCACGCAACGTCGGCGATTCCTCCAGCACATCCGTAACCGTCAGGCACAAACGGCGCGGGGTCGCGAAAGCGGCGGCGGCGGAATAGGTGATACCGGCCTCGACCATCGCATCGGTGACGAGTTTCTTCAGGTCCTCGCTGGCACGCTTTTGCATGCGGGCGGGAATTTCCTCGGAGAAGATTTCGAGCAGTAGGTCGGCCATGATTATTCCTGATACTTTTCGTTCAACTGACGCCACTGAAAGGCGCGCCCGTCGGGGTAAACGGCGACAACCCGGTCGATGCCGTCTTTTTCATTCTCGGTCGCGAGGTAGCCGATCGCCTTACCCGCGTCGATATCCTGCTGTATCCGGGCGACGTCAAAGCAATCAAACCACGACGGCGCCGATAGCGGGACCGCATTGACGCCAAGTGCCAGACCTTCAAAATCCGCCGGCTCCACGGAAAAACACCCGCGCAGTTTCAAACCCGAGCTTGTCGCGTCAATGCCCTCGTAATCCGCAACGGCAATCGTCCGGTCTTGCACGGTGATTTCGCTGATGCCGTCGACCTTTTCGTAATAGGCATAAACCAAAGCGTAATATAGCCCTGCGCCGAAAATCACCGCGAAGGCAACGAAGCCAATGCCGAATGTCTTGCCGTTCATGCGCCGCCCGCCTCGGTTAGAACAAAGGCGTCCGCGCAGGCTTTGGTCAACGTGCGGACACGGCCGATGTAGGCTTGGCGCTCGGTCACCGAAATCACGCCGCGGGCGTCAAGTAGATTGAACATATGGCTGGCCTTGATCGCCTGATCATAGGCTGGATGCACCATGATGATTTGACGTCCCGTTTTCGGGTCGTCCGCTCCAACAGCAAGGATGCGGGCGCACTCGGCCTCGGCGTCCTCGAAGTGTTTTAGCAACGTGTCGGTGTCGGCCACGTCAAAATTCCAGCGCGAGTATTCCTGCTCGGTCTGGCGGAATATGTCGCCATAGGTCAGGTGGCTCGGCGATTCCGGATCGTTGAACGGCATATCCATAACGTGGTCTACGCCCAGAACATACATTGCCA
>DFBM01000093.1 GCA_002366645.1 Rhodobacterales bacterium UBA3080 | reverse complement strand
CGCATGGTTATGCTGGGTCCCGAACCTGGCGCTTGCGGAATGGTGGCTTCGTCGCTAGATCGCGGCGAGCTCGGCTTTGATCAGGCGAGCGGCTGAAAGCGGGTCTTCGGCCTTCCAGATCGGGCGACCGACTACAACGTGGTTGGCGCCGTTGCCAATCGCTACGGCGGGAGACGCGACTCGTTTCTGATCGTCGGCGTTTGTGCCGGTCGGGCGAACGCCCGGGGTAACGATCAGCTTACCTTCCGCCTCTGGAAGGGCGCGGATCAAGGCGGCCTCTTGCGGGCTGGCGATTACACCGTCGGCACCAGCCATAAATGCGAGGCGTGCGCGTTCGCAAACAATATCCTTGATGTCACCGCTACGAATAAGGGCAAGGTCAAGGTCGCTGCGATCCTGAGATGTCAGGACTGTTACCGCGAGGATTTTCAGGTTTTTATCGCCGCGGCCTGCAACAGCGGCGCGCACAACGTTCGGGTCGCCGTGGACCGTTAGAAAGTCGAGGTTGTATTGCGACAATCCGGTGACAGCATTTTCGATAGTCTGGCCAATATCGAACAGTTTCATATCGAGGAAAACACGTTTGCCTTTTTCGGTCAGTTCGTTGGCAAGGGCCAAGCCACCACCCGTCAGCATACCGAGGCCGATTTTGTAAAAGGAAACTTCATCACCCAGCTTTTCAACAAGGCGCAGGCCTTGCAAAGCGTTGGGGACATCGAGGGCTACGATTAAGCGGTCGTCTGCGGTGCTCATTGCGTTCTCCTATGCAGCATATACCTTGAATATATGTCGGGGGGCGAGGGGGCTCAAGGCGGCAAAAGCGCCTAGTTCTGTTTGTAGAGAATCCGCATGTCGGGGTCTTCAGTGCAATACATATGGACCCAGATATAGGCGTGATAGAATAGCGCCAGAACCAATGCGTTCCATGAACCGAGCAACAGTGCGATTCCCCATAGTCCGGTGAATATGAAGGCGTACATAGCATTAGGCGAGTATTTGAACGCGCCTTGGTCGACAATCGGCATATTCAGGTATTCGTCGTAGAAATGATCACCGCCAAGCGCGCGGTTGATCGTGAAGTATTTCAGGACGGAGTGCATGCCCCAGGGAATAAGCAGCACCAGCAAGGCGCCGGCCACGATTTGCAGTTCTCGGTTTCCACCAAGCGAGCCGTAATCCGAGATGCCTACGATTAGTATCAAAAGCGGGCGGGCAGCGAGGAAAGGCAAAAAGATAACGGCCCAAACCTTTAGCGCGTTATCCCCGAATAGCCGCACCATAATATCGAAGTGGAGTTGCAACCGGAACACAACGGCGACGATACTTTGGTGGATCAGGCCAACCGCGATGGTGATGTAGGCCCATGTTGTTGTGTCCATGCCAAGAAAGCTGCGGCCGTCATCTTTCAACATGGCGCATGCCCCAGCAGTTAGCAGCGCGGCGATCATGGCGTGCTGAATCTGTCCGCGAAAAATTTCGGTTTTCGAAGTGTTGGCGCGGATTTCAGTTAGGCTTCTCATGTTATGGTCCTCCTGAATATCAGCTTAGCAGGTATCTGAAAAAGCACATAGTGGAGTCCTTGCAAGGGTCGCGCATCACTCCCACTTATCAATCGAAGGGTCATACTTGACGTGCCAAACGGGCGTCGGATGTATGAACGCCATAAAGGAGAGAACTATGAATTTTGAAAAATTCACAGAGCGTAGCCGTGGTTTTGTTCAGGCTGCCCAAACCATTGCGCAACGTGAAGATCACCAGCGGGTTATGCCCGAGCATTTGCTGAAAGCACTGCTTGATGACGAGCAGGGGCTGGCAGCTAATCTTATTAAACGTGCCGGTGGTGCGCCGAATGTAGCGCTGGCTGAAGTTGATGCGGCGCTTGCAAAGTTACCGAAAGTTACTGGCGACCAATTATATATGGACGGTCAAACCAGCAAGGTTTTGATCGAGGCTGAAAAGCTGGCCGATAAGGCTGGCGATAGTTTTGTGACAGTTGAGCGGATATTGACTGCTTTGGCCGTGACGAAATCCGACGCCGAAAAGGCGTTGAAGGCCGCCAAGGTGACAGCGCAAGCGCTGAATGAGGCGATCAACGATATTCGCAAAGGCCGGACCGCTGATTCCGCGAGCGCTGAGGAAGGTTATGACGCGTTGAAGAAATACGCGCGCGACCTGACCGAAGCTGCGCGCGAGGGCAAGATCGACCCTATCATCGGGCGTGACGAGGAAATTCGTCGCACGATGCAGGTTCTTACGCGCCGCACCAAGAATAACCCGGTTTTGATCGGGGATCCCGGCGTGGGTAAAACCGCGATTGCCGAAGGCTTGGCACTGCGGATTGTAAACGGCGACGTGCCGGATTCGATTGCTGGCAAGAAACTGATGTCGCTTGATATGGGCGCGCTGATTGCTGGTGCGAAGTATCGCGGGGAATTCGAGGAACGGCTGAAGGCTGTTCTGAACGAAGTGACCGACGCGAACGGCGAGATCATTCTGTTTATCGACGAAATGCACACGCTGGTTGGGGCTGGTAAGTCGGACGGGGCGATGGATGCTTCGAACCTGCTGAAACCTGCCTTGGCGCGGGGTGAGTTGCACTGTGTAGGCGCGACGACGCTCGACGAATACCGCAAACATGTTGAGAAAGATGCGGCTCTGGCGCGTCGGTTCCAGCCTGTGATGGTTGATGAACCGAGTGTCGAGGACACGATCTCGATCTTGCGCGGTATTAAAGAGAAGTACGAGTTACACCACGGTATCCGGATTTCGGATCGGGCGTTGGTGGCGGCGGCTACTTTGTCTGACCGTTATATCACCGACCGCTTCTTGCCGGATAAGGCCATCGACCTGATGGACGAAGCCGCCAGCCGTTTGCGGATGGAGGCGGATAGCAAGCC
>DFBM01000039.1:23060-24210 GCA_002366645.1 Rhodobacterales bacterium UBA3080 | reverse complement strand
ACCGCGATAAGTGCAAGCACTTTGCGGCCTTTTTTGCCCACCAGATTGATAACTACATCAACCCCCAGATGCGCCGTAACCTTGACGCAATAGCTAACGCCGAACAATACCAGCCATGCAAACAAGAAGGCGGTTGCCTCCAGCCCCCAGATCAGACCGGTATTAAAACCATATCGCAAAACCACGTTGATAAATGTGATGACTGTCATCAGACCAAGGATTACGGCGATGCCGGTTTCCTCGACTTCATTTACTATCTGGCCAAACTTTGTGTTGGATTTGTAACGTCCGCTCATGGGTGTTCCCCCGGGTGCAAAAAAGAACTCCGGCCCGTTTGACGGGGCCGGAGTAAGTACTCTTAGTTGTTTTCGTTGATCGCCTGTGCCGCTGCGATATTTTCAGCGCCCACATCAGCTTCGAACTGAGCCCAAACCGGCTTCATTGCGTCAACCCAAGCCTGACGCTGTTCGGCGTTCAGTTCGCGAACAACACCACCGGCTGCGATCACGGCAGCTTTTGCATCGTTGTTGATACGTGTGGATTCAGCGTTACGTGTTTCGGTAACTTCGTTCAGAATTGTCAGGAACTGATCACGGACATCTGCGTCCAGACCGTCCAGCCATTCTGTCGATGTCACAACAAGATAGTCGATGATACCGTGGTTGGTTTCGGTCGAACCGTCCTGAACTTCGAAGAACTTCTGGCCATAGATGTTGGACCAAGTATTTTCCTGACCGTCAACAACACCAGTCTGCAACGCACCGTAAACTTCCGAGAAAGCCATTGGCTGTGGCGAACCACCGATTGCCGCCATCTGCGCCTTCAGAACGTCAGACGCCTGTACGCGGAATTTCAGACCGTTTGCATCGGATGGCAAGTTCAGTGGAACGTTTGCCGACATGTTTTTCATGCCGTTGTGCCAGAACGAAAGGCCCTGAAGACCACGACGCTGCATGGAGTCTTTCATCGCCTGACCAGTTGCGGACAACTGGAATTCATCAACTGCGTCGATGTTTTTGAACATGAACGGCAGATCGAAGATGCGGAACTGTTTTGTGAAGGCTTCGAATTTCGAAAGCGAAGGCGCGGCCAGTTGCACGTCACCTTGCAGGATCGCTTCGAGAACCTGATCATCGTTGTAAAGAGTCGA
>DFBM01000039.1:9015-22998 GCA_002366645.1 Rhodobacterales bacterium UBA3080 | reverse complement strand
ACGTGTGCGAATTTGATAACAATCTCGCCCTCGTCACAGGCAGCAAGCGCCGCGTTGGCGCTGAAGCTCGTAGCCGCGATAACCGCAGCAGCAGTAAGAAAACGCATAATGTTCCTCCCATAGCGTTTGTAAACCACGGGGACCCGCGGCACTGATTCTATAGAAACAGAAGATTCGCTTTGACCAAACGTAAATGTGAAAGCTGCACGGAAATAAAATTTAATTCGCTTTATCAGCGTATTAGCGACAGATTCGTGCAGGAACTTTTAGGGTGACCGACTCACTGTGCGGAATCTCGCACAGTGGTCAAGGGGCATGTCACAAAATCCACACACTTTGCGGAATCACGTGCTGCTACGGAATTGCTCGGGCTGAATGTCGTGGCGCTTCATGCGGTCATACAAAGTCTTGCGCGGCACCTGTAGTTCCTCGCAAGTTTGGGTCACCTGCCCTTTGTTACGCTTCAGGCAGTCCTCGATGATCTGTTTTTCGATCTTGTCCATCTGCGCCCCGAGACCGAGCGAGACATCCTCGCTCCGCCCGCTTTCCAGCCCCATTGCGAAACGGTCGGCATGGTTACGCAGCTCGCGGATGTTGCCGCGCCACGGTCGCGCGAACAAGTCCGAGAAACTTTGATCGTCCACCTCCATTGGCGGCAAGCTCATCCGGCCACGCGCTTCGCTCAGGAAGACGCGAAACAGGCCGCCGACGTCTTCGATACGTTCACGCAGGGGCGGCACGCGGACACGGGCTACGTCAAGCCGGAAGAACAGGTCTTCACGAAAACGCCCCGACTCCAGCATCTTTTTCAGGTCTTCCTTAGTCGCTGCGATGACCCTGCATGACAGATCGAAAGGCTGCCCGTCCGGCCCGTCAACGGTGCGATCCTGCAACACCCGCAGCAGACTGACCTGCTGATCCAGCGGCATGGTCCCGATCTCGTCCAGAAACAGCGTTCCGCCAATCGCCCGCTTAAAGGCCCCGTCATGCATCGAGTCGCCGAACAAGGTCAGACGGGTCATCTCCGCCGTCAGCATCCCGCAGTTCACGGCCACAAAGGCGCCTTCCCTACCTGAAAGTTCGTGCACAACACGGGCCGCCAGCTCTTTGCCTGCTCCGGTCTCGCCGGTGATTAACAGGTCGGACCCCGTCGCCGCCACCGTGCGCAACTGGCCACGTAACTGCGACGTTGCCTCGGACCGCCCGAGGATCAGGCGCGCCGCCGCATCCTCGCGGGTCATGGTTTTGCGGAACTCGCGGTTCTCGGTCACCATTTTACGCGCAGCACAGGCTTTGCCGGCTACCTCTATCAGACGTTTCGGCGGACAGGGTTTTTCGAGAAAATTGAACGCTCCGCGATTGATCGCCTGCACCGCCATCGGAATATCGCCTTCGCCGGTCAGCAGCACCAGCGGAATGTCGGGATCAATCGAGGCGCAACGCTCCAGCAGGGCAAAACCGTCCTTGCCGGGCATGCGCACGTCAGAAATCACCACGCCACCGAATTCAGGCGTAATGTGATCGGTCGCCTCGATAAACGAGGCCGCCAGCGTCACGTCGAATCCGGCCAGATCCAGTGTCTGCCCCAAGGCCTCGCGAACCGCTTTGTCGTCATCAACCAGAAGAACCTTTTGTGTCATGTATTTTCCTTCTCGTCAGCGGGCGTTAGCTCGATACGGAACACAGCCCCGCCGTCCGCGTGGTTTTCGCCGATGATCTGCCCGCCGAAGCTTTGAACTATGCCGTAAGAGATCGACAAGCCCAAGCCCATACCGTCGCCATCGCCCACCGATTTGGTCGTGTAGAACGGCTCGAAGATTTTATCCTTATCGACCAGACCCGGACCATTGTCCCGAACTCGTAGAAAGACTTTGTCGCCGGTGGTGATATCAAGCCAGATTTGCTTGCTCTGGCGCCCTTCCATCGCGTCGGTCGCGTTCGATAGCAGGTTCAGGACCACCTGTTGCAAACGCACTCCGCCGCCCGTGACCCAGACAGATTCGTGCGGATTGGTCCAGTGCACCTGAACGTTCTTTTCGCGCAGACGAATGTTGGCCAACTCCAGCGAATCCTCGACGACCTTCACCAGATCAACCCGTGTCGCCGGTTCGCCTTCCTTGCGCGAGAACGACCGAAGGTTCCGGATAATCCGCCCCATCCGCGCCGCCAGCGACGAAATCTGGCTCAGGTTCTTCGAGGCCTCCTGTCCGCGTTCGCGCTCCAGCAGGATCACGGCGTTTTCGGCATAGGACTGGATCGCCGCGAGGGGCTGGTTCAGCTCGTGACTGATCCCCGCCGCCATCTGCCCAAGCGCCGAAAGCTTGCCCGCCTGCACCAGATCCTGTTGCGTATCACGCAGGGTTTCGTTGGTGGCTTGCAGTTCTGCGGTCCGGTCCCGCACCCGTTGCTCCAGCTCGATCTGGGCTTTATCCTGAATTTCCAATCGGTCGGTCAACGTCCGGCGACGCTGCGCAAGGTTCAGGATCAACAGGCCGAGCATCACCAGAAACGCGCCCGCCAAAGCAGTGCGCAGCCGCGCCTGCTCTTCCACCGACTTCAGGTCGAGCAGGATATTACCCGTCATCCCGATCACCGGCAGCGGTGTTTTGAGATAAAGCGAACGCGAGGGGATTTCACTATGCTCGTCCTGAACCCAGCGGGTGCGCCCGAAGGTTTCGTCCACCGTAAACTCGAACATCGGTTGCAACCGGTCACGTACATAGCGCCGGTTGCCGGTCGGGTCGTTCAGCAAGGCATCGTAATCCCCGTACACACGCAACAACAGCGACTCGCGGTTGGCGATGAATACTACGTTGTTCATGTCGGTGAAAAAGATGATCTCGGGGTCGCCACGCCACTCGGCCTCCAGCACCTCAAGATCAACCTTGACCGAGAGCCCGCCGGTAATCGCGCCGCCCCCGTTTCGTAAGGCGGTCGTGAAGTAGAACCCGCGCGGATCTCCCGCGCTTTCCTGCGAATGGTAATATCCCATCGCCCCGTTCATCGCCCGCATGAAATCCGGCCGTGCAGCGAAGTTGACGCCGATAAACCCGTCTCCGCCTTGCCAGTTTGCAGCGGCGACCGTTGTGCCGGACAAATCCAGCAGAAGAATATCAAGGGCACCCGTCACATCCGCCATATGCTCCAGAAAAATACTAATATCCTGCAAGGATTCCTTTGGGTCGCGAAGGGCTGCTTCCTGCAAAATCGGGTTGTCGCTCAGGACTACGGGCAGCTGACGGTACCGCTCGAACTGGCCAACAAGCCGGTCCGCCGCGAGCGACAGGCTGCCCTGCCCGCGTACCTCTAGCTGATTCAGTGCTTCGGCATAGGACCAGCGCCACACACCCCAAAGGGTGGCTGCCGCCAACAGGCCGATAGTCAGGATCAAGATAACGCGCTTCAACGGGTGCTCCGGTGCTTTGGTCTTTTCCGGTATCACCCGTCGCACCGAAACCGTCAAGGCATCAGGCTTGTCTTCACCTGCCAACAGTCGCAATATCCGCGCTGAACGAAGATTAGGATTCCCCATGCAAAAGCCCCCACGGCAGCTGAAACTGTCCCCCGCTACACGCGCCGCACAGGCGCTACACCGGATTGACGAGCGCACCGGTTCGATCTCGCCGGCGATCGATTTGTCGAGCACTTTTACCCGTGACGAAAACTACGACCCGCGCCAGAGCTATATTTACGGTCGTGACGGTGGACCAACCGTGAAACACGCCGAAGCCGTGCTGGCCGATCTTGAAGGCGGGGCCGCGTCGTTGTTGTTCGCTTCCGGCATGGCGGCCTTCGTGGCGCTGCTCGAGACCCTGAACAGCGGCGATCATGTGGTTGCGCCGCAGGTGATGTATCACGCCGGTATGACCTGGATCCACCGGCTGACCCAAAAGCGCGGCATAGAGGCCACTTTCTTCGACCAGACCGATCCTGCCGCGCTCCGAAACGCTGTGCGTTCTGGCCAGACACGTATCGTCTGGGTCGAAACCCCGACAAACCCGAACTGGGACGTGATCGACATCGAGGCCGCTGCATCTATCGCCCATGATGCCGGTGCCATTCTGGCTGTCGACTGCACGGCCGCCCCACCAAGCACGATGCAGGCTTTGGCGCTCGGGGCAGATATCGCGTTCCACTCGGCGACAAAATATCTAAACGGTCATTCCGATATCACGGGGGGCGTGCTGACCACCGGCAAAACCGACCCGCTGTGGGAGGAGCTTACGTTCATTCGCACTATGCAGGGCAGCGTTATGGCGGGCTTCGAGGCGTGGTTGCTGATCCGCGGCCTCAGAACGCTCTATTTGCGCTATGAACGTGCCTCGACCAATGCGCTGGCGATTGCGGCGCATTTCGAGAACCACAAGGCAATCGAAGCGGTTCTATACCCCGGCCTGCCCTCGCACCCCGGTCACGATATTGCCAAGCGGCAAATGCACGGCGGTTTTGGCGGGATGCTATCGATCCTTGTCAAAGGTGGCGCGACCCGGGCGCAGGATGTCTCGCGGTTTACGCAGGTGTTTATGCCCGCGACCTCGCTCGGTGGTGTCGAGAGCCTGATCGAACATCGCAAAGCGGTCGAGGGGCCGCACTCTATCGTTGCCGACAATCTTATTCGCCTGTCAGTCGGGATCGAAGACGTAAACGACCTGATCGCCGATCTGGAACAAGCATTGGAGCGGTCGGAATGATCAAAACCTACCGGCAAGACCCGCGTGATCCGGAGTTTGTGCAAAACCCCTATCCGTTTTACGACACAACCCGCGACGGGAACCCGTTGTTTCACTGGGAGGACTACGGTTTTCTGTGTTCGTCCCAATATAAAACCGTCAACGCCATGCTCCGCGACCGTCGTTTTGGCCGCGAGGCGCCGGAAGGATTCAAGCCGGAACATCCGCCACATCTGGCGCCGTTCTATGATCTGGAGCAACACTCGCTGCTGGAGCTGGAGCCGCCAAAGCATACCCGCATCCGTGGCCTGCTGGTCCGCGCTTTCACCAGCCGTCGGATCGCCGCGCTGGAACCGGAGATCGAAAAGCTGAGCCACGAGTTGATCGCCGCCTTTCCGGAAGGCGAAGTCGATCTGCTGCCGGCGTTTTGCGAAAAGCTGCCAATCATCATCATCGCGCGCCTATTGGGTGTGCCCGAGGAAATGGCCGACCAGCTTCTGGCATGGTCGCACGACATGGTGGCGATGTATCAGGTTCGTCGGGACCGTGCGGTGGAGGATGCGGCTGTTAAAGCAACTGTCGAGTTCAGCAACTTTATCCGTGACTATATCGAGGCGCGTCGAAACGACCCGAGGGACGATCTGATAACGCATCTTATGGCCGCCGAAGAAGATGGCGAGAAGCTGTCGATGGACGAATTGGTTACAACCTGCATTCTGCTTCTGAACGCAGGTCACGAGGCGACCGTTCACAGTTTTGCAAATGGTATCAGGGCATTACTTAGGCTTAATGAACCTATGGATGCGTTTTTTACGTCACCCGAAACTACGCTCGCAACCGTGGAGGAAACCTTTCGCCACGACCCGCCGCTGCATTTGTTTACCCGCTACGTGATGGAGGACTTGAGCGCCTTTGGCCACGACTTCAAAATGGGCGACACGGTCGGGTTGCTGCTCGGTGCGGCTAATCGGGACGCTGAAAAATATGCCGAACCGCATAAGTTCGATGTCGTGCGCGGCGGGATTGGGAATCTGTCTTTCGGGGCCGGGTTACACTTTTGTATCGGCACACCGCTCGCTAAACTGGAAATGGCGGTCGCACTGCCCATTCTGTTTGAGAGCTATCCCGACATGCGACTGGCCGAAAGCCCGCGGTTCACTGATCGGTTCCATTTTCACGGACTTGAATCCTTGCGCGTCAATTTAGGGGAAAAACATGGTTGAGAACCCGAAGGCGCGGCCTTTACCGTCGGCGCAATCCGATGTGTTGGTGCAGGATAAGACAGCCGGCCTACCCCGCTTGCTGGAGATAATGCGGCGTCTGCGTGATCCGAAAACCGGTTGCCCTTGGGATATCGAGCAGGATTTCGACAGCATCGCGCCCTACACCATCGAGGAAGCTTACGAGGTTGCCGACGCGATTGAACGTGGGGATATGAGCGACTTGCGGGACGAACTGGGGGATTTGTTGTTGCAGGTCGTCTACCACGCGCAAATGGCGGAGGAGACTTCGGATTTCGGGTTTGACGATGTTGTCACCTCGATTTCGGAAAAGATGCTGCACCGGCACCCGCATGTCTTTGGCGACGAAAGCCGCGAGAAAACCGCCGAGCAGCAGATTGCGGATTGGGAGGCAATCAAGGCGGCGGAGCGTGAGGGCAAGCAGGTGACCAGTGCGCTCGACGGAGTGGCGGCAGGTTTGCCGGCGTTAACGCGGGCGATAAAATTGCAAAACCGTGCGGCGCGGGTGGGATTCGACTGGCCGGAAACCGGTATGGTTGTCGACAAAATTGCCGAGGAAGCACGGGAGTTAGTGGAGGCGCGCGATACTCTTGGCCCCGAGGAAATAGAGGAAGAGTTCGGTGATCTGATGTTCGTGATGGCCAATCTGGCGCGGCATCTCGGGATTGAACCGGAGAGTGCGTTGCGTGCAGCTAACACAAAATTTACACGCAGGTTCAATAAGGTGGAAGACCTTCTGAAGGCATCAGGTAAGGTGCCGGAGGAATCCAACCTCGAGGAAATGGATGCGCTCTGGGATCAGGCGAAATTGTTGGAGAAATCAGCAAAAGGAATTTCCTGATTTATTTAGTCAGCTATTGACCCGACTGTTTTTGTCGGGTATTCCGGTTTTGAAATGAAACTGGAGCTGAACAATGCTTAAACCACTCGTAGCTATAGTCACCGCCACCCTGCTGGCCGCCCCCGTCGCCGCCGAAGTAAATATCTATTCATCGCGTGAGCCGCAGTTGATCAACCCTATTCTCGATGCTTTCACAGCCGAGACGGGCATCAAAACCAACATCGTTTTCATTAAGGACGGCCTGATCGAACGCCTTAAGGCCGAGGGGCGCCGCTCCCCTGCTGATCTGGTGCTGACAACCGATATCTCCAACCTGAACGCGATCGTCGAAGCTGGCGTTACGCAGCCGGTCATGTCTGAGGTAATTAGCGCCAACATTCCGGAAACCTTCCGCGACCCTGAAGGTAACTGGTTCGGGTTAACGTCGCGGGCACGGGTAATTTACGCCTCCAAAGATCGTGTCGCGGAGGGCGAAGTTACGACCTACGAGGATCTTGTCGATCCGAAATGGGAAGGCCGGATTTGCACACGCTCGGGTTCGCACAACTATAATATCGGCCTGTTGTCGGCAGTTGTCGCGCACCACGGCGAAGAAGCTGCCGAAACGTGGTTGGCAGGTATAAAGGCCAATCTGGCGCGTAAACCGCAAGGCAATGACCGTGCGCAAGTCAAGGCGATCTGGGCCGGTGAATGTGATATCGCCATCGGAAACACCTATTACATGGGCGAGATGCTGAAGGACGAAGAACAACTGGCCTGGGCGAATAGTGTTACGATCGAGTTCCCGATACTGGGCGACAGCGGCGTGCACGTTAACCTTTCCGGCATGGCGATGACCAAATCCGCCCCGAATACCGAAGATGCTTTGGCATTGATGGAATATCTAACTTCGGAAGCGGCGCAGACGATGTATGCGGAAATCAATTTCGAATACCCATTGCTGGAAACAGCCACTCCGAGCGAACTGGTGCAAAGCTGGGGTGAGTTTGTACCGGACTCGATGCCGCTGGTGGATATCGCCAAGATGCGCGGCACTGCTTTGAAGATCGTAGATCGGGTGAACTTTAACGAATAGTCAAGTTGGATACAGCGTATCCCTGCCCCGCTCCAGATAGGTCATCAGCGTTGGGTCATTCGTGACCAAGTCGCGCAGGCCGGTCTGGGTCGGGGATGTTGATATCCCCCGTATGATCGGCACAACAGACATATCCGCCGCGGTGGGTGTGTCGCCAAACAGATAGGGTTTGTCGCCGAGCATGGCTTTGATTGCCTCGATATCCTGCCGCGCCCTTTCCGTTTGCACTTGCACCGAATGACGACCCGTTCCCTGCGCTACAACCTGCGCCCGCGTTTTCTTGCGGGCGATATGCGCGACAAGACCGCCGAGGGGTTTGGGCATTTCACCAAAGAACGCCTGTTTGACCAGCGGCCAGTTGTCATCGTTTAGCCAACGATTTCCGACCATGACGAAGTATAGATGCTCCTCGACCATGCGAATGACGGCGCGGGAGGTGGCACGTTGCTCCGGCGTCAGACCTTTGTCGAAATCACAGGCATAGGTATCTTCGAGATTGGCACGGATGGCTTCGCTGTCTGCGATGGTGTTTTCGCCGTCGATCAGGATCGGGAGTTTACCGTTCGGAGCTTTGCGCGGGTCGCTGGTGAACTTTGGTATCCAGTCAACACCGGACGCTTTCAGCAGACACATCGCTTTTACGCAAAACGGGCTGGCGGACGGTTCATCGAAGGCAGCGGGAAATGTAATTAGTTTTAGCATTGGTTTTTCTGAATAATCGGCGTTTATAGGTTTATTTATAACAGGATTGCCCAACCCTATCACTCTAGTCCTAGTTGAAGGTAAAAATAATTCCACAGTATATTGCGGTTGTTCTCTTGTTAAAGCCGCCCGAATCCGGTATGACTTTAATCCCGTGATACAAGCGATTGTGCCGCTGGGCGCAATCCATAAAAGCAACGTTTACACGGGAGCCGTTTCGAGCATGGCGCGATTTATTTTTATTACTGGTGGTGTGGTTTCGTCCCTGGGCAAAGGACTGGCGTCCGCGTCGTTGGGGGCGCTTTTGCAGGCGCGCGGATACACGGTTCGTTTGCGCAAGCTAGACCCTTATCTGAACGTTGATCCGGGCACGATGTCGCCATTTGAGCATGGCGAAGTGTTTGTGACGGATGACGGGGCCGAGACTGACCTCGACCTTGGACACTACGAACGGTTCACAGGTGTTTCGGCGAAAAAGACGGACTCGGTTTCGTCTGGGCGGATTTACTCGGACGTGCTCGAAAAAGAGCGGCGCGGGGATTATCTGGGCAAGACGATTCAGGTTATTCCGCATGTGACCAACGAAATTAAGGATTTCATCGCGATTGGCGAGGATGATGTTGATTTCATGCTGTGCGAGATCGGCGGCACCGTCGGCGACATCGAGGCGCTACCGTTTTTCGAAGCGATCCGGCAGTTCTCGCAAGACCGGCGCGGGCAGTGCATCTTTATGCATCTGACCTTGCTGCCATATATTGCGGCAGCGGGTGAGTTGAAAACCAAACCAACGCAGCACTCGGTCAAGGAATTGCGCTCGATCGGGATCGCGCCCGATATTCTGATGTGCCGCTCGGAGCACCAGATTCCTGTGAAGGAACGCGAGAAACTGGCGTTGTTCTGTAACGTGCGTCCCGAAGCCGTGATTGCGGCGCTGGACCTGAATTCTATTTACGAGGCACCGCTTGCCTATCATCGCGAAGGTATGGATCGGGCCGTTCTGGATGCATTCGGGATCACCGACGCACCTGCGCCGGATATGGCGAAATGGGATGATGTGATGGATCGCATCGTCAATCCCGAAGGCGAGGTGAAAATCGCGATTGTCGGGAAATATACGCAGTTGGGTGATGCCTATAAATCTATTGCCGAAGCGCTGACGCATGGCGGCGTGTCCAACCGTGTGAAGGTTAAGGTCGAGTGGATCGATTCCGAAGTGTTCGAGCACGAGGAGAGCATTACTTCGCAGCTACAAGGTTTTAACGCTATTCTGGTGCCCGGCGGATTTGGCGAGCGCGGGACCGAGGGTAAAATCCGTGCAGCGCAATATGCGCGGGAGAACGACATCCCGTATCTCGGGATTTGTCTGGGTATGCAGATGGCTGTCATCGAGGCGGCACGTAATCTGGCGGGGATCAGCGATGCGGGTTCTGAAGAGTTCGACCACGAGGCGGGCGAGAAACGCTATACGCCGATCGTCTACCACCTGAAGGAATGGGTCGAAGGTAACCGCACCATTCAACGCGAGGCAGGAGACGACAAGGGCGGCACGATGCGGCTGGGCGCCTATAATGCGACGCTGGCCGAAGGGTCACGCGTGGCGGAAATCTATGGCGGCACGGCAATTTCCGAACGCCACCGCCACCGCTACGAGGTCGATATGACGTATCGCGAGGGGTTGGAGGCCAAGGGCTTGCAGTTCTCGGGTATCTCGCCAGACGGAAAGCTGCCCGAGATCGTCGAAATTCCGGAGCATCCTTGGTATATCGGCGTACAGTTCCATCCGGAACTGAAGTCGCGCCCGTTCGAACCGCATCCATTGTTTGCGAGCTTCGTTGAAGCGGCGGTCAAGCAGTCGCGGTTGGTGTAAATCGTGGACTTCCACACGCTCGATGTCTTTACGGTCGCGCCGTATTCGGGGAACCCGTTGGCGATTGTGTTGGGTGCGGATGATCTGACGACGGCGCAGATGCAAACGATCGCGCGGGAGTTTAATCTTTCGGAAACGATCTTCGTGCAGACGCCGGATGATGCCGCCCATTCTGCCAAGGTGCGGATATTCTTCCCGACAGCGGAGATTCCTTTTGCGGGGCATCCGACGATTGGCTGTGCGATTTTGTTGGCGGAACAGCAAAACTCCGGCGATTTTTCGGTGGAGGTCACGCTAGAGGAAGTTGCCGGCTTGGTGCCGGTTCAGGTTGTGCGCAAAGATGGCGTGACGCGGGCCGAATTTACCGCGCCGGTTAACCCGTTTGCTGTTGANNCCGACATCGGGTTTGGCGCGCATGTATGTGGCCATTGGCAAGGCGGGCCTTCGTTCCTGTATGTGCCGGTTTCTACGTCGGCGGCGTTGTCGAAGGCTGCACCGAATGGAGCCGCGTGGGAGAGTTTGACGGCGGTAGCGAATTGTAACTCGGCCTATCTATATACGCCGAACGGTTCGGGTGGTTTCACTAGCCGCATGTTCGCGCCTGGCGACGGTATTCCCGAGGATCCAGCGACAGGGTCAGCTTCGGCTATTTTCGCCGCGCAACTGTTGGCGTCAGGTGAATTGTCCGAGGGCGAAAACAACTTTGCTTTGGAGCAAGGCATCGATATGGGGCGACCGAGCCAGATCGGCCTTTCGGTTGATGTTTCAGGCGGTGCTATCATCGCCGTGCGGATCGCAGGAACCGCGGTTCCGATTTCTTCGGGCACACTTGGCGCCCTGCCCTTGCCCATCCAGAATTAACGCTTAGGTATTCCATCATGTTTAAAAACCTTCTCAGTCGCCTGAACGGCACGCCGACACCTGATCCGCTATCGACGGACGATACTCGCCTCGCTATGGCGGCCCTTCTGGTGCGTGTGGCGCGGGCGGATCACGACTATGCGCCCGCCGAAGTTGCGGTAATCGATGCGCTCTTGATGGATCGCTACAGTCTAAACGCTGCCGAATGTCTGGCCCTGCGCACCGAAGCCGAGGAACTGGAAGCGAACGCCCCTGACACCGTGCGATTTACGCGGCTGATCAAAGATGCTGTGCCTTATGTGGACAGAAACTCGGTGGCCGAATCCTTGTGGCGAGTGGTTTTGGCGGACGATCAGCGGGATGATCACGAAGACGCGTTTTTGCGGCTCGTGGTGAACCTGCTTGGTGTTAGCGACCGTGATAGCGGATTGGCACGGCGGCGGGCACAGGCGGGTTAATCAGCCGCGAAACTAGCCAATTGATCAGCGATACGCCTTTGGTTTTCAGCAAGACGTTCCGTATTTGACGGGGATTCGACACGGCGGTTCGCGTGAGGGAACGGCGCGTCCGGTAGTGGTTCGTTCAGAAAATCGCAGATTTGTTGCCAGCCGTCGCCCTCTTCCCAGCAGACTTCGCATAAAACGTGACTGGCGTTCCGGTCAGCAAAGAACCGACGGACTTCGGTTAGATGGCTGTCGTAATAGGCGATGTGCTGTGCTTCGGCGCCATGCGGGTAGTCAAAGCCGAAAATACGTTTGCGTGGATTGTTGTCCGGGCTTGTAACTAGGGCATGCGCCTTCAGGCTTTCTACCCATTTTTTCCCGCTCGTACGTCGCGTCAGGATATAACGGGCGTTGGTGCCGTAGCGGTCGAAAACTTGCCGATACATCAGGGGCCACGGCCAGTCCTCGAAGGAATCGAATTGGTCGACGGTTTTGAATATCTGGCCGAAATTCCGGTTGAAATACTTATAGGTCATCTGGCCGCGCACATCGCAGTGGTTGTAGCCCAAGGCCACCAGCGCCCGCTTCAGGCTGGAGGTGCCCGTTTTGTTCAATCCGATCCCGAAAACTTTGTGTGGTTTAGCCATGGGCAATGCGTAACGATACTGCGGCACCAAGACAATAGTTTCTGCCTTTTCAATATGGACCGCACACAGTAAAAGACCTCAAATTCTGCTGCCCACCGGAGATTCCCATGACCAAAGAGCCAGCCATCACCCTCGAAATGATCCGCAAGCACGGTATCAATCAGGAAGAATACAAACGCATTCTGGACCTTCTGGATCGTGAGCCCACCTTTACGGAGCTCGGAATCTTCTCGGCGATGTGGAACGAGCATTGTTCGTATAAGTCATCCAAGCTCTGGTTGCGGACGCTGCCGACCGATGGGCCGCAGGTGATTTGCGGACCGGGTGAAAACGCGGGTATCGTCGATATCGGTGACGGGCAATGCGTGGTCTTCAAGATGGAAAGCCACAACCATCCCTCGTACATCGAACCTTATCAGGGTGCGGCAACCGGTGTTGGTGGCATCCTGCGCGATGTCTTTACGATGGGCGCGCGGCCAATGGCGGCTATGAACTCGTTGTCGTTTGGCGAGCCGTCGCATCACAAAACCAAACAGCTGTTGAACGGTGTTGTTGAAGGTGTCGGCGGTTATGGCAACTGTTTTGGTGTGCCGACCGTTGGTGGCGAAGTGCGGTTCCACAAGGCGTATAACGGCAATTGTCTGGTGAATGCTTTTGCGGCCGGTATCGCGAATACATCGGATATTTTCTATTCTGCCGCTTCGGGCATCGGGATGCCGGTTGTGTACCTCGGGGCCAAAACCGGCCGCGACGGGGTTGGCGGGGCGACCATGGCTTCGGCCGAGTTTGACGACACGATTGAAGAAAAGCGCCCGACGGTTCAGGTTGGTGATCCGTTCACGGAAAAACGCCTGATGGAAGCGACGCTGGAGCTGATGCAGACAGGTGCTGTGATTTCCATTCAGGATATGGGGGCGGCGGGGCTGACATGCTCGGCTGTTGAAATGGGCGACAAGGGTAACCTTGGTGTCGCGCTTGACCTTGAGAAAGTGCCGGTTCGCGAGGACCATATGACGGCCTACGAAATGATGCTGTCGGAAAGTCAGGAACGCATGTTGATGGTCCTCAATCCTGAGAAGGAGGCCGAGGCCAAAGCCGTGTTCGACAAATGGGATCTGGATTTCGCAATTGTTGGCGAGACAATTGCCGAGGACCGGTTCCTGATCCGTCTGCATGGCGAGTTGATGGCGGACCTGCCACTGAAAGCCCTCTCTGGCGAAGCGCCCGAGTATGACCGCCCGTGGGTCGAGACGCCCGCTGCTGCGACGCTCGAGAACGTGCCCGACGTTGATGTTGCCGAGGCATTGCTGACAATCATGGGGTCGGCGAACTACTCCTCGCGGGCATGGGTATGGCAGCAGTATGACCATATGGTTGGCGCTGACACCGTTGTGCATCCGGGTTCGGATGCGGGCGTTGTGCGGGTGCATGGCACGCATAAAGCGCTGGCGTTTACGTCTGACGTGACGCCACGTTATTGCAAGGCCAACCCGTTTGAAGGTGGCAAGCAGGCTGTGGCCGAAGCTTATCGGAACCTATGTGCTACGGGTGCTACGCCGTTGGCGACAACGGATAACCTGAATTTCGGCAACCCCGAAAAGCCCGAGATCATGGGTCAGTTTGTCGGTTGTATCAA
>DFBM01000039.1:5610-8850 GCA_002366645.1 Rhodobacterales bacterium UBA3080 | reverse complement strand
CACTTGGGGCAATCTGCCCTTTTGGCCGAAGTGCTCAACCGCGAAGACGGCGATGCACCGCATGTTGATCTGGATGCCGAGCGCAAGGCCGGCGAAGCGATCCGCGCAGCCAAGGCCAAGGGTCTGGTTACAGCCGCACACGACCTTAGTGATGGTGGTTTGGCGATTGCAGCGGCGGATATGGCACTCGCAGCGGACCTCGGCTTGACGATTTCAGGCGAAGGCGCTGGCTGGTTCTTCGGCGAAGATCAGGCGCGCTATCTGGTGGCTTGCGAGGCAGGCAATGCAGATGCCTTACTTTCCCTTCTGGCTGACGCGGGTGTTCCTGCGGCGGCTGTCGGGTCTGTTGGGGGCGATGCTCTGGTTCTTGGTGAAACTTCGGTGTCGCTGGCGGAAATTCGTGAAGTCTTTGATGCAGGGCTGTTGAAAGTCGCGGTGTAATCCGACGACTCAATAACGTCGCACCCCTTGCACCTGCGCGTCGCTGAACCTAAATTCAAGGCCAACAATAAACGGGAGACACCGCATATGGCTATCGAAGCCCACACTATCGAAGCCCTCATTCAAGAGGCACTTCCATCTGCTAAAGTCGTGATCGACGATTTGGCAGGCGACGGAAACCATTATGCGGCGACCGTTATTGCCGACGAATTCAAAGGCCTGAACCGTGTGAAACAACACCAGATGGTCTATGCAGCCCTAAAAGGTAAAATGGACGGCGCGAACGGCGAATTGCACGCGTTGGCCCTAACAACAAAAGCTCCGGAGTAGCAAAATGACAACTGCAACAGACACAATCAAATCCGACATCACCAGCAACGATGTTGTGCTTTTCATGAAAGGCACATCGCAGATGCCGCAGTGTGGTTTTTCAAGCCGCATCGCCGGTGTTTTGAACTATATGGGCGTTGAGTTTAAGGACGTGAACGTTCTGGCCGACGAGGGTGTCCGTCAGGGCATTAAAGACTTTTCTGATTGGCCGACCATTCCGCAGCTTTACGTAAAAGGTGAGTTTGTTGGTGGTTGCGATATCGTGACTGAGATGACGATTTCGGGCGAGCTCGACACATTGCTGGAAGAAAACGGCATTGCGTTTAGCAAAGATGCCGCCGACAAAATCCGTGAATCCAACGGCTGATATTCCGGTTAAATCGAATTTGAAAGCCCTGCCCTTCGGCGGGGCTTTTTATTTGGCTTCGATCTCGTCGGCGAGTTCTTCTAGGCGCAAAACAGCATCCTCGTAGGAACGCAACAATACCTGCTCGTTCGGAAAAGCCTTAGGCGCAGCGGCGGCAAGGGCAGCGGTGCGGGCTTCGGCGGCGCGCAGCTGACTTTCAAGTTCCGCCACCTGATCGCGAGTCGATTTAACTTCCCATGCCAGTTCTTTGACCTTGTCGGCCAGCATCAGGCCCGACATCAGCAACATGCGCGCCTCGGGCACGCGACCGATCTGCGATTGCAGGGTGTCGGCCTCGTCACTTAGCAATTTGGCGGCGGCCAAAAGATGAGGTTCTTCGCCCTCGTTACAGGCGAGTGCGAAAGTCCGGTTGCCGATCTGGATGTTTACTTCAGGCATTTTCAGTCCCCTCCATCAGCGGCCGGAGCTGTTCGAGCAATTCGTTCAGATCCGCGAGGTCGGCCGTTCGCTGTGCTTGCAGACTATCGAGTTTCTTGCGCAATTCGGCGTTTTCATCCGCGCTGGCGGCCGCTTGGCCATTCGTGTCTTCCACCTTTGAAAGCGCGACCGAAATACGATCAGCGGCAGATTTAAGGCGGTCTTCCAAACTCTTCAATTCATTCATCTCTGTTCTTTCCCAGCGACGGATCAGGCGCGCGAATCGCATTTTGATTGCTATTTGATGATTATAACCACATTTGATGCGATTTGCCGCCCTTTTGGCACACCTCTTAGGTTGACCCGTTTGGCAGGACTGATAACAACGTTTCGAACCCAATTTCTAAGGATAGCGCCGTGAATATTGAAGACCTTCGCAAACAGCACCCCGACCACTGGAACAAAGCCACCGCCCTGCGCATGTTGGCGATTGACGCCGTTCAGGCTGCGAACTCGGGTCATCCGGGGATGCCGATGGGTATGGCGGATGTTGCTACTGTTCTTTTCGAGAAGCATCTGAAGTTTGATGCCTCCGCGCCGAAGTGGCCGGACCGTGACCGTTTCGTTTTGTCGGCTGGCCATGGCTCCATGTTGCTGTACGGGCTGTTGCACCTGACTGGTTACAAGGACATGACCATCGAGGAGATCGCCAACTTCCGCCAGTTTGGTGCGAAAACGGCTGGTCATCCTGAATACGGTCATGCCGAGGGTATTGAAACTACGACCGGTCCGCTTGGCCAAGGCTTGGCGACGGCTGTGGGCATGGCGATGGGTGAGCAATCCATGGCGGCACGTTTTGGCAAGAAAATTGTCAACCACCACACCTATGTAATTGCTGGCGACGGCTGCCTGATGGAGGGTATCAGTCAGGAAGCTATTGGTCTTGCGGGCAAGCAGAAGCTGGGCAAGTTGATTGTGCTTTGGGACGATAACGGCATTTCCATCGACGGCAGCATCGAATTGTCGGACGTGACAGACCAGATGAACCGCTTTGCGGCGTCGGGCTGGTCTGTATTCTCGTGCGACGGTCACGATCCGGAGGCTATTGATAAGGCGATCCGCCAAGCCAAGCAGAGCCCGCGCCCGTCCTTGATCGCGTGCAAAACCCACATCGGTTTCGGCTCGCCATCCAAGCAGGATACATCCGGTGCGCATGGTTCGCCGCTGGGAGACGAAGAAATCGCGAAGGTTCGCAAAATCTATGGCTGGAGAAGCGGCCCGTTCAAGATTCCGGCCGACATCAAGACGGCGTGGGAAGCGATTGGTTCGCGCGGTGCGGAAGAGCACGCGGCGTGGGAGGAACGCAAAGCTTCAATTTCCGAGCGCAAGCAGGGTGAATTTGACCGTGTCGTAGCCGGTGTCGCGCCGAAACGCCTCGGTTCCGTAGTTCGTGGGTTGAAAAAGCAGATCACGGCTGATTTGCCAAAGGTCGCGACGCGTAAGTCGAGCGAAATGGCGTTGGCCGCTATCAATCCGGTGATGCCGGAAACGATTGGTGGTTCAGCGGACCTTACAGAGTCGAACAATACACTGACGGCGGATCTAGGGACGTTTGACGAAGATAACCGTTCCGGTCGCTATGTTTACTACGGTATCCGCGAGCACGGAATGGCGGCGGCGATGAA
>DFBM01000039.1:0-5564 GCA_002366645.1 Rhodobacterales bacterium UBA3080 | reverse complement strand
TTCAGCGATTATGCCAAGGGTGCGATGCGTCTGTCGGCGTTGATGGGTATTCGGGCGGTTTATGTTCTGACACATGATTCTATCGGTCTGGGCGAAGACGGCCCGACACACCAGCCGATCGAGCATCTGGCGATGATGCGCGCGACCCCGAACCTGAATGTTTTCCGCCCTGCCGATACAGTTGAAACTGCGGAAGCCTGGGAATTGGCTTTGTCGTCGGAATCCACACCATCGGCATTGGCGCTGACGCGTCAGGGTTTGCCGACAGTTCGGACCAAGTACACGAACAAGAACCTGACGGCACAAGGTGCCTATGTTTTGGCTGATGCTGAAAACAAACGTCAGGCAATTTTGTTGGCGACCGGTTCCGAGGTGGAAATCGCACTGGCGGCGCGTGAAATTCTTGAAGCTAAAGGCATCGGTACACGTGTTGTTTCCATGCCTTGTTGGGAGTTGTTCGAAGCGCAGGACGAAAAGTATCGCAAGCGCGTATTGCCTGCGGGTTCTGTTCGTGTCGGTATCGAGGCCGCAGCACGGTTCGGTTGGGACAAATGGTTAACCGGCGAGCGTGGCAATTCCAAGAAAGCGGCGTTTGTCGGCATGGAAAGCTTTGGTGCCTCCGCCCCGATCGACGAGCTTTACAAGCATTTTGGCATCACAGCCGAAAACGTAGTCGCAAAAGTCGAAGCGCTGCTTGTGTAAATAACCATATTTATTGACAAGGCTGGTCCGGAAGTCGATTTCGGGCCAGTATACCTCATGGATAATAAAACAGCGTTATGGATGGCCCTGATTATTGTCGGCATTTTTGCCGCCGATATGCTGTATTTCGAATGGGGGCTGATGTTGAACATCGCCAAGCTGCTGGCGCGTGCCTCGGATTGGCTGGCATTCTGGCGTCGCATCTAAGCGCGAAGTGATCCGCGTATTTCCGCCAATTCGAATCGGATTCGCATTTATTGTCATTTTAGGGATTCCCTTTGCGAATCACTTGTGACATGATTCGATTAGAAGCGTATCAAACGCTCATCGAGGCAGGCACATTGGAACAGGTATCCATCAAAAACGGATTTACGGACGTTCTGGCATCATTTGGAATGATTGCCGGCATGGCCTTTTTCACCTATGCCGCCCTGCAAGGCGAATACGGGATGTTCCGGCTGTTTCAGGTTCAGGCGCAGGAGAGCCGTCTTTTGGCTGAGCTGGATGTTCTGGTCGAAGATCGCGAGCGCCTGCAGAATCGCACCCTCCGTTTGTCGAACCAATATCTGGATCTGGATCTGCTGGACGAGCAAGCACGCAAGGTTCTTGGTCTGGCACGTGGCGACGAAATCGTTATTCGGTAAGCGGTAACGGCCCTCCTCTCCCCTATTAAATTAGAACGTGCTTTTCTTTTTCACCTGTCGTATAATGTAGTTCAATATTAAACTACCTTCGTATTGATGGGAGAATATCCATGGCAGCAAAGAAGCCAAACGTCTCAAAACAGGAGCTTTTGGATTATTATCGCGAAATGCTGATGATCCGTAGATTCGAGGAAAAGGCGGGCCAGCTGTATGGCATGGGTCTAATCGGTGGTTTCTGTCACCTCTATATCGGACAGGAAGCGGTTGTTGTGGGGCTTGAAGCCAGCACTAAAGAAGGTGACCAGCGTGTGACCTCCTATCGGGATCACGGCCATATGTTGGCTTGTGGCATGGACCCCAAGGGCGTCATGGCCGAGTTGACGGGTCGTGAAGGTGGATATTCGGGCGGCAAAGGCGGCTCGATGCATATGTTCTCGAAGGAAAAAGAGTTTTACGGCGGCAACGGTATCGTTGGCGCGCAGGTACCAATTGGTGCCGGTCTGGCGTTTGCCAACAAGTATCGCGGCAACGACAACGTCAGCTTTGCATATTTTGGTGACGGGGCCTCCAATCAGGGTCAGGTTTACGAAACATTCAATATGGCAGCCCTATGGGATCTTCCAGTGGTGTTCGTGATCGAGAACAACCATTACGCCATGGGCACCAGTCAGGAACGTTCGTCCTCAACCCCCGCAATTTATACGCGTGGCGAGGCCTTTGGTATTCCGGGCGAGGCTGTTGACGGCATGGACGTGCTGGCGGTTAAAGCTGCGGGTGCGAAAGCTGTTGCACACTGTCGCGCAGGCAAAGGTCCATATATTCTGGAAATGAACACATATCGTTATCGCGGTCATTCGATGTCAGATCCGGCGAAATACCGTACCCGTGATGAAGTCCAGAAAGTTAAGGAAGAGCGTGATCCGATCGATCATATCCGCGAAATTCTGGTAACCGGTGGACATGCTGGCGAAGATGACCTGAAGGCGATCGACAAAAGTATCAAGGCAATCGTTTCCGAGGCCGCGCAATTCGCAACAGACAGTCCCGAGCCGGCAGAAGCCGAGCTTTGGACAAATGTATACGTGTAAGGGATACTAAAAATGGCTATTCAAATTCTCATGCCCGCGCTGTCCCCTACCATGGAAGAAGGCACGCTCGCCAAATGGTTGGTCAAGGAGGGCGACACGGTTGCTTCCGGTGACATTCTGGCGGAAATCGAAACCGACAAGGCCACGATGGAGTTCGAAGCGGTGGACGAAGGCGTCATCGGTAAAATTCTGATCGCGGAAGGTAGCGAAGGCGTTAAAGTGAACACTGCAATTGCTGTGTTGCTTGAAGACGGCGAAGATGCTTCGGCAGCCGAAGCGACGACCGCCGCGCCTGTGGAGGCTGCGCCTGTTGCCGCGGCTCCGGCAGCTGTTGCTGCGGCGCCGGTCGCGGTGGATATTCCCGCCGAGGATGATCTGCCTGCTGGCACTACATTCAAATCGATGACCGTCCGCGAGGCGTTGCGTGAAGCGATGTCCGAAGAGATGCGTGTGAACGAGAATGTGTTCCTCATGGGTGAAGAAGTTGGCGAGTATCAAGGTGCCTACAAGATCAGCCAAGGCATGCTGGATGAATTCGGTGCACGCCGTGTGATCGACACGCCGATTACCGAGCATGGTTTCACTGGCTTGGCCGTTGGTTCGGCCTTTGCGGGATTGAACCCGATCGTTGAATTCATGACCTTCAACTTTGCGCTTCAGGCGATGGATCACATTATCAACTCCGCCGCCAAGACATTGTATATGTCCGGTGGCCAGATGAATTGCCCGATCGTATTTCGCGGCGCGAATGGCGCAGCAGCCCGCGTAGCGGCGCAGCACAGCCATGATTTCTCGGCATGGTATGCTCAGGTTCCCGGTCTTAAGGTTCTATCGCCCTACTCGGCGGCGGATGCGAAGGGTTTGTTGAAATCCGCGATCCGCGATCAAAACCCTGTTGTCTTCCTTGAAAACGAGATCATGTATGGTCGTAGTTTCGACGTGCCGGAGATTGAAGATTACACAGTGCCAATCGGCAAGGCGAAGGTCTGGCGCGAGGGCACGGATGTAACCATCGTAAGCTTCAGCATCGGTATGCAGTATGCGTTGGAAGCGGCGGACAAGCTGGCCGAAGAAGGTATTTCCGCCGAGGTTATCGATTTACGTACGTTGCGCCCGATGGACACAGAAACGGTCATCAATTCGGTAAAGAAAACCAACCGTTGTGTGACTGTGGAGGAAGGCTTCCCGGTCGCGTCTGTTGGCAATCATATCTCGGCAGTTCTGATGGAGCAGGCCTTCGATTACCTCGATGCGCCAGTGATAAACTGCACCGGTAAAGATGTACCGATGCCGTATGCCGCCAACCTCGAAAAACTCGCGCTGGTAACGACGGACGAAGTAATCGCCGCCGTTAAATCAGTAACTTACCGTTAAGGAGAGCAGACATGCCTATCAACATTATGATGCCAGCGCTTTCTCCGACGATGGAGGAAGGCACGCTAGCCAAGTGGTTGGTCAAGGAAGGCGACACGGTGAATTCCGGTGACGTCATGGCGGAGATCGAAACCGACAAAGCGACGATGGAATTCGAAGCGGTCGACGAAGGCGTGATCGGCAAGATAGTCGTGGCCGAAGGCACCGAAGGCGTAAAAGTAAACGCGGTAATCGCGGTGCTGCTTGAAGATGGCGAAGAAGCCTCGGCAATTTCAGACACACCGGTCGCTACACCAGCCGCGACACCTGCGCCCGTTGAGGAGGCAGCGCCGGCTGTCGCCGCCGCTGCGCCCGCGCCCAGTGCGCCTGTCGTGCAAGACGGGACACGTGTGTTCGCATCGCCCCTCGCCCGCCGTATTGCTGCGGACAAAGGTTTGGACCTGGCGCAAGTTGCTGGATCTGGCCCTAAGGGCCGTATCGTCAAAGTCGACGTCGAAAATGCGGTTGCCGCACCAGCTACGGCAGCGCAATCGCCGAGCGTCAGCGAGGCTCCCTCAACTGCACCAGCGATGGCCCAGAGTGCGGATGCTGAAACTGTAAAGAAAATGTATGCGGACCGTGAATACGAAGAGGTCACGCTCGACGGGATGCGCAAGATTATTGCAGCACGCCTGACCGAAGCAAAGCAAACCGTTCCGCATTTCTATTTACGTCGCGATATTCATCTCGATGCCTTACTGGCATTTCGTTCAAAGTTGAACAAAACGCTGGAAGGCAAAGGCGTCAAGCTTTCGGTAAATGACTTCATCATCAAAGCCTCGGCGCTCGCACTTCAGGATGTTCCGGATTGCAACGCGGTTTGGGCCGGAGATCGGGTTCTGAAGCTGAAACCCTCGGATGTTGCTGTTGCCGTCGCAATCGAGGGCGGCTTGTTTACGCCCGTTCTTCGCGACTCGCATATGAAAACGCTTTCTACGCTCTCGGTTGAAATGAAAGACCTGGCAACCCGTGCACGTGACCGCAAACTTGCTCCGCACGAGTATCAGGGCGGCAGTTTCGCGATTTCCAATCTAGGTATGATGGGCATCGACAATTTCGATGCGGTAATCAATCCCCCGCAGGCGTCGATCCTTGCGGTTGGAGCTGGTGCCAAGAAGCCTGTTGTGAATGGGGATGGCGAGATCGAAGTCGCAACCGTTATGTCGGTAACGTTGTCTGTGGACCACCGCGTAATCGACGGCGCGCTCGGCGCAACGTTCCTTGCAGCGATTAAGGGCTACCTGGAAGATCCGCTTAGCATGTTAGCTTAAAGAAATTGGCCGGCAAAATGTCTGGGGATATAGTGATATCCGCCAATAAATACCCTAGCCTATGAAATACGGCCCGCACGTAACAGTGCGGGCCCTAACTATCCAGTATATCTGCTTCAACACGATAGTCCTACGGATCAACCAATATACTGTACACCCGGCTTTGTTTTCGCAAAGATACGGTGTACAAAAGGCTAGCCTCCGTCCAAAGCAGACATTTTGTCGTGATCCTGTCCGGAGAAGTGGATTGTTTGATCTGCCCCAATTAGCCGGCCCATGTTGAATGTTAGTGCATGATCGGTCTTTGGTCCATCGGGATGATGGTTTCCGGAGCCGGAGGGCGGTAGCCCAATGCACTGTGGGGTCTCCTGGTGTTGTAATGCGTCCTCCATTGTTCGATGATGATCTGGGCTTCTTTAAGTGTGTAAAAGACTTCGCCGTTCAGC
>DFBM01000167.1:2741-3265 GCA_002366645.1 Rhodobacterales bacterium UBA3080 | reverse complement strand
TCTGAGCCGGGGAATTTCTCGAAAGTGAAACGCGGGATTTTGGTGACGACGTAGTCGATGGTCGGCTCGAACGACGCAGGCGTCACTTTGGTGATGTCGTTGTCGAGTTCATCGAGCGTATAGCCAACCGCCAGCTTCGCGGCGACTTTGGCAATCGGGAAACCTGTAGCCTTGGAGGCCAGCGCCGAGGAACGCGACACGCGGGGGTTCATCTCGATCACGACCATCCGGCCGTCAGCGGGGTTCACCGACCACTGCACATTCGAGCCACCGGTTTCGACGCCGATTTCGCGCAGAACGTTGATCGAAAGTGTCCGCATTAACTGGTATTCTTTGTCGGTCAATGTCAGCGAAGGGGCAACGGTGATGGAATCGCCGGTGTGGACGCCCATCGGGTCGACGTTTTCAATGGCACAGATGATGATGGCGTTGTCGGCTTTGTCGCGCACAACCTCCATCTCGAATTCTTTCCAACCCAACAGGCTTTCGTCGATCAGGATCTGGTTCACTGGCGAGGCATCCAG
>DFBM01000167.1:0-2676 GCA_002366645.1 Rhodobacterales bacterium UBA3080 | reverse complement strand
GGCAGGCCGATGTGCGGAAGGGCTTCCATGCACTCTTCCATTGTTTCTGCAATGGTCGCGCGCGGATTTTCAATGCCGAGGCGGTCCATCGCTTCGCGGAACAGTTTGCGGTCCTCGGCCATCTCGATGGCTTTGCGGTCTGCACCGATCAGCTCGACGTTGAATTTGTCCAGAACGCCCATGTCATCAAGCGCCAGCGCCGTGTTCAGACCTGTCTGGCCACCCATGGTTGGCAGCAGCGCATCGGGGCGCTCTTTTTCAATGATCTTGGCCACGACTTCGGGAGTGATCGGCTCGACATAGGTCGCATCTGCCATATCCGGATCGGTCATAATCGTGGCGGGGTTTGAATTGACGAGGATCACGCGGTAACCCTCTTCCTTCAGGGCTTTGCAGGCTTGCGCGCCGGAATAGTCGAATTCGCAGGCTTGGCCGATAATGATAGGGCCAGCGCCGATAATCATGATGGAGGAGATGTCAGTTCTTTTAGGCATGCCGGTTCCGCGCGTTTGGCCGCTAGCGCAGAGACGCGAGCGGGGAGGGATTCGTCTGCGAGATGCAAATTGTGGCGGTTATAGTCGGATGGACGGTTCGCGCAACCCCATAGGCACGGTTTTGACGTCGCATCAGCGGGTCGCATGACCCTTTTTTTGTTCGATCAGGTAATCTTCGTAGGTTTGGCCCTTCTCCAATACAAATAGACCCCCAGTTGGATCGCAACTTTGGATTCGGTCGATGCGGAACACACGAAAACTGTCACGCAATTCACACCAAGCGGTGCAGGTCCATACTTTACCCCAGTACTCGACGTTTAGGGGTTTGATTTTACGCTCCGTCACCTCGTCGTTGAGGGCGGAATAGCGGATACCAATCACTTGTTTTCCGGCAATGGCTTTGCGTATCGGGGGAAGATGCCGCAAGGGGGAACCGGATTGATCTTCGTGCACAGACAAATGGTCCAGATGGCTGCGGTCACGTAGCTGATCCGGCAGAACGGTGTTGATTTTATCCATAAGACGTTTTGCGCCTTGGGTCAGCGCCTCGTCTGGCATTTTTTGCACGATCTCCATGCCGAGATGTAATGCTTCGAGTTCGGTGGTGGTCAGTGTCAGGGGTGGTAAGAAAATCGGTTCACGCAGGATGTACCCGACGCCGCGCTCGCCTTCTATGGGGACGCCAGACGCGATGAGGGTTTCGATGTCCCGATAGACAGTCCTAAGCGAGACTTCGACGTGTTCGGCGATCTCGCGGCCAAGGATAAGCCGACCGCCTCGAAACAGTTGTATTATTTCAAAGAGGCGGTCGGTTCTACGCATATTATCCCATCGATACGATCAATTGGTTGTGGCTCATTTGCACCGAGGAACCGTCAACGCATTGCATGAAAGGTTTGATCGATTCCGTCTGCATGAAGTTTTCCGATGCAGCTTGAGCATCTTGAAGCGAGGACCACTCGATATGGTCGAGCCATGTGCCGTCTTCCCCTTTGGAGAACCGGCGCGCGATAAAGCCCTTCTGGCTTTCGGTGAAGGCTTCGAGGGCGGGGAATGTGGCTTCGAATGCGCCATCTTCAACGCCTTCGGCAAGTTTGAAGGTTACGGTTTCTATAACTGTGTTGGTCATGTCATTAGTCCTTTCGATTTGATTGACCAGACTTTGATACGATACCTCAACTGACAACTATCTGTCAGTTGTATGCATTGATGACGGATTTTCTCATGTGAGCCGGATCGTAGGGGGTATTGTGGAATTGAAGTCACGGATCAGCAATAAGGCTGCGGAATGCGCGTTGAATTTAGGCGTTTCCGGTTTTGCGCGCCAAAATTGCGAGTGAATCATTTTCGCTGAACTCGGCGAAAGGCTCGACGGTTAGAATTTCGAATTCAGGTCCCATCAGGTCTGCGATCTGGGTGGCATCGCGGGCGATGAACGGCAGGTCGCCCATGTCAGGCATCTCGTCGATGACCCGCCAGATCAGGTGGTAAACGAGGCCGCCGTCGTTCAGAATATTCGCCTGCGCCGCGAAAGATTTGGCAAGATCGGCGTCGTTCAGATGGTGCAAAACCTTGTTGGAATAGATGACGTCAACTCGCCCTTCAACGTCGAGCGTTTCGGCGTCCAGCGTCAAGATTGGTACGGCTGGGAACCGCGTTTTCAGGTGCTTTATAAACTCGGCAGAAAAATCCGATCCGGTAACCTTGTAGTGCTTTTCCAGCAATGCAAGATCGTTGCCGGGCCCAGACCCGATTTCCAACAGCTCCGCCCCGTCTGGCAAGGCATCGAACAAGGTTTGCAATTGCGGGCCAGCATCGTAGCCCTCGCACATGTCAATGTATCCGGCAGCGTTCTTCGGGTCGTCGTAGAATGTCATGTTGAGCGGTCTTTCCTTTCGACCGCTGGAGTGTATTCTCAACCCGACGATATGTATATGTATATTTGAAATCCGCTAAACGTTGTTTTCATGGCATTTGAGGGCAAGGTCGTGTAGCCGCACTTGACATTTGCCGCCTAAACCTGTGTATCCAACCTCGACCAATTTGGCGTGCCACGGGGTGCGTCGGAAGCCATTTCAGGAACTTTTACCATGCACGCTTTTCGCTCTCATAAATGTAACGAACTAAATGCCTCGAATGTCGGGGATGATGTTCGTCTTTCGGGTTGGGTGCATCGTGTGCG
>DFBM01000158.1:7643-8996 GCA_002366645.1 Rhodobacterales bacterium UBA3080 | reverse complement strand
TGTATTTTCCCTGTTATCAGGGAAAATAGGGTGAGACTGGTTCGCTCTGGACTGCGCGCACAGCCAGAAAGTCCATCTCATTTTACGTACGTATATTTGGTCTGAAGTTCTTACGTTATTTCCGTGGGTTACAACGCAGCGGCCACAAAGAGACGCGCAATTGCGCACCGTACGGGCCACAAATACCCCGAAATCTCTGTTTGCGATTCAGGCGCTAACAGTTTGAATGATCTGGATAAGTTTCCGGCTTAGAGGCCGGCGATCAATTGGCGCTGATCTTCCCAATCGAGCGGCAGCGTATTGCGCTGTAGCCATTCCGAGGTAAGCCGGACTGGCTGCCGCCCCTTGGCAACTTGCTTTACGATATCAGGGGCCAGGAATGCGTGGTCCATAATTTGCAAAATGCGCGGTTTGGTTAGACCAACATCGTTCGCCACTTCGTCAAGCGTCCGCCCCTGCCGGATTGCCTCGAACCACTTTTGTGCAGCCACAATATTGCAGATAAGCGTTTTATCCAGTTCAGTCTGGATGCCTCCAAGAACCAGTTTTGTTTCAACACCGCGCTTGCGAAGCTGAAACGGCTTCTCGAATATCAAACCTTCTTTGAAAATATCGGCACGCAGCACATCCAGTTTTGTCGAGAGCACATTCGGATTCAGCCGGATTTCCAAGCTATCCGCGCTGATCCGAACCCCGAAAACCAGATTTGCAGAGAAGGTAGCACTCGATGTTCCTTTCAGTTCCTTGACCAAACCGTCAATCCGGCGCAACACCTGTTTCAATTCCGATGCCCCGTCAGCGGAAACACCCGTGTCAGAAAGGCTGGCCGTTCAAATTCCTCGATGAGTGTTGTTGCCAACCCCTCCTCCTCCAGCGCCCTTGCCGGCAACCGCCATCCGGACAGCTTTTTCTTGCCGGACTGTTTTATTAGACGATGCGAGACCTAATACCGGTGTCGGACTCCGTTCTTGTTGGCATGCGACGGTGTCAACCGATCGCCTGTCTCGTCAAACAGTTTCCCTAACAATAGTGGCGGTTCTACTGCGTTCAACATATGACGGTTCCGGCCGGCCTGCGCTTCAAGGGCGACCTGAACCTTGTTCCAGATTTCCCCATCTATGATCGCCGGATGTTGGCCGTCATAAACCTGGTCTTTATGGCGAATGCGGCCTGCGTAAAGCGGGTTTGTCAGTATCTGGTGGATGTGTCCCCGACCAAAGTGATGGCCTCCAACCTGCACTCCTGATTTCTGCGTCCGGTTTCGTGTGCGCAGATCCCGCCGCTTGACCTCGCCTTGAACTTCGCGAACCGTTCCCAGTTCAAGGTATAGAAGACAGCATTGCGGAGCTGTGC
>DFBM01000158.1:0-7602 GCA_002366645.1 Rhodobacterales bacterium UBA3080 | reverse complement strand
GTCAAAGGACTTCATGGAAGCTGGAAAGAAGCGGTTAGCAGGCGATGCCGCACGTGCTGAAACAACAGATGCAGTTATGAAGCACAGCCGTGGAGCTCCATATCATACGCAGACCCAGGGCAAAATTGAACGTTGGCACCAAACCCTGAACAACCGTATTCTGCTTCAAAACTACTTCCTCCCAGCGAACCTCAATGCCCAGATCGAAGCATTCGTCGATCACTACAATCATCAGNNCGTTACGCCGTCAGACGTCTACTTTGGGCGCTCTCAAGCCATTCTAAACAGAAGAGAAAGGATCAAACGTAAAACACTCGAAGCGCGCCGCTTGCAACACCGCGAGTTCGCTGCATAATATAATCAATCAGATGAGTCAGATACTCGCCCAATTCATGCGGCCTCTGGAACCAAAACCTCTGACGACGGACATTACACGAACTTTTTTCAGCGTCCCCTCCCGAGGGCCTCGAACCCAATAATAACGTCCATAAGCTCATTGGTAATTTCGGTCTGCCTAACCATTCTCGTTTCCGACTTCAGTTCCTCAAGGCGATCATCGACAGATTGCTCGGCTTGTTGCATTCGGACCAGACGCGCTGCGTTTTCGGTAAGGAGTGCCTCTGCAGAAGCGCGGAAAATGCTGGCAAAAAGATGACTTCGGATCAGGGCTGCAAGCAGATCGTTTGGCGGCAGCGTGAAATCCGGCAGAGATCGTGAAACCCAAGGCCGATCTGCAAGTCCGCCAAACAATGTTGTGTCCAGTGGAAGTAGCACTTTAGTAGTCGGTTCTTGCTGGCCATGTACAACTTGTTCGGTAAAGGCGAGTGTGACCGCAATTTCACCCAGCGGAGATTTCTGCCTGATATCGTCCAATCGGGTAATTATATCACCCGCGAGCCGTCCAATGCCATCCGCCGAAGCGGGCGGCAGTAATGTGCTTTCTGGCCAAACGTTTTGCTCCATCAATGCATCATTCATCTGCGCCCCTACACACAGAATATGAGGTGTGATTTCATCTTGGTCGAGCGTATCTAGATAGCGCGAGACTTCTGCTGCAAGGATCTCGTTGTAGCTGCCACACATACCGTGATCGGAACCAAAGGTGACGATCACTTGTTTTGGAATTTCACCGGATGTTAACGCAAGCGGCCCATTACGATGCAGAAATGCGCGAAAGCTCTGCAATACGGTCGCGTGGTAGGCTTCGATTGACTGCGCCGCATGCTCATAAGGCCGTACGTTAATGGCTGACAAGGTTTTCATTGTATGAACAATGCCGCGGATGCTATTTAGAGTGTTGTTTTTGCGAACTAATATTTCAAGAGTTTGCGTCATTTTCGCCTCTCTCGGTCCCTGTTGCCTTGTGCGCGATTTCGACGATCCTTTCGCGATCTTCGGGCCGCAAATGTTCGTTTTCCGCGATACGCACGGCTATACCTTCAAGATCGCTTCGCGCTGCAATACGAACCTTTGCCATCGCAGTAGTTGCATCAGCTTCCGACAGCCCGTCGAAAACGCCCTCCATTGCAGCGATAAGAACCGCTAGTTGCTCGACGGCTGCAATAGGATCGCGCTCGGGCTGGCGCAGCGCCGCACGCACCGCAGCGCCACGAGTCAGCCGCGCCTTGGTTGCATCGTCGAGGCGCGTGCCGAAACGGGCGAACTCCTCCAGCTCCTCGAATTGCGACAAGGTCATCCGCAGATTTCCCGCAACATCCCGAAACGCGGGGCTTTGCGCCTTGCCGCCAACGCGCGAGACAGACATTCCCAGATCTACGGCGGGAAACTGGTTTTTGCGCATAAGTCGAGGTGAGAGATATATCTGGCCGTCTGTAATCGAAATCAGGTTGGTCGGGATATACGCCGACAGGTTTTCGGCCTGTGTTTCAACAACTGGCAGAACTGTGATCGAACCTCCTCCACCCTGTGCATTGAATTGCCCGGCACGTTCCAGCAGACGAGCATGCACATAGAATATATCGCCCGGAAAGGCTTCGCGACCCGGCGGCCGGCGCAGTAGCAGCGAAAGTTCGCGATAAGATCGGGCATGGTGGGTAAGATCATCCATCACAACCAAGACGTCCCTAGCCTGATCCGCGTAGTATTCGGCCATCGTCATGGCGGCATAAGGTGCAATATAGGACAGCCCCGGTGGGTCCTCGTCACCTGCAGAGATAATGATAGTGTTGGCCATCATCCCGCCGTCTTTGATAGCAGCGATAACCTTCGCCACAGCATCACCGCGTTGCCCGATCGCGCAATAGATACATATCATACCAGAGTGCGCCTGATTAAGGATCGTATCGACCGCGATCGAGGTCTTGCCAGTTTGTCGATCACCAATAATCAACTCGCGCTGGCCCAAACCGACCGGGACAGCGGCATCAATTACCTTGATTCCCGTGGCCAATGGGCGTGTGATGGCAGAGCGGTGCAGAATTTCGAGAGCCTCGGCATCGACCGGAAGCTCGGACACGGAGCCAATCCGGCCTTTGCCATCGCGAGGGTGACCAAGGGCATCAACAACACGTCCCAGCAAGGGTGGCCCGACGGGCACACTAATAACCTTACCCGTGCGCCGTACGTCTTCGCCAACGGTAACTCGTTCGGATGCGCCAAGCAGAATGATCCCCAGCCGGTCCGGTTCCAGATCAAACACGATTCCGCGCACACCGGATGCAAATTGCAGCAATTCATCCGAAAGCGCACGGGCAAGCCCCGTGACGATGGCAATCCCGTCGCCAACCTCAATCACTTTACCAATTTCGCTAAGCCGCGGAGCAGGCGGTGCGCTGTCCAGCAGCACATTTAACAAATCATCTGGATGCGGGCGATTACCATCCATCACCTTGAGCCCCTATTTTCGCTCCTGTGGTCAGATGTTCTTCCAAAATGGCGTCGAGCCCGTTTATATACGAATCCACGGTCCACGCCACTTGCGCGCCACCCATTCGCAGGATCAAGCCGGGGGACTGCTCCGTATCGGTTTCAAAATGCAGCGCCATATTCGGGATAACATTTCGCAAATCCGCCTCTAACCGCTCGCGCGCGGCTTCTGGTAGCGGATCGCGGGTGGTTGCGATTGCTTCTGTCGAACCGCTAGCTGCCTTGCGCAGTTCCTCCGATATTGGCACAAGCCGCGTCACGACATGGGCAACGATGCGTTCCTCCAGCGTCTCGTCTGCCAGATCATCGAGCGCCTTACGGGTAAGAGACAATAGCGCGCTGGCGCCCGTCTTGTGCAGCTCGGAAATGTATTTGTGCCCTTCCTGCTCCAGATGGGCTTTCCAGTCTGTTCTTTCCTTTTCAAATAGTTCCTGTGCGTCGGCCAACAACACATCCCGTGCTGCTTCAGCTCTTAGGCGCGCAGAATTCGTCATCGCCGACTCGTTTGCCTGCAGGGTTGCGATCTGGTCAAGATACTCAGATTCTGCAACTTCGGCTTTTTCCTCGGCTCGCCTCGCATCGATCATCCGTTCGGCAATTTCCGCCTCGCGGGCGTCAATACCGTTCAGGATCGGGCGATATAAATATCGTTTCAACAGCCAGATCAGAACCAGAAAATTTACGATCTGGGCAATGACTGTAATCCAGTCAACCGACATTCTTTATCCCCCTGTGGCTGCTGCAGATTCGATCACAGCAGTCCAAAACGGATTCGCGAATAGCAAAATCATTGAAACGACGAAGCAATAGATCGCCGTAGATTCAATCATTGCGAGGCTGACAAACAGCGTCCGCGAAATATTGGCCGAGGCGTCAGGCTGCTGTGCAATTGCGCTTAATGCAGTTGCGGCGGCGCGGCCTTCGCCCAAAGCCGGACCAATCGCGCCGAACGATACTGTCAGCCCTGCGGTGAAGATTGAAATTGCCGCAATAATACCAAGATCTGTCATGGAATGTCCTTTATTTTGTTAGAGTTATTTGGTTCTGCGGTAGCAGAAGAAATGTAGACGGTGGCCAGAATTGCGAAAATATAGGCCTGGATCAACCCTGTCAGCAGACCCAGCATTTCCATCAGGACCGGAAAGAAAAACGGTGCCACGCTGAGAAGGATCGCCCCGATGACAGCGCCACTCATTATGTTCCCGTAAAGCCGGATCGCCAGCGAGATACCGCGTGAAAATTCCTTAATAATATTGAAGGGGAGCATGATCGCCGACGGTTCCAGATAGGTTTTAAAATACCCGCCCAAGCCCCGGCTGGTAATGCCGAATATCGGCACCGCCACAAGAACCGATAGCGCCAGCGCCGCCGTTGTTGAAAGTGAGGCTGTGGGTGGGGCGAAACCGGGCACCACCATCAGCAGGTTTGATACGAAGATGAAAAGAAACAGTGTGCCAACGAAATAGAGCAGCGAGTGAGACTTGCGGCGGGAAATCTCCTCGATTTGGCCCTCTATACCCTGCACGATCACCTCGAGCATCGTGCGCCATCGGTTTGGCGGCACATCGGGGCGAAGATTGCGGGTAGTCAACATGGATACCCCCGTCAACAACGCCATAACAACCCATGTGTTGACGATCGTGGCGTTGACAGGAATTTCCCACACCTGGAACAGGACGGTAGTATCAGGTGTTAACTCCATCACGCATCTCCTGTCGTCGGTCGCGACCGTGCAAAAACGATGGCAATAAAGCGCACCAAAAGAAATGACAGGGCGAAGCCACCCAGTGCCCATGGGCCTGACTGTGCGACGAACCAACCTGCAATCAGTAACAGCGCAATCCGCAATGCCGAGCTTAACAGCAACACTGCAACAGGGCGCTCGGTACCAAAGGCAATCCGCATACCATAGGCGAGGCCCGCAAAAAACAGGGCGCTAACTGCAGAGCCGACCGTCAGCCCAAACAACAAGGCACCCCAGCCGATATCTATCATTCCCCCCCCCCTTCCTTGCTTATCCAGGCCCACGATATCAGACCACCCAGCACCACGCCACCAAGGACAAGTGCGATCGTCCACGAGAAATCCTGTGGCGCAACGCGATCCAGCCAGAGCCCTAGAAAAGCGCCTCCGACAGTGGGCACGGCGATGGACCAGCCGATCATGCCGAAAGTGCTGATTCCGGAAAGCGGACTAGGCGCGGGGTTGTCGCGTGCATACTTCATCCGCTCGGCTCGCCGTCCGATATCATCGGCAGATTTGTCTGGCTCTTTAGTCATGTTTTTGCCCCTCGCAATTCGGCAAACCGGCGAACCATATTGGCTTCGAGGCGCGACAGAGCGGACCGCGCCACACGCTCGTTCTCGTCCATCTCGACAAATGTTTCGCGCACAGTGACGCGAAGCGTATTAAGGTCATCGCCCCACACACCGCGTCGAACCGCGACATCAACAACGTGTCCTTTTTTAACGAGCATCCCCTCGTCAATACCAAATACCAGCTCCTCGTCCTCCGGCGTCCTCAGAGTCAGAACCGAAGGCACCAATGCAGTGACAAAATCGATATGATTGGGCAGAATTCCAAAACTGCCGTTTTGGGCGACCGCGAATAACTGCTTGGCCCGCCCCGCAAACAATGTACGCGTCGGAAGATGCAGCGTAACCAGCATATCGGAGGCCATACTCATGTCGCGTCCTCCTCCATATCCTGCAATCCACCGATCATGTAATAGGCGCTTTCGGGCAGTTCGAACTTCGTCAGGTTCAGGATCGTTTCACACCCGTTGAGCGTATCGGCAATCGGTACCTGCCTGCCAACCGATCCGGTAAACGATGCTGTTGTAACAAACGGCTGCGTCAGAAAACGTTCCAGCCTCCTTGCGCGAGCGACAGTAGCGCGATCTGCCGACGACAGCTCTTCAATGCCCAGCATAGCTATGATATCGCGCAGTTCTGCGTATTCAGCCAGCGTTCGACGCACGGCACGAGCGATGTCGTAATGGCGCTGCCCAACCACGGAAGGGGTCAACATGACCGAAGCCGAGGCGAGCGGATCAACGGCAGGATAAAGCCCCTCACTGGCTCGTTTTCGTGAAAGTACCACCGAGGCCGACAGGTGCGAAAAGATATGCGCTGCTGCCGGATCCGTGAAATCGTCTGCAGGCACATATACCGCCTGAATCGAGGTAATTGCGCCGTTGCGGGTCGAGGCGATACGCTCTTCCAAAGCTGCCAGTTCAGTGGCTAGCGTCGGCTGGTATCCAACACGCGAGGGCATCCGCCCCAGCAACCCTGACACCTCGGAACCCGCCTGAACAAAACGGAATATATTGTCGATAAGCAAAAGCACGTCTTGCTGCTTTTCATCCCGAAAATACTCGGCCATCGTCAGTGCGGAATTGCCAATCAGAAAGCGGACACCGGGGGACTCGTTCATCTGCCCGAACAGCATAACGGTCTTGTCGCGCACGCCAGCCTCGCCCATTTCACGGTACAATTCCTCGGCTTCACGGGAGCGCTCTCCGATGCCACAAAACAGGCTGACGCCCTTGTGGTGTTGAACAGTGTTGTTGATAAGCTCGGTAATCAGTACCGTTTTGCCCACACCGGCACCGCCAAAAAGCCCCGTCTTGCCACCGCGTTCAATGGGCGACAAAAGATCAATAGCCTTGATCCCGGTTTCCAATGTCTCGGCGTGCACAATCCTGTCTTCCAACGCAGGAGGGGGGCGGTGTATCGGTCTGTAGGTAGTGGCAACAGGTGCTGGTTTACCGTCAATCGGTTCACCGAAAATATTTAGCATCCGGCCCAACATTGCATTACCGACGGGAACATTGATCGGCGCATTCGTTGTGCGCACAGGCATTCCGAGCCCAAGACCGCGAACCGAAGCCAATGCAATGGATCGCACAACACCTTCGCCCACCAATGACGCCACCTCAAGAGGAACGTCACCTGCAAAAAGCAGATCGTGAATATGCGGGACAGGATCGGCAAAGAAGGCTTCCACAACTCCACCACGAATTGACACGATTTTGCCCTCGGTGCGTGTTGCCGTTTCTGTTGCTACGTCAGTTATCATTGCCGTGGTGCTCCAATGAGTATGATCGGCCCCCATCAACTGGTCCAGAATGAATGTTAGTGCATGATTGGCCTNNGGACGATGGTTTCCGGAGCCGGAGAGCGGTAGCCCAATGCCCTGTGTTGATGATCTCGCCCGAAGTTTGGGGGGAAGGCGCCAGTTCGGCTTAGGCACAGAGCGGACTGGCGGCAGCGATGGGCGCTGAAGACAGTCCGCAAATCCACGCAGAAGATACAGTACAAGCAGGCGCTGGTACTGTTGATCCTCAGGTTGCCGATCTCGTAACGTGCCATGCGCGGGGCTACAGCTGCGGATACCGTCTACATTGATCCGCCGTGTACAAAACGGCAGTATGCAGCCTACTTTCAAATTCTTGAGACGATATCACTCGATGATGAGCCTATTGTTGAAGGGATTTGTGGGATCCGTCCCTGAGATTGCGGGGCTACGACGAGAGGGTGCAGTCGTAGAAATCCGTGTGACTGCTGCCACCGCGATCAGCTAATTCTCAATGTCACGATGGGCTCGGAGCTGCCGTCCACCGCGTTGCTGTGACTCCGGTCTTTCAACAACAATAGCCAACACGAACGGCCCATTGCCGCCAATCAACGGCCTGCGTAGTAGTTTAATCCAAAG
>DFBM01000036.1 GCA_002366645.1 Rhodobacterales bacterium UBA3080 | reverse complement strand
GACGCACTGCGCGACCAGCGTGCGAACAAGGCGCAAAAAGCTGCGGCGACGAAGGTTGATTTCTTTACGCTTGTCAGAGGAGAAGACTGATGCAATCCCAATCCCTTATCGGCGGTTTTTCAGACGCACCAAAAGACTCGGCAATCGCGTTTCGCGTGGCTCTTGATGTCATGGCGCGGCCCGGAAAAATTGCAAAGATTTCAGGTGGTACGCCGCCTGAGCCTATGTCGACCTCCGCAGGCACCTTGCTGTTAACACTTTGTGATCCCGAAACGCCGGTCTGGCTGGCGCCTTCGCTGCGTGGCGCGCAAATCAAGGAGTGGTTGCGGTTTCATACTGGCGCGCCGTTGGTCGACAGTCGCAGCGAAGCGATGTTTGCTGTTGGCAGGTGGTCGGAATTGCTGCCAGTGACAGATTTCGCGATCGGCACACCGGAATATCCCGACCGATCCGCGACGTTGATCGTTGAAGTGGAGGCACTAGAGAATGCAGGCGCTATTCTTCACGGCCCGGGCATCAAGGATACATCAGAACTCGCCCTACCGGAGGTTAAAGCTTTCCGGAATAACGCGACGCTGTTCCCGCTGGGTCTTGATTTCTATTTCACATCCGGCAGCCGAATCGCGGCCCTGCCACGTACCACGAAACTGGAGGGCTAGACGATGTATGTAGCCGTTAAAGGTGGCGAGAAAGCTATCGACAATGCCCACGCATGGTTGGGTGAAATGCGCCGTGGGGATTTGGATGTGGCCGAGTTGTCAATCGCCCAAATCCGTAACCAGCTTGGTCTGGCCGTAGATCGTGTGATGGCCGAAGGCTCGCTCTACGACCCTGATTTGGCCGCGCTTGCGATCAAGCAATCGCGCGGTGACCTGATCGAGGCTATCTTCCTGGTCCGCGCCTATCGAACCACGCTACCACGTTTTGGTGCTGGCCAGCCGATAAAAACCGGAGACATGGCCTGTATGCGCCGGATTTCGGCAACCTTTAAAGATGCCCCTGGCGGACAGGTCCTTGGGCCAACTTTTGATTACACCCACCGTCTTCTGGACTTCAAGCTGGCCGCCGAGGGTGTGACCGACGAGGCCGAAAAAGCCGAAGCGATCATGAACGAAGCCAAGCCGCATATCACGTCTTTTCTTAATCAGGAGGGGCTGATTCAGAGCGAGCCTTCGTGTGATGAAGCCCCGTCCGACCTGACACGAGAGCCGCTCGAACTTCCGGCATCACGGGCGCTTCGCCTTCAGGCGTTGACGCGTGGTGACGAGGGCTTTGTCCTTGGCATGGGTTATTCCACCCAACGCGGCTACGGCCGGAACCACGCGTTTGTCGGGGAGTTGCGGATTGGTGATGTGGCGGTGGAGCTGGATATTCCGGAACTTGGCTTTGCGGTCGAAATTGCCGATATTGAGGTTTCCGAGTGTGAAACCGTTAACCAGTTTGCAGGGTCGAAAACCGAGCCGCCGCAGTTCACGCGTGGTTATGGGCTGGTGTTCGGTCAATCCGAACGCAAGGCGATTTCGATGGCTTTGGTAGATCGTGCGCTTCGTTGGAAAGAACTTGGCGAAGACAATCCTGGCACCCCGGCGCAGGACGAAGAGTTCGTTCTTTATCACTGCGATAACATTCAGGCGACGGGTTTTGTCGAACATATCAAACTGCCGCATTACGTTGATTTCCAGGCAGAACTGGAACTGGTTCGAACGCTTCGTAAAGAAGCGACCGAGGCGAACGCCCTAAGGGAGGCAGCAGAATGAATACCGAATATAACTTCGCCTATCTGGACGAGCAAACCAAACGCATGATCCGTCGCGCGCTGCTGAAAGGCGTTGCAATCCCCGGATACCAAGTGCCTTTTGCCAGCCGCGAAATGCCAATGCCTTATGGCTGGGGAACGGGGGGTGTGCAGGTATCGGCCGCTTGTCTGGTGCCGGACGACACGCTGAAGGTCATCGACCAAGGCGCAGACGACACCACCAACGCCGTATCCATACGCAAGTTTTTCGAAAAGACCGCCGGCGTTGAGGTGACGGAGGAGACAGCCGAAGCAACGGTTATTCAGACCCGTCACCGCATTCCCGAACGAGATCTGACCGAGAACCAGATTCTCGTTTATCAGGTGCCGATCCCCGAGCCACTGCGATTCCTTGAACCGCGCGAGACCGAGACCCGCAAGATGCATGCGCTGGAAGAATACGGCTTGATGCATGTGAAGCTTTATGAAGACATTGCGCGCCACGGCCATATTGCCACCTCCTACGCTTATCCGGTGAAGATCGAGGGGCGCTATGTGATGGACCCGTCACCGATCCCGAAGTTCGACAATCCGAAAATGGAAATGGCGGCATTGCAATTGTTTGGGGCGGGGCGGGAGCAACGGATTTATGCGGTGCCACCCTATACCAAAGTTGTCAGTCTCGATTTCGAGGATCACCCGTTCGAGCGGGGTGGGGCGCAGCAGGCCTGTGGCTTGTGTGATGCTCAGGACGCCTATCTGGACGAGGTCATTATGGATGACGCGGGCACACGGATGTTTGTCTGCTCCGACACCGATTTTTGCCGCGAACGGCGCGAGGCGGGCCACATCGGCGAGATGGGTATGCCAATAACGGAGGACGCAGCATGACGCCGCTTCTGAAAGTCGAGAATATCTCGAAATACTACGGCAACCGCTTGGGCTGTCGCGACGTGAACTTTGATTTATATCCGGGTGAAGTTCTCGGGATTGTTGGCGAGTCAGGATCGGGTAAATCTACCCTGTTGAACTGCCTTGCAGGGCATCAGGAACCGGATAC
>DFBM01000061.1:5720-8090 GCA_002366645.1 Rhodobacterales bacterium UBA3080 | reverse complement strand
TCACCGATTACTCGATGATTTTGGAAACGACGCCGGAGCCGACTGTGCGGCCGCCTTCGCGGATCGCGAAGCGGAGGCCTTCTTCCATGGCGATTGGGGCGATCAGTTCTACGTTGAACTTCAGGTTGTCGCCCGGCATTACCATTTCTGTACCTTCTGGCAGCTCAACTGTGCCAGTTACGTCAGTTGTACGGAAGTAGAACTGTGGACGGTAGTTCTTGAAGAATGGTGTGTGGCGACCACCCTCTTCTTTCGTCAGGATATAAACCTGAGTTTCGAACTTGGTGTGTGGATTAACCGAACCCGGCTTAACCAGAACCTGACCACGTTCAACCGCATCACGATCGATACCGCGTAGAAGAACACCAACGTTGTCGCCTGCTTCACCGCGATCAAGCAGTTTGCGGAACATTTCAACGCCCGTACAAGTTGTTTTCGTTGTGTCTTTGATGCCAACGATTTCAAGCTCGTCACCAACATTAACAACACCGCGCTCAACACGACCTGTAACAACTGTACCACGACCGGAAATCGAGAACACATCCTCGATTGGCAGTAGGAACGGCTGATCAACAGCGCGCTCTGGCTGTGGGATGTAGCTGTCAACAGCGGCCATCAGAGCGCGGATCGAATCTTCGCCGATTTCCTTGTCGCGACCTTCAAGGGCTGCAAGCGCGGAGCCGGCAATCACAGGAATGTCGTCGCCAGGGTAGCCGTATTCTGTCAGAAGCTCACGGATCTCCATTTCAACCAGCTCTAGAAGCTCGTCGTCGTCAACCTGATCGACCTTGTTCATGTAGACAACCATGTGCGGGATGCCAACCTGGCGACCCAGCAGGATGTGCTCACGTGTCTGAGGCATAGGGCCGTCAGCAGCGTTAACAACAAGAATCGCGCCGTCCATCTGCGCAGCACCGGTGATCATGTTTTTCACATAATCGGCGTGGCCCGGGCAATCAACGTGGGCGTAGTGACGTGTTTCTGTCTCGTACTCGACGTGTGCTGTCGAGATGGTGATGCCACGTGCTTTTTCCTCAGGCGCCGCGTCGATATCCGCATAGTCCTGAAAATCACCAAAATACTTCGTGATCGCAGCCGTCAGCGTCGTCTTACCGTGGTCAACGTGGCCAATCGTGCCAATATTGACGTGCGGCTTCGTGCGTTCAAACTTTTCCTTACCCATGATAGGTCTCCATATAATATTGGTCAGGGTGCTGACCTGTGATTTTCAGATCAGGCAAACTTTTCCTGAAGTTCTTGAGAGATGTTCGACGGCACTGCTTCGTAGTGATCGAACTGCATTGTAAAGTTCGCACGACCGGAGGACATGGAACGCAGAGTGTTAATGTACCCGAACATGTTCGCCAGCGGTACAAAAGCGTCGATAATAATCGCGTTGCCGCGTGTATCCTGGCCCTGAACCATCCCGCGACGGGAAGTCAGGTCGCCGATGATGCCACCAGTATATTCTTCAGGTGTCAGCACTTCGACTTTCATGATTGGCTCCAACAACTTGGCGCCAGCTTTCCGCATACCTTCGCGCATACCCATACGGGCAGCGATTTCGAATGCAAGAACCGAGGAGTCAACGTCGTGGAATTTACCGTCAATCAAGGCAACTTTGAAATCGATAACCGGGAAGCCAGCCAGAGGGCCGCTGTCCATTACCGAAGTAATACCTTTTTCAACACCCGGGATGTATTCTTTTGGAATAGACCCGCCAACGATGCGGGATTCAAATGAATACCCTTCGCCAGGCTCTGTCGGTGAAATAATCATTTTCACTTCAGCAAACTGACCAGAACCACCAGACTGCTTCTTGTGGGTGTAAGAATGCTCGACTTCGTGACCGATAGTTTCGCGATAAGCAACCTGAGGCGCACCAATGTTCGCTTCAACTTTGAATTCGCGCTTCAGACGGTCAACAAGGATGTCGAGGTGAAGCTCGCCCATGCCCTTCATGATTGTCTGACCTGATTCAAAGTCAGTCTCAACGCGGAAGGACGGATCCTCGGCAGCAAGACGGGCTAGACCTGTCGACATTTTCTCTTGGTCGGCTTTGGTTTTTGGCTCAACAGCAATCTCGATCACAGGATCGGGGAATGTCATTGTTTCCAAAACCACCGGATCGTTGATCGCACAGATCGTGTCACCAGTTGTTGTGTCTTTCAGACCAGCCAAAGCGATGATGTCGCCCGCAAATGCTTCCGTGATTTCTTCACGGTCATTCGAGTGCATCATCATCATACGGCCAACACGCTCTTTTTTCTCTTTAGTAGAGTTAAGAATGTTGTCGCCCTTGTTCAGAACGCCGGAATAGATACGTGTGAATGTAAGCGAACCAACAAACGGGTCGTTCATGATTTTGAA
>DFBM01000061.1:0-5676 GCA_002366645.1 Rhodobacterales bacterium UBA3080 | reverse complement strand
TCGCCTGGCTTAAAGCCCATGTAATCAACAACGTCCAACGGTGTTGGAAGAAAATCGATCACAGCGTTCAGAAGCTGCTGAACACCTTTGTTTTTGAACGCCGAACCGGCAAGAATCGGAACGAACTTCATCTCAATCGTACCCTTGCGGATAAGCTTGCGAAGCGTGTCGACGTCTGGTTCGTTACCCTCGAGGTAAGCTTCCATGACATCGTCGTCCATTTCGACGGCCATTTCGATCATCTCGGCGCGCATTTCGTCGGCTTTGTCTTTGAGGCTATCGCGGATCGGGCGACGCTCCCAAGATGCACCAAGGTCTTCGCCAAGATAAACCCACTCTTCCATAGTGATCAGATCGATCGAGCCTTCAAGCTCGGTCTCTGCGCCAATTGGAAGCTGGATCGGAAGCGGGTTACCGGCAACGCGGGTTTTGATCATGTCCACGCAGTTAAAGAAGTCTGCGCCGATCTTGTCCATCTTGTTGACGAAAACAATACGTGGAACCTTATACCGGTCGGCCTGACGCCAAACAGTTTCGGTCTGTGGCTCAACACCAGCGTTCGCATCAAGCAATGCAACCGCGCCATCGAGAACAGCCAAGGAACGCTCAACTTCAATTGTGAAGTCAACGTGGCCCGGTGTGTCGATGATGTTCAGGCGGTGCTTGTTGGACTGAGCTGTTTTACCGTCTTCAGTGCGCTCCCAGAATGTGGTCGTCGCAGCCGAAGTAATAGTAATACCGCGTTCCTGCTCCTGCTCCATCCAATCCATAGTCGCGGCGCCATCATGCACCTCGCCAATGTTGTGGGATTTACCAGTGTAATACAGGATACGCTCGGTACAGGTAGTTTTACCCGCATCGATGTGAGCCATAATACCGAAATTGCGGTATTCATTAAGGGGATATTCGCGAGCCATTGTTCTCGTCCTGACCTAAGTTACCAGCGGTAATGGCTGAATGCTTTGTTAGCATCGGCCATTTTGTGGGTGTCTTCGCGTTTCTTGACTGCAGAACCACGGGTGTTGGCCGCGTCCAGCAATTCGCCGGCGAGACGCTCTTCCATCGTGTTTTCGTTGCGCGAACGCGATGCGGAGATCAACCAACGGATAGCCAATGCTTCGCGACGTTCGGGGCGAACCTCGACAGGAATCTGGTAAGTAGCACCGCCAACACGACGGGAACGAACCTCGACGGATGGTTTGATGTTTTCCAGAGCTTCGTGGAACACCTCAACAGGCGCACGCTTCAGCTTTTCTTCAACGCGATCAAGTGCACCGTAAACGATACGCTCAGCGACGGATTTTTTGCCGTCAAGCATCAGGTTGTTCATGAACTTCGTCAGAATGCGGTCACCATACTTGGCGTCCGGCAGAACTTGACGTTTCTCGGCGGAATGACGTCGGGACATCGTAAACTCTCCTTATTTCGGACGCTTGGCGCCGTATTTCGAACGACGCTGACGGCGATCTTTAACACCTTGGGTATCCAACACACCGCGCAGAACGTGGTAACGGACACCCGGCAAATCTTTTACACGACCGCCGCGGATCAGAACAACTGAGTGCTCCTGGAGGTTGTGCTTTTCGCCTGGGATGTAGCAAATAACCTCGAAACCGTTGGTAAGACGCACTTTGGCAACCTTACGCATAGCCGAGTTCGGCTTTTTCGGTGTCGTTGTATATACGCGCGTGCATACGCCGCGTTTCTGAGGACAAGCCTGCAGGTGCTGTGACTTCTGTCGCTTCACGCGCGGCTGGCGCGGCTTGCGAATTAACTGTTGTATCGTTGGCATTCGGTAAAAACCCCGTGCAACCCGTTTCAACTCGCGCCAAGCACCGAATGTGCAAAACGCCAAAAATGCCGCGCTCGGAGCCTTACAGCACCGGTGCAGCGAAATTCCAGAGGATCGAGGCTCTAGACCTGGATCATGACCGCCAAATTGTGGCTTGTATCAGGGTTCGGCAGTTGCCTTTCCTGAGCGACGGATAAATAGAAGGAGTCGGATGGGAAGTCAACACCCTATCAGAAATCCACCGACGTTTGTCGGTGCTTCGGCTTGATTATTGAAATCATTATATAAAAATCGTTGTGAACTACCAGATTTGCCGTTTGACCCTGCGAATACACGCTTATATCGTCCCTGACCATGACAAACCCGGTTAAAACGAAGCTTATAGGTCTGGTCAGAGCCATCTTGGGGGGCAAACCCAGCCGGAATCACCGAATCTCGGATAAGTTTCGCGATCAAAGCTTCGTTCTGCTTTCACCGATGCGGAACGAGGGAGCCAATATTCTTGAATGGCTCGCATGGCATAAAGCGGTGGGGTTCACCGATATTCTTGTTGTCAGTAACAATTGCGACGATGGCTCCGATAAGTTGTTGGACCATCTGGCATCCATGGGTCATTTAGAACACTTAAACCACAACCCTGTCGCCGGAAGTTTTGCGCTGGATTCCGCCTTCAAAGCCGCGCGCAAGCATTCGCTCGTGACCTCGGCCGATTGGGTGATGATTTTGGACGCTGACGAGTTTCTCGTTGTGCATGTTGGCGATCATACGATCCAGTCACTGATTGCACAAAACGGGCGGGAATGTCTGGGTATGGCTATCAACTGGAAATGCTTCGGTGATGGCGGGCAGAAAAATTGGGCCGACGGGATGGTGCGGGAAACTTTCACGCGATGTGCCGAAGGTGCCGATGCAGCAAACATGCGCTTCAAATCTGTCTTCCGACAACCGATGAAGTTCGCGGGCTTTAAATCCCATGCGCCCTTTGGTTATAACGGCGAATGGGGTGGCGCGAACAGCTGGATTGATAGTGAGGGCAAGCGGCTGAACGCGATCCGTCTGGTCGGTGACACAGTGCGTCGCGCGACCAAAAAGGCGCGGATCACACATGTTGATGCGCAGGTAAACCACTATGTCACGAAATCACAGGAATCGATGTTGGAGCGCCGACAAAAGTGGGAACGCTCGGGCCGGGCTGACCGGTATGACGCGGAGTTCGAGCAGTTGTATAACAAGAATGACGGCTTGGACGAAACCGCGTTGGCAAATAACGATAAGTTTGAACAGGAATATGCGAAACTGGCCCACGATCCCGAGGTCTTGCGTATGCATCATGCCTGCTGTGCCGCTTACGCAAGTAAGCTCGCAACGCTTGCCGGAAAAGACCCGTCAAGTGACGCCAGATACCTTCACCACTTATCTTTAAGCCAATAAAAAAGCCCCGCCGTTTCCAGCGGGGCTTTTTCAATTCAAAGTGATTTCGACTAGTCAATGATGTCCAAGCCAGCGTCCGAAGGCTGTTCACTCGCCGACTGGTCTTCCAGTGCGGCAACGGCAACAGCTTCGGCCTGACGCTGGGCAATGACTTTGGCGTCGCGCAACGTTGCGACCCGTTTGATGTCATGCGTAGCACTACCTGTACCGGCAGGGATCAGACGACCAACAATCACGTTCTCTTTCAGACCGATCAGCTTGTCACGCTTACCTTGCGTAGAAGCTTCGGTCAGAACCCGCGTGGTTTCCTGGAAGGAAGCCGCCGAAATGAACGAACGTGTTTGCAAGCTGGCCTTGGTGATACCAAGCAAGATCGGACCACCGGTTGCAGGCTCGCGGCCTGCTGCGATGGCTTCCTCGTTCGCTTCTTTGAACTCGGCAAAATCGACTTGCTCGCCTTTCAGCAAGGTTGTGCCACCGGTCGATGTGACTTCCCATTTCTGGAGCATCTGGCGAACGATAACCTCGATGTGCTTGTCGTTGATTTTCACACCTTGCAAACGATACACGGCCTGAACTTCGTCGATCATATAGTCAGCCAGCGCCTCGACACCCATAACATGTAGAATGTCATGCGGCGCAGGGTTGCCGTCCATCAGGTACTCACCCTTCTGGATGAAATCACCTTCCTGAACAGGAATGTGCTTACCTTTTGGAACCATATACTCGACCGGATCCATAGTATCATCCACAGGCACAATCGAAACGCGACGCTTGTTCTTGTAGTCCTTGCCAAAGTTCACGTGGCCATCAATCTCGGCGATGATCGCGTGGTCTTTAGGACGACGGGCTTCGAACAATTCGGCAACACGCGGCAGACCACCGGTGATGTCTTTTGTCTTGGCACCTTCACGCGGAATACGCGCAAGAACGTCACCGGCTTTAACATCCTGACCGTCTTCAACGGACAGAATTGCGTCAACCGACATCGTGTGAACTTCGGGGTTGCCGTTCGCAAGACGAACCGGCTCACCTGTTTCAGGGTCCATCACGATGATTTCAGGCTTCAGATCGTTACCTTTAGGGGCCGTGCGCCAATCCATAACGATACGCTGGGTCATACCCGTCGCATCATCGGTTTCTTCACGAACCGAGAGACCGGCAGCCAGATCAACAAACTTGGCTTGACCATCTTGCTCGGCAATAATTGGCAACGCGTATGGGTCCCATTCAAACAGCTTGTCACCGCGTTTGACTTTCTTGCCTTTCTTGACCAGCACAATTGTACCGTAAGGCAATTTATGGGACGTACGCTCCACACCGTTTTCGTCGATAATGGCCAATTCCATATTACGCCCCATCACGACCTGCTCTTTGTCAGCATTTACGATGATGTTCGCGTTACGGAACTCGACTTTACCTTCGTTGTTGGCTTCCTGGAACGACTGCGAGCCACCCTGCGCAATACCACCAATGTGGAATGTACGCATGGTCAGCTGAGTACCCGGTTCACCGATCGACTGCGCGGCAATAATACCGACTGCCTCGCCCGGATTGACACGTGTACCACGTGCCAGATCGCGACCGTAACAGGTTGCACAGATGCCATCTTCGGCTTCACAAGTCAGCGGGCTACGGATCAACATCGACTGAACGCCGGCAGCTTCAACCGCTTCCGAAGCACGTTCATCCATCAACTCGTCGCGACGCACGATGATCTCGTCTGTTACCGGATGTAGAACATCTTCAGCAGCCGTACGGCCCAGAATACGCTCCGACAAGGACGAGATGATTTCGCCGTCATTTACCGCAGCTGTCGCCGTGATCGAGCGGTCTGTTTCGCAATCGTCAACTTTAACGATGCAATCTTGTGCAACGTCAACCAGACGACGTGTCAGATAACCGGAGTTCGCCGTTTTCAACGCCGTATCCGCAAGACCCTTACGGGCACCGTGGGTGGAGTTGAAGTACTCGAGAACGGTCAGACCTTCTTTAAAGTTCGAGATAATCGGTGTTTCGATAATCTCGCCCGAAGGTTTAGCCATCAGACCACGCATACCGCCCAACTGCTTCATCTGTGCAGGGGAACCACGCGCACCGGAGTGGGACATCATGTAAACCGAGTTCGGTTCCATTTCAGCGCCGGCATCGTCAACTTTCATCGACGAAATCTCGCCCATCATCGCATCCGCAACAACGTCGGAACATTTCGACCAGGCATCGACAACTTTGTTGTATTTCTCGCCCTGTGTAATCAGACCGTCCATATACTGTTGTTCGAATTCCTTAACCTGATCCCGCGTACCGTTAACCAGATCCCATTTGGTGTCAGGAATGATCATGTCATCCTTACCAAACGAAATACCGGCTTTGAACGCTTCCTGGAAACCGAGGGTCATGATCTGGTCACAGAAGATAACCGACTCTTTCTGGCCACAGTGACGGTAAACCGT